>JAKVCB010000027.1 GCA_022448345.1 Pirellulales bacterium
ATCGATGGATCGCCAACAGGTCTTCCTGCAAAGCCATATGAGTTGGGGTCGTCATCGATGAAGTGGACGGGATGAAAGATCTCCAGTTCCGGTGCATGACGACTTGGAGATCGGGTTGGTGTTAGCCCCAGCAGATTACTCTCGATTTCCCAGGACTTCTTTGGATGAATGGGGCGCCAGGGATTTCCGTTCGCTTCTTGAATCACCACCGAAGGATCGTACGTAGGGCTTACGGAAAAGACGTTGAATTCTCCGTAGGAGTGGACCGGCACTCCCTTGATCCGAGAGACAATCGGTCTTGGCAATGTGGGCTCTGCTTGGGCGAATGTCTCAAAGATTAATAATAACGTAAGGCAGATCGTGACACATGTAAGAGCTGTTCGTCGATTCATGGCAGGGTGCAAAATGTTTATGTTTAAGCGTGCATCAGAGGTTCACGGTCTGCGACTAACGACCGTTGAGTGCAAAGTCGAGCGTGTTTTTTCCCGACTCAATGTCACGAACAAGTTCCGAGTTGGTGTTGTATTTGGCGGGCACCACCGGAACCATTTTTGGTATCTCCTGACCGGTTGAGATGCGGGTCGTTTCACCGGTGTGCTTGGAGCCAGTGATCTCGATGCGATTCTTGCCAACAATAGGCCCGTTCTTAGTCGAAATGGCGTACTTGCCGTCGTTGATCTGTCCGCCTGCCGACGGACCTTGGGTTCCTGCAGTGGGATAGAAAATAATTGCGCCGTACTCAAGCGGCTGGCCACCCACCGTGATCTTACCGCGCACAGCGCCGCGCTCTGGTCCGTCACTAGATTTCCCGCAACCGGCCAGGAGCGGTAATAGGGCAAGTAGTACTGCCAGTTTCAGGACCTGGTATTGGGACCAGAACTGATTCGAAAGTAGATACAGCATATTGTCGCTGACCGCTCCGTCGGTTAGTGGTTAACGGATATCAACCTTGGCTTCTACCATCGGATCGGCGGAGCGATCCGCGACATTACGGAAACTCGACGACTTCTTCGCCGCGTATGGTGCCGAGTGCTTGCCAGACCGTCAAATCGATGTTGTCCGTCACGAAATGCACACTGGCATCGCACAACAGAATATTTACACCGCCTGGATGGCGACTTCTAGGGGAGGCGGTTTGGGGTCCTCCACCCACGCACGGCAAGTTGTTTTCTGGTTGATTTGTTGCAGGATAGCACCATTCGCCTGCTGGTCCGATGAGTACATCTGAGGCAGACGAGTTGGGCGTGTTCTTGGTGAAGATTAGCGAAGCGCCAGCTTGCGCAGTCCAGAACCAGCCACGCAAGTCCATCGGTGTCCCGGTCAGGTATTCGACGACGGCAATGGTCGAGCTAGTACCGTCCGTGATATCCTTAAACGCCGCACCTCGGTTCACACCAAACACGGCTTGCAATCGCCTCAGTCGTTCGGCATCCGGATTACTTGCGGGAAGTGAGTTGGAGTATCCACTCTGCAGCAGGATTTCAGTATTCACGTCGTCTGCATTTTCGCCGGTAAACAGCCCCAAGTAGTTGGATTTGAACAACGGTACCGTGTTCGTCGCATAGTTGGCAGCCGGCAGGCTGCCAGCAGCAACCCGAATTCCACCCTGTCCGTCACTCGGACAAAAAAAGACAGTCTCACTCGTTTGGATGCCGGCTGGCCAATCGTCTGCGCTGTTGTCTTGCCAAGGCAGCACGTGAGGTCGGCCAAGTAATTCATCAGCGATGTCCGCCAGCTCAGCACGCTCCAGATAAGCGAACAGATGGACGATGAAATAGGGCCATTCTGGGTAGGCGTTGCGCGAGGGTGCAGGCCCTCCCGGTACGGAGTCGACAATGTTACCCGGTGGAAATGACCCGTGCGTGGAGCTGTAGTTATGCAGCGCGAGTCCAAACTGCTTCAGATGATTCGTGCACTGCATGCGGCGAGCTGCTTCACGCGCCGCCTGAACCGCCGGCAAGAGGAGCGCGATCAATATCCCAATGATGGCGATCACCACCAAAAGTTCAACGAGGGTGAAACCGCGTCGGCTTGCAGGCGCTTTTTCTTGCGTTTCCCGCCTGAAGGAAGAACAGAAGGAAACAGAGATAACGGAGAACTTCTCTCTGTTCACTCTGTTTGCTCCTGTTCAAATCCAGTTGCGATTCAATCTTGCAATCGTCGTCGCGCTGCCAGCATGCTCACTACAATGAGCAACGTCAACATCAAGCTCGAAGGTTCCGGCACAGCCGAGGCGCCGCTAACCGTTCCCACGCCAGGCTGGAAATTCGACTTCCAGACTGCGTAGTCTACCTGGTCGACGCCGTTCAGTCCATCGCCAGCACTGTTAATGACTGACTCATCGGGGTTGCCGAAGTTGTCTTGCCATTTCGTGTAATCGGCCGCGGTTACGGCGCCATCACCGTCGAAGTCGCCGTCAACGGTTGCAGACGGCCCAGAGTTCAAAAAGACACCCAAACTACCGTCGTTTCCGTACATGATATCCAGGAAACCATTGCCATCGATGTCGTGCAATGCGATATCGTAAAACTGCACGTCATGTGCCAGCGCCTGTAACTGCCAGGTACTGCTGTTGTCCAGGTAAAAGATACCTAGCAGGTTGTCGTCAACACCGCCAGTTTCCGTGCCGGCGGCAACGATGATTTCATCCACACCGTCGTTATTCAGATCACCGGCTTTGACCTCGTACCCGCGCCTATCGGAACCGGGCCTGATGTCCACACCAACTCCTGCTGCACCACTGGTGACATTGAAAAACGACGTGTCGCTGAAACTCGTCATAGCAGGGTCTCGATTGGAAAGGTACAACACCTCGAGTCCAGGATCCGTGGAATCGACGTCGCCAATGCCGACCGCGTAATAGTCACGTTGCTGATTTTCGATGCCGATTCCCGGAGCAAAAGTGCCGGGGATAAATTGATTCTCAAAGAAATACGAAAAGCCTTCCCGTTTGCTCGTCAATAGTTCGTTACCGGGGCGGTTCGTATCAAAATCGCCGATCTCGAGATCATAAGATCCAAATTCCGTACCCTGCCCATCAATGTAACCACCTTCCACACCAACGGCCGTAAAATCGCCTTGCGGATCTTCAGGGAAAGTCGGCGAGCCAAACTCACCATAACCCCAGTTGGCAACGGTGTCATAATGGTACTGCTCCACTCCCATCGTCGTCACAGAAGTGGTGAAATAAAGTTCGTTGCCAACTTTGTCCGAAATAACATCGCCAATCGCAATTCGGCGATAGACGCGTTCGACGCTTCCTTGAGCTGGAGTGGTCTCTTGAGGTACCGGGACATTGATCCCGTTGCCACTGTGGATGCCGTTGCCTTCCGTATAACGGTGTAAAAAGCGATTCCGACCAACGTACAGGCCGGGAATCGCATCGATGCCCACCTCGCCGACTTTGACATCCTCAACTCGGTAGGAGGCGCTGGTATCGATAAAATTACCGGTCCAGGCGTCTGGCCCGGTGCGATGCCACTGATCCACACCGCCACCGCCGGTCGGGTCGGGGCCAGCGCCGCTACCGTCTATGTCGCGCCAGCCGACGTACAACTCCACGCCTGCCACGTTGTTGTCCGCCTCGCCCACATCGAGCGCCACATAACTACGGGTATTGGACTGAATCAATTCGTGGCTAAATGACTGCGGATCATAGGCAAACGTCGACTCGCAAGCGAAACAAGCGATTCCGCACAATAATGCGACTAACATTTTCTGATTCATTTTCTCTTCTCCGTCGCACTAAGAGGTCGTACGCAAACATTAGCCGGAACGCGCTAGCGTCCGGTTTGCTCGATTAACCGGACGCTAGCACGTTCCGGCTAATACTTATTCACCTCATGTGATGGCACGGGTTCGCCTTACCAATACGGCAAGCGAGCCGAGTGCGATAAGTAGCAAGGATGCCGGTTCGGGAATGGTGATGACACCATCGCCGTTGTTGTAAAGGGCTGCGATCTGCACGTTACTTAACGCTTCGTCCCAAACAGTGACTTCATCGATCGAACCGTTCATGAAGTTGGCTCCACCTCTTCGGAAACCAATCCCCAACGCGTTGGGGCTGTCGGAAATCGCCGCGCCGCCGTGGGCTAAGGACGCACCGTCCTGAGCAGTGTCTATAATCAATTCTATATTCGTTGCGTCGCGTCGGAGGACGATATGGTGCCAGGTTCCAGCAGAAATCCCTATGGTGTTACCAGTAACGGCGCCGACCCCAGCACCGTACCATTCGATTTGATCAGCAGGGCCGCCCTTCTTGTAGAGCGTCCAACCAGGCCCGCTAGGTTGTTGGAACTTTTCGATGAGGTTCTGCTCACCGCTGAGGTCATTGAAAAAGGCCCAGAGCGAGATCGTAAAGTCGCCTGAGCCAAAGTCGAATGCGTTATCGTCAATCGCACCAGGGTCTGTCCCTTGTTCGACCGTGTTGGGACCGATTCCGTCCATGTCCAGGGCTTGACCGATCAGGCCGGTGTCGTAGTTCTTGGGATTGGGCCTCAGCGTGCGGCCGTTGCCTGAAGAGTCGCTTAAGTTATCCTCGAACCTCCAGGAAGCCAGCAGTCCGGCGTCTGCGGTTGAGGCCATCGCGACAAACAGCACGACGGCGATCAAGGTTGTGATCGTCTTCATTGTGGTACTCCTACGATTCACAGGCAAAAGAACTTTCATTAGTCATCCTCCCAAGATGCAAAAAAGAGAAAGGTTAATACTCCACCCAAGCTAACCCGCAAACATGCACGGACCTGCTGTTCAGTGCAGATTCACGTCGTGCAGATTCACTCCAGTATTTAAGATAACTCAGGACAATTGCTTTTGTCAAACAAATTTAGGGAAGTTAAGACCAGAAAACTGGGGCAAAACAGGTCGGATCGCAGTACCTTGGAGGCAGATCGAGCAAAAATATGTTTCGACCCACAGGGGGAAATGTGCCAGACGCCCGTTTAACGGTGTGGTCGTGGGTGGCCGAGATACCGGTCCCATCGCGGCGGGAATTCGCTTACGAACGATACCGATTCAGGTGTCCTTTTCACCATGCAATACGCTTCTGGGTCACGTAATTGGGGCTGTCGATCATGGGCGGTGTTTCTGAGTTGAAATCCCCGCGATTGTAGGTTGCGTAGCCGTCCGTTGCGGAGGGGAATGCCCCCTGGCGAGGAGACCATCTTTGGGCCTCTTGCTTTGGGGTTCTTGAGCCGAGGTTCCCGTTCTATGGCCATCCCCAGTGGGCGCGAAATGGGACGGTTACCGTCGTAAAGTCCCCAATAGACCTCTAATTGCCCTGCCTTGCTGGTTGCGCCCCATTTCGGTGTATTCAGGTTGGCATAGACGGCGCAAAAAAAAGCGGGCCTCGAATGAGCCAAAGACGCTTTGGCTTGATACGGTGGTCAGGGGCAAGTCAACCATCGTACCCAAATTCATTCGAGGCCCCGCGGGCCAGTGCCTTCCCTATAAAGCACACGGTGTGCCAAAGGTTTTGAAACGGGTTCCCTGGATGCCACCAAACGTGTGTATAAACTCTTTAACTAACAGGAGTTAGTGTGAGACAAAAGAGTTCAAAAGCGGTTGTTTCTGGTTTGGTTGGCGAGCGTTTTGGACTTCAAGCTGTTGCCTTCCGAGACAACAGTTTGAAGTCGCCGTGCAGCACGTTTGTACAACCGTTGTTTTGGTTGTCGAAACCGTGCCGGCCGTGTCAAAAAAGTTGCAGAATGAGACGCGACAATAATGTTGCACCACCTAACCTGTGAACCCATAACTATTTGTGTTACCCTCTGAAAAACACCCGACCTGTGGCCAAGTTCTGGTTTGGCACGGTCCCCAGGCCACGTTCCGACGAGGTTTTTTCCCTATAAGATAAGAAATGCTTCTGTCGGGCGCAGTTTAAAGCGTGAGGTTGACGATTCCTTTGAAATTCAATGAGATTCCCCCTGGGAATCGACTTTGAGGCACCTTCGTGAAGAATCTGAGTCCACCGGAAGGGCGGGCCCAACCGGCTGTGCGGGTCGCTGAGCCACTTTCAACCTCGGCAAAGGGGGTTTTGGTTTCTGTCAATCCACGCGCCGGCGGTCAGTCTGCAGTGGATCGTGTGCAAGCTGTCTACAAGGCGCTGATGGCTCGTGGTTTTTCAGCTCAGCTCACCACCGATTTGAAGGAACTTGCAGCCCTATCCGCCCGCTGGCACCAGGCTGGCACATTAAGGGCAGTCGTGGCTGCCGGAGGGGATGGGACCGCTGCGGCGGTCCGTAATGCGGTTCCTGCCTCGGTACCGTTGTTGCCTCTTCCATTTGGGACCGAGTGCCTGCTGGCGCGTCACATTGGCCAGTCAGTCATTCCGGAAGAGGTTTGTGAGGTGCTTACCCATGGTTATGTTGTCCCACTCGATATTGGGCGAGTCGACACACGGCTATTTCTCTTGATGGTGAGTGTCGGTATTGACGCCGAAGTGATCGATCGAATGCAATCGCGGCGGACGGGCCACATCACTCACGCGTCCTATGTCAAACCAACCCTTGAGGCATTACGTAATTACAAATACCCGGAATTACGTGTATATTGCACCGGTTATGAGACCGAGCCCGTTTGTTGCCGCTGGTTGTTGGGTTTTAACCTTCCCTGTTATGCTCGCGGATTGCAGTTTACGCCCCGTGCCCTGGGGACCGATGGGTTGCTTGATCTGTGCATGTTTCGCAGGGGATCAACCTGGTTCTTCCTGCGTCACCTGTGGCAGGTGGCCCGCGGCCGCCACTTGAATTTACCGGAAGTGCAGATGCTCCAGCGGCAAAGTTTTCGGGTTGAGGCTGCGGGAAATGTTGGGGTGGCGGTACAGATTGATGGAGATCATGCAGGCCGATTGCCAATCGAGGTCGAACTCATCCCCCGTGGATTGAACTTGATAGTTTCAGCCCGTGGGGCTGAACGCCTTGGAGTGCCCCTTTCAAATAATTAATACATTTCTACGAAAGCCAAACACAGTTGTGTGTCCTTGGAAACAAGCCATGTCCTACGATACTGTCAATATAGGTTCCTATCAGTGTGGTCCCGACCAGCCGCTGTTGGTGATTGCTGGTCCGTGCGTTCTTGAGGATCAGGCCGGCGCGCTGGAAATAGCGGAAGTGTTACGTCGTCTTAATGCCGAATTGCCGATTCAAGTGATCTTCAAGGCATCGTTTGATAAAGCAAACCGTACGAGCATTGAGTCGTACCGTGGCCCTGGCTTGGAACAAGGGCTGAAAATCCTCGCACAGGTTGCCGATGCGACGGGACTTCCCGTGACCACCGACATCCACGAGGCATCCCAGGCAGCGCCAGCTGCGGAAGTTTGCGAACTGCTGCAGATTCCGGCATTTTTAGCCCGACAGACCGATTTGTTGGTTGCCGCTGCCCAAACTGGGCGAGCTGTCAACGTGAAAAAAGGGCAGTTCATGGCACCTGGCGATATGCGCAATGTGATAGGCAAGCTCAAAGCGACTGGTTGTGACAACATCCTGCTCTGTGAGCGGGGAACATTTTTTGGTTATGGACGCTTGGTGAATGACATGCGGGCTATTCCCGAGATGCAGGCGCTTGGAGTACCGGTTGTGTTTGACGCCACCCACAGTGTTCAGGAACCTGGCGGTTTGGGAAAAACGACCGGAGGCAATTGTGAAATGGTTGAGCCACTGGCGCGGGCGGCTGTCGCGATGGGGACCGATGGTCTATTTTGCGAAACGCATCCCGAGCCATCGAAGTCGCCCAGTGACGGGCCCAATATGATTCCCCTGGCCGCTTTGCCGGCAGCCCTGGAACGTTGGGTAACGATTCGCGAAACCGTCACTCGGTTCAGTCCTGCCCTTGGCTAAGAGCCACATGTCCACAGGTGAAAAGCCCTGTCTCGTGCAGGGTTCACAAGTAAGATGAACAAAAGTTGTCATGGTCGGAACCGTGGTGCTATTGCTAAAACCTGGAAAAGCAAGCGGATTGCGCAGTGCCGACTGGTGACAAGCCACGGCTGCCCAGGGGCCTTGAGTAATACATTCAACGGTATTTGGTAGCCCCACGCTTTTGTTTTATCTTAGGATTGCCTTGGAAAACTTTGCTGTACAAAAGAATGGTACGATCAACAGAAAAAACCAGACGTTATTTTGATTCGATGCGATGGAACGGTTTCATCTGGTTTGGCCTGCTGGCTCTGTTGGTGACGACGGTTGGTTGTTCAAATTCAGCCAGGCGTGGTGGCGGAACTCAATCTGGCAGAGCAGGGCTGCAAAGGCGAACGGACCGTGGGGTGGCATTGCTCGAAACGGCGATTACACAGTTGCGAGATTTGCCCCAAGATGTGGACACCGATCTTCGCCCACCTCAAGTCATTCTTGATTCGCGGACTAGCACGGATCGTCAGGATGTCATGGCAAAGCTTGGTCGTCATCCGAGTCAGAGCGAGGGGCCGTCGGTCTTCAATTTTCTTCAAGTTCCCAAAGCGAATAGCCGATTTCGAGGACTTGGTGTGCAGACCGGAGATATCGTCAAGTACTACATTGATATCGATGACTCGGCGCTTGCCACGCAGGATAAGCATTTCGGAACGCAGCGTCAAAAGACATCGAGTTCGGAAGGGGCAGTTGAGCAGGAGATAACGTGGAGCGAGGGATTTGTACGAAAGGCCTCAGTCGATATTGGGGTTGCCCAGGTTCTTGATGACAACACCTTGCTTATTGCCCCTCCACTGGTTCCAGTCGACGTGCCCGAAAAAATTGAAATCTGGAGGTATGGCGATCAGCGGATGCATGAGGTTAGTAATCGATTGGGGAAATATGCCAAAAGGGGCGATCCAGCATTGGCCTGGGAACCAACTCCTGATGAAAGAGTCCTCTCTCAAATCCTTGATCGGTTGAATCCCTGGTCACGACAGAACCAGGTTCTTGATGACTGGGAAGTTGACCCGCTCCTGGAAACCTTGCCTGCCGAGTTGCGCGACGAAGAACGGTTACAACCCTATATCTCAAGCGAAGCACTAGCCCGACCGTCATTTGAACCACAGGGAGTTCGCCTGTTACAGCAAGCCATTTGGCTCCGCGACATCTCCGAGTGGGCGCGTGGCGATGGTTTTGACAATCTTCAGCGGGCAACGGCCTTGTTCGATTGGACCGTACGCAATATCCAGCTTGCCCCAGACAAAGACTATCGGCCTCGTTGGCCTTGGCAAACCTTGCTCTATGGAGAGGGGACCGCGGCGCAGCGGGCATGGATCTTTGCCCTGCTTTGTCGACAGCAAGGACTGGAGGTCGTGGTTTTATCAGTTGCTGAGGGCAACGGTCAGCAAAAGTTTTGGCTACCAGCCTTGTGGCTGGATGGCAAGCTTTACCTGTTCGATACGCGGTTAGGGCTACCCATTCGGGGGCCTGATGGTGAGTCTGTGGCCACGCTCCGACAGGTACGCGCAGATACGGGGTTGCTTGCCTCGCTCGATATCGGGGATTTCAAATATCCAGTTTTGGCGGATGCACTCAAGCACGTGACGGCAGACCTGGTGGCCTCTCCGTTTGAGCTTTCACGGCGGGCACGTTTATTGGAAGCCGAGTTAACCGGGGAGGATCGACTTGTGTTGACACCCGCCCCATCGCTACAGGCGGAAGCAATTCAAGCAGGTGGGGAAATTACGAACGTGCGGCTTTGGCCATTGCCATTTAGCACCTTGAGGGATCAACTCCGCTTGAAGAAACGTGCCCGCTATCTTGAAGCTGTTACCTTCCAGCCATTTTCCTGGCGGCCCAATCTGTACAAAGCACGTGTACTGCATTTCCAAGGCAAAAAGGAAGTGAAAAAAGATCCTCGTCGTAAAGGGCTCGACGAGGTTGTCGACAGTCACCGCGATGCAGTGCGGCTCTACACCGACCCCCGTGTGAGGCCGCCCCAACGGATTCTCAACAAGCAAACGTCTCCAGACAAAATTGCGATTTACAACAGGGCCAAACAAAACGCCAGTTACTGGCTGGGACTTCTTTCGTACGACGATGGTCGATATGACACTTCTGCGGATTGGTTGGCCAGAAGAACTCTAGAAGATTACCCGGAGGGTCCGTGGACCAATGGCGCACGGTACAATTTGGCCCGCGCCTATGAGGCGATGGGAAGGTTTGAGGATGCCATCGAGTTGCTCCAACAGGATGATTCCGCGAGTCGTCACGGAAGTCTCCTGCGGGCCCGACAATTGGTCCAAAAAGCGGAGGCTGCGGCATCGGACAAGACTTCCTCGGACAAGACTTCCTCGGGTAAAGCCCAGCCGTAGTAGAATCGTGTCCCAACCGTGAGCACCGGACCGCTGCGACCTTCTTCAGCGGGAGCTGGTTGAGCCAGATATGGTCGCCTTTTCTATACCTGTCCACGGTCGTGGTAGACTCACCCTGGCCGTTATCTCTTGCCCGAGAAAGGCGGTTTTATGCATTCTTGCAGTGGGTTGTCGGACGGCGGGGCGGGCACGGGCTTGCTGCCCGGCCAGGGGCAGGGTATGCTATCGGGTTCGCGAGATTCGACGGTAACGCTTACTGTCCTCGGCCAAAATAAACAAAGCAAGATTCCAACGCACTAATAACAAGTTGTAGAGACCACGCCGATGAAAGAAGGCATCCACCCCGAGTATGTTGAGACCCAGGTATCGTGTGGCTGTGGGAACAAATTTGTGACACACAGCACTCGAAAGGAACTGAAGGTCGACATTTGCGACCAATGCCACCCGTTCTACACGGGAAAACTGAAGTTTATAGATACGGCTGGTCGGATCGATAAATTCAAGAAGAAGTTCTCCGCAGCTGGTTATGCGAGTCTCAAACGCGGGAAGAAGGCCAAGCCAGCTGGCAAGGATGAATAACTCCTCGGTTGGTTGCGGTTGGCAGTTGTACATCTCTGTGATGTTCGTTCTTGGGGAACCTGTGTAGTTGTTCGGTTTTCTGGTCCAATTTGGAATTCCGGGTCCGCGCCATAGATGACTGGTCTCTCCCTGGCGGTCAACGTGTGTAGAACTTAGCTGACAAGGTGGCGGTTGTTGGAAATCCCAAGCCATTAAGCGATGTAAATAAAGAATTCCTATGCGCGATTTGCTGGAACAAAAACTGGCCCGCTTCGGACAGCTTGAAAAAGACCTGATCGATCCCGAGGTGTTGGGCAATGCAAGGAGGCTTGCATCTACGGCCCGTGAGCATGGGTCGCTTACCAAGCTGGCTACCAAGTACCGCCGCTTCAAACAGATTCATGACGAGATTAGCGAGATGGAGGAAATGGTCGCTGGCGATGACATGGAAATGCGCCAGTTGGCAGAAGTAGAACTCGAGCAGTTGCAGTCCGAACGTGAGCAACTTTGGAATGATTTGCTCGAATTGACCATTGGCGGTGAGGATGCCAATCGAGTCAAGATCATCATGGAGATTCGCGCCGGAACTGGTGGTGATGAGGCTGCTTTGTTTGCGCGCGATTTGTACGAGATGTACAAGCGCCATGCTGAATCAAAGGGTTGGAAAATGGAGATCCTCGGCCACCATCCCACGGAACTCGGCGGTTTTAAGGAGATATCACTCGCGATTGGAGGTGACAGTTGCTATCGCGAGTTGCAGTATGAAAGTGGCGGACATCGCGTGCAACGCGTACCTGAGACCGAGGCTCAGGGAAGAATTCATACTTCTGCTGCTACAGTCGCAGTGATGCCAGAACCGGAAGAGGTAGAAATTGACATCAGTCAGGATGACTATCGGCTTGATATCTTCCACGCCAGTGGGCCGGGTGGACAGCATGTGAACAAGACTGCATCGGCGGTGCGGCTTACACATCACGAGTCCGGAATTGTCGTGCAGTGCCAGGATGAGAAAAGTCAGCACAAGAACAAGGCCAAGGCATTGCGAGAACTGGCGGCGCGGCTCTACGACTGCAAGCGTCAGGAAGAACATCAGAAACGGGCTCAAGAGCGCAAAACCCTCATTGGCTCGGGAGACCGGAGTCAACGAATTCGCACTTACAATTTTCCTCAAAATCGAATCACCGACCATCGTATTGGATTCGATCTCTACAAGCTTGATCAAGTACTGGGTGGGTATTTGCAACCCGTGACCGATGCGCTGGTTGACTATGATCGCCAACAGCTCCGTGCTCAGATGGGTGGTATGGATTAGGAAACGAGAAGACCAAGCTTGCAATCGAGCAGGAAAATATTGGAGAGAATTCTTTTTGGTATTTTTGCGAAGCTGATCGGTTGCGTTGACCAGTAACGAATCAGTATGCTCCGAACCCGGTAGTTTAGTTCACCATGTCGGAAGATCAGCCTTGGACGATTGGGCGACTCCTCACCTGGACGACAGATTTCTTTGCCGAGCGGGGTTCAGAATCTCCACGACTCGAGGCAGAAATTTTACTGGCGAAGGTTCGTGACTGCTCGCGCATCGAACTTTACACTTCATTTGCTGAAGAGGTAGACGAAGCAATGCGGGGTGCCTACCGTCAGCTCGTAAGGAAACGGGCCGATGGGACTCCCGTGGCGTATCTGGTTGGCAAACGCGAGTTCTACTCGCTTGAATTTCACGTCACACCGGACGTACTAATTCCTCGCCCAGAGACCGAAATGGTCGTTGTGGCTGTACTCGATCTGGTCAAACAGGACCCGGTGACAGAACGGACAGTAGAAGTTGCTGATCTCGGTACCGGAAGTGGAGTTCTGGCAGTTTGTGTGGCCAAACACGTGCCGCACGCCCAGGTTGCAGCCATTGACGTGAGTGAGGCAGCCCTTGAAATTGCGCGGGGTAACGCCCTGCAACACAACGTGCTCGATCGCATTGAGTTCCTGCACAGCGATTTGTTTGCCTCGGTACCGACAGACAAAAAATTTGACTACATTCTCAGTAACCCTCCTTACGTATCGACCGCAGAAATGGCCCAGTTGCCGGTAGATGTTCGCGAACACGAACCGCACCTCGCACTCCATGCCGGAGCTCGAGGAACGGAACTGGTTGAGCGACTGGTTTCCGAATCCGCGGATCGTCTTGTTGAGGGGGCGAGATTGCTGATCGAGATCAGCCCGATGATTGCTTCGGAGGTTGAGGAAATTATCAGGGCAAGTCCACATCTTGTTTTTGAGCAGACCATCCCCGACCATGCAGGTCGGGATCGGGTTGCTCAGGCACGCAGGGTTTCTTCATGACGAGTCGTAAAACTACCTGGCTGTCGTTAGTCGCCCTGGGGGACGACCCCTTGCCCGATGCCGAGGCCTTGGTTTCTGCGGTTGCCAGGCATGATTGCGAGGCCCCACAACTTCAGATTACAGGTCAGACCGATGCGCTCATCACCTTCAGTTGGGGCAGTGCCACGGTCTTACTGGCCCGAGTGGGACATCCGATTCCAGCCGCCCAGTTGGCAGGACCTTGTGAAATAGCCTGGTATTGGCCGCAAGCCGCCGCTGCAGTGGCTCAGCATCAGGCACACTTGTTGATCACGCTTATCGACGAAGGGCGTGACCCGGTCGAGAAGGGTATGCGACTCACGTTACTGACGAGTGCCGTTGCCAATTCTGTTAGGGCATGCGGAATCGTCTGGGGACCTGCGGGACTGATTCACGAGCCGGCTGCTTTTGCGGAGCAAACAAACCAGATGACCCGCGAAAACCTGCCCCTGTTTCTCTGGATTGATTTCCGTATTACTGTCGTTGGCGAGCAACTTTATCAATTGTGTACCACGGGACTTGAAGCTTTTGATCGGTTGGAATTAGAAGTTGCCCATTGCAGGGCTGAACCACAGCAACTTTTGGACGATCTATACAATGTTGCCCACTACGCCATCGATCAAGCGACACCGCTCAAGGATGCCGATACAATTGGATCGACTGAGGATCGCCCACTTACGGCCCGGCATGAAACTTCGCTGTTAGATGATCATCGTCAGGTCATCCGCCTGGAGTATGGGTAAACGGGTATTCGCTCGATCGGTAGAACCTGGTGTTACGGGCAGCATTTTCAACAATCGCTTCCTCAGCCAGCATCGACGAGGCCCGACTTGCCTCGGTAGACACTTTGTCCCATCGCATTGCGATGTGAGGTGAGTTCTCCCTCGCTTGTATCTTCTTTCAGAACCGTGACCATCATTGCCAGTTTGGCATCCAGGTCGTCGGCATAGTGTACGATAAGCGCCTCGGGTGTCATCGGAGGTTTGGGCGATCCCCATTCGGGTAGGCGCTGATGAGCCACGATCACGTGTTCCAGTCGCAGCAGTGTTTCGGTGTCGACATGGTGACGGACCGCCATTTCCCGGATAATATCGCGACCTTGAAGAATGTGGCCAATCAAGTTTCCTTCGGAAGTATACTCCGCACCAGCCGGCCCCGTTTCCAGTTCGCGGATTTTTCCAATGTCGTGGAGGATAGCTCCCGCAATGACCACGTCTTTGTTGAGTGGCGGTTGCAGGTCATCGTACAAGTCGGCATATTTGTCGGCCAAATGACAGCACGTTCGCGTGACGTTTAGCACGTGTTCCAGAAATCCCGCTACGTATGCGTGATGGTTTCGCTTGGCCGCTGGCATCGACAACAATAGTTCACGATGCTCATGGAGAATGCCGAGAACAAGCGCTCCCAGATCAGGATTTGCAATTTCTCCCTCTGCAAACGCGATAAGCTCAGCAAACATTTGGTTGGCATCAAACCGAGATTTTGGCTGACACATATGTGGGTCAAATCCGTCCTCGTGATCTGAATCTTCAACCGGTCGGATTTTATGGATCTCCAACTGCAGGCCATAATTGCTTTCTCGCAACACGGCCCGCAATTTATAGAATTCGCCCACTTGCCACTCTTTGCGGCAAGATTCTGCCAGGGGGGCATCTGACCAGATGGGGAACCGAACTTCGCGCTGGGCATCGCGGAAGGCAACCCGGAAATAAGGTTTTCCATCTCGAGTGGTCATCTCTTCCTTTTGTGACATCAGGGCAAAGAAATCGGCTTCTTGACCTTCTGCCAATTCACCCAGGGGAGTGACTGGTGTTGGTATGTTGATTTGTGTTTGTCGCATTGTGCCCTTCCGAAGTATTTCAACCTGGTTTTGAAGTGGAAAGTATTTTCGCTACGGGGCGACCCGGAAGAGTCTGCCCGGTTCCGACTGCAGGGAGTCCCCGGAGCTAATTCCATCAGGGACCACCGGCGATTTTGAGCCTGCCGACGAAACCCCTCCCCTGGTTATCCCAGATTTTTACACAAAGTGGTAGCGGCAGAGGCTTGAGAGTCGAAGCCTCGGCATTTCGGCCGGGAGTCGTGGCAATTCTATGGGCGCTGCGGGCAGTAGAGTGACCAAGCGAGAGCTTCAGCTGTCCGTTTTGTCTGACACGGGTAACCTGGGCCCCGGACCAATAAAGGGTTCTGCAGAGACAGTTTCAGTCAACCAGTCTTGTCTGGCGAACTGGTAGGGTTGCAGGAAAACTGGTACAAGGTGCCAGGGAGGCCGGTTCAAGGCCTTCATCTGGCAGCTTGGAGTTTGTGCCAGGCAAAAAAAGTTCGACACAAACGGCATACTCTTTCTAATAAGACCCAGAAGTGATCAATTTGGGAATTCAAGTTCTAGCGTCTGGGGCCTTCGTACACTTAAAATGGCAGTGCATTGGTGTTACCACCCTGGGGATCCAAGCGGTGTTGCCTTGGTAGCTGTCCGGCGCGGGTGGCTAGGTGTAGGAAAAGATGCGGTGCAAGACGATTCGCCGGTTCCCTTTGATGGCCGTGGCTGAAGGGCGGCGAATGACAGTCTCAGGTTTTTGAAAAGAGATCAGGTCTGGCCAATTGGGAACATTCGCGGACGGTTGATAGAAAGAAGTGTCGGGCATTTATTGATGTTTTTTCAATCACTCCGCTCATGGTCAAGGCGCTATCGACGCAAACTGAGTCAGTTTGTTTTTCACCGCTTGCTTCACGCCGATGATTCACCGCACCAACTGGCCCTTGGAGTAGCCATTGGCGTGTTTGTGGCGTTTACGCCCACCGTTGGATTGCAGATGGTGATTGCCGGATTTTTGAGTTGGTTGTTTCGAGCAAACAAAGCAGCAAGCCTGCCAATGGTGTGGATATCCAATCCGGCCACTTTGATTCCGCTTTACTGGTATTGTTACCGAATTGGGTGTGCCATTCTTGCACTCGACCCGATCGGGCACGAGTGGTGGGAACAGCTTGCGATGCCTCCTGTTGGTTGGTGGGCGAAGGTCCACTTTTTCTGGTCGCGATTCCTGGAAATCGCCGGTCCCGTGTGGTTGGGTGGATGTGTCGTTGGTTTTGTTTGCGGGTACGCATGCTACTCTATCGTGTACCGCATGATCTGGTATTATCGGAAAACTGAGGGAGGTAGTCCGAGTAAGCCGGGAAAAAATTTGCCAGATGAGTCTTAATGGATTTTGCCTGTCGTCTCACCTGGTACGAGGTCTTCTAAAACGACCTCGCTTGGTCGGCCTGGCCAGTGGAATATCTTTTTGCTTGTGCAAAAATTAGACCTCGACCAATGTCCGCTTTGCTGCCAGTTCGTCGAGCATGTCCTGAATTTGACAGGCCATGGCGTCGGTGACGGGGTCGCTGTCCGCGCTCCGATCCCGTTTGGGGTTCACCTCAATTGCCTCGCCAACTTTGATAGTGCAGTCGAGTGGAGCATGCGTCGCAGATTGATCGGTAAAATCTTCTTCAAACCGTTCAACGGTTTCCACCACCCTTTCAGGTAAGTTCTTTTCACGCAGAATGTAGTCGCGCGGATAATGGGCGATTTGTTGAACGTAATAGCAGGCTGAGAGATGACGCCAACGACGATCACGTTCGGCAGGGGTTACCTTCTTCTCGATCAAATCAGGAAGAATAAGCGTCCGCAACATTTTTACGCGGGCAACGACTGCGGTGGGGGGGTCTTTTACGTTCCACGTTTCTTCAAGTTGAGTGAGCACTTTGTCGACGAGATGTTCAGCACGTGCATAAGGGTCGCCTGCTTGTGCGGCACCGAGGTACTCGATTTCTTTAAGGGAAAGCAGCGCTTCTCCAAGCCGTAAGATGCGTTCTACAAGTGACCGATCCCGCTGTGGGGGCCATGTGAAGCGGGCCTCGAACTGGTCCAGGACAGGTCCCAGGGTTGTCTGGAGATCACCATCAAAAGAGTATCGAATAGCGACGGGATGAATTACTACTTTGCGGGGAGGCGACTCTTTTGCTCGCCGCTTGGCTGCCTGTCGGGCAATGAAGGATGGCCCCTCCATCAGGTCCATGAGCAAATCATTATGCCGCGAGACGGCGCCTTCGGGAAATATAACGAGGGGACGTTGATTATTGGTCAGGATGTCGATTGCTTCGTTGACCGCATGACGATCGTTGCCTTCCCGGTACACGCTAAAGGCCCCCATGCGACGAATCATGAATCGCTGAAAAGCCCCCTCTTTAAACAGGTGCCAGCTCGCCATCGCAAACAAATGACAGCCTGCCTCCCGGGCAAGTTCTCCCAGCACCAGTGGATCGGAGAGTCGACTGTGGTTGGGAGCAAGAATGATACTGTGGCCAGCGGCAATCGACTCGCGAAACCGGTCCACTTCCAGGCAGTCAATTTTGCTGATGCGCCACTGTGTGCGGAGATAACGCCGCAAATAAAGCCGAATCAAGGTTGGCCACCATTTCGAGTAGACCGGTGGGACAAACTCATACGGGTCTTCAAGAATAATGTCTTGCATTGTGGTCAGGTCAACGTCGTCGGTAAGTAGAGACGTCAAAATGAGGGTTATGAAAAAATCGAATCATCGTCAAACAGGCTTTGCCGAAAATTATGTTGCGTAACCATGTGGATGTGTGCGGTGCCAGTGCCAGGCGGTCTCCACAATCTGTTTGAAGTCAAGGTATTGGGGTTCCCAATCGAGTTGACGCTGCGCGCGGCGGCTATCTGCCACGAGTTCGGGGGGATCCCCCGCTCGACGGTCACCGATAACCGTTGGAATCTTCCGGCCAGTTACGAGTTCGCTTGTCTCAATGGCTGAGGAGACGCTGGTGCCACGACCTGTCCCCAAGTTCAGTTTTAGTTGAACACCTGGTGCTACCTGTTCGAGTGCTTTGATATGGGCAGTTCCCAGGTCGTCCACATGGATGTAATCGCGGATACATGTACCGTCGGCAGTAGGGTAGTCCTGACCAAAAATGGTAACGTGCTTGCGTTGTCCAAGTGCCGTTTGGAGAAGCAGTGGAATAAGATGCGACTCGGGTGTGTGATCCTCACCAAGGTCACCGTCGGGACTGGCACCGGCGGCGTTAAAATACCGCAAGGCGACAAAGCCAAGGTCATAGGCATGGGCGTAATCCTGCAGCGCCTGCTCAATGCAAAGTTTGGTAAACCCGTACGGGTTGACGGGCATTTGCGCATGTTCTTCGGAAATGGGTACCGATTGTGGGATTCCGTAAGTTGCACACGTGCTGGAAAACACCATTCGTCGTACGTTAGTGGTGCGCATCGCGTTCAACAGGGTCAATGTGCCAACAACGTTGTTTTGGTAGTAGCCCGCAGGATCTGATACAGATTCTCCCACCAGGGCAAATGCGGCAAAGTGCATCACGGCATCAATTGATTTGTCCCGCAACACGTCGACCAGCTTTTGATGATCCAGAAGGTCACCCTCAATGAGTAACTCGGCTGGAACGGCTGCCCGATGTCCGCGCTGGCAGTTGTCGTAGACCCAAACCGGATACCCGGCACGGGTGAGTAATCGGACAGCGTGGCTACCGACATAACCGGCCCCACCTACGACTAAAACGTTCATTATTGATGCTGCCTACCTTCAAGAACAGAAGGCCGAATTACCTTTGCAAGTTCAGGGTAGCTCCTTACCCTGTCAGGATAAGTCACCCAAACGGTGTAAACCATGCGGCCTGCGGTCAGCATACTCGACACGTAGCCGTTATGCCCAGATCAAACAGGAACAGGATTGAGATCCTGGTAGTTGGATGGACGATACAAGTATTAAAGGTACTTTTGCAGGCAACCCGAGAGAGTTTCTGATGGGGATACGCAAGGTGATCCAGCCCCGCCGCACTGCGGCGAGAGAAAACGCCCGGCGTTGGCGGGAATCCTTTGTGCGTTACCTGCGCAGCGAATGCCATTTGGCAGAAAACACAGTGGTTGCCTACGATCGCGACCTGCGCAGGTTTTTTACCTGGCTGGAAGGACGTCGGGTGGAGGGGCTGACCATTGGGCAGTTGAGTCAATATCCAGCCTGGCTACTCGATCAGCAACTCGCTGCAGCGAGCGTGAGTCGGCACCTGGTCTCACTCAAAATGTTTTTTCGGTATCTTCAGCTTGAAGGGGTACTTAAAGAGAACCAGGCAGAGTTGCTGGGAACCCAAAAGTTATGGCAACGTGTACCGGTGGTTCTTTCATCAGATGAAGTGAACGCACTTCTTGCAGCGCCTAAGAAATTCGACCTCTGGTGGCAACGCGACCGGGCGGTGCTGGAATTGCTGTATGCGACCGGATGCCGCGTCTCAGAACTCTCCCGACTTCGTCCTCGAGATGTCCACCTCAAAGACCGTCACTGCCTGTGTCACGGCAAGGGTGACAAGCAGCGCCTGGTTCCGCTCGGCGGTCCGGCTGCAGCTGCTGTTTCTAACTATCTTGAGCGGGAACGACCTGCCTTGGCCAAGCGACGGAAACCACCGTCGGAATTCTTGCTGCTGTCTTCCCGAGGGCGGCGGTTGCGACGCGAACGGATCTGGGAGTTGCTCAAAAGTTATGCGGCACGTGTTGGTTGTGCGGAAGAACTCAGCCCGCATTCGTTGCGGCATAGCTTTGCAACACATTTACTTGCTGGAGGGGCTGACTTGAGACAAGTTCAGGAAATGTTAGGTCACGCCAGCATCGCTACGACCCAAATCTACACACACGTAGATCACACGCAATTGAAAAAAGTACACGATGCGTTTCACCCGCGGGCATAAGGCAACAGCGGCAATTGCTAGTTGTCTTTGGGGGGTGAGAATTTGATTCGTTCGATGAGTTTGTGTTGCTGCCCGTCCTTCACGTAACCGGTAATCGCGGTAATGGCTCTCACGACGTAGCCGTAATCGAGATTGTAATCGCAATCAAGCTCGACTTCCTGATCTTCAGCAGAACCTGGTCCCCCCTCGTCATCGATCAAACTGCGGATGTGTGCGTGGAGTTGGGCGAACGCCTGTGGGCCGTTTCCGAACGAAAGGTTGTCAAGTCGCAAGCCGGCTAATGTTCCGTTTGGATCTGCCGTGATTCGCAGCATCAGGGTGGGTGTTTCAGATGGTTGCGCGGTGACATTCGAAGCAGGGGAGGGCATCCGAATGTTGAAGTCTCCCTCCGGGAGGACGATTTTGAAGGTCATGATAAAGAAGATCAGCAGCAGAAACACGATGTCGATCATCGGTGTCATCTGCAACTCAATCTTGTCTTCGCGACCAGTATGGCGAATTTTCATGCGACTGGAATCGTATGGGTCGTGAGGGGACGACTTTCCAGGGAGATTACCATCCCAACGTCTAAGGTGTTGTCAGCGTCGAGATATTACTTTGTCGACTGCGGAGAGCAAATGTTTCGAATCCGGCATCCTGACATTTCTGAATAATTTTTTGGACCTCTCCCGTTTTAGCTTTTTTGTCAGCACGGATCACTACGGTTACGTCGGAAAGTCGTTTTTCCGCATGGGCGCCGATAATCTGAGCCTCCCTCAGCAGGGCTGAGCCGAGACCTTGCGAGTCCATCTTGTCTCCTCCGAAGAGAATCGTGCCATCCGCCAGCATTTGCACGGTGAGTGGTTCCTCGTAGGGAATATCGGGCGGTTTCGCCAGTTCACTCGACGGCAGGTTGACTTCTTGATTTTGCTCGACTTCCGAAAAATTAATCAGCACCATGAAAAAGGCGATTAATTGAAATGTCATGTCAATCATCGGCGTCATGTCGCCTTCGTTTATCTCGGATTGTCGGTTTTTTTTAATCCGCATGACGGGCTGTCTTGATTTGTTTCGTCGCTATTTATCCAGGTTGCCGATGCGTGGGGGACCCGGAGTTACCAGTTGCCAAACCTCATTCGAGGTCTTTTTTCTTTGTCCCCATGTTTTGAAAGCGGCTCATAAGTCCTTCGCTTACGATACCAACTTCCAACACCAGACGTGCGATCCGGTTGCGGAGGATATTGTTAGCAGCAATCGCAGGAATTGCTACGGAGAGGCCAACCAGGGTTGTGAACAGAGCGGTTGCGATCCCTTCGGCCAGGTCTTTCGGTTTAGGTGCTGTTGTTGCAAAGGCAATCACGTTGAACGAAGCAATCATACCTTGAACGGTCCCCAGCAAACCAATCATGGGACTGATCGTGCCAATCAGTGCCATGTAGCTCAGTTTGTGTTCAAGTTTCATAGTTTCTTCTTCACCGACTTCTTGCATGGCCTCAATAGCCGGGCTGTAGCCTGCTGACAACTTAGCCAACCCTGCCGAGAGCACCTGCCCCAGAAATGAGTCGTCATTCTTTGCCAGTTCGTATGCCTCCTGGTACTGCTTGTTATTGAGGTGCTCTTCAAATCCCTCGATCAGTTGGGTGGGAACGATATTTTCCCGCCGAGCGGTCAACAAATTCATGACGAAGAGCGCAACCAGGCTGAACGACAACAGCAGAAAGACAACACTGTAGAACCAACCCAGGGACTTGAATGCCCAGGCAAGATAGCTCCTTTTTTCATTGGATGTCGATGCTGGGGCAGTTTCAGCTGGGCGAGGAGCGGCTGCCGGCGGGTTTACTTCCGCATCGTCGTCCACAACATCGGCATCTTCTTGAGCCCAGGTCACTGAAACGAGCGCAGGTGCTGCTACACACGCGATGCCGACCGAAAGTCCAAGCATCAAACACCAAAGGGTACGTTTCAGGTTCAACAAGGGGATGATCATCCGCATGTTTATCTCCACAGAGAGGATGATGGGTCACAGTAGGAAACGCCCAGTGTAATCCTCAGTGCCGGATGCCGTAAAGTCGACCCGTCGTACTTGGGGAAGGAAATTTGGCTATTCCCGGCCATACTGGTCTCGCAGCAACTCACGTGCCTCCCGAGCCCGACCATTTTGGCCAAACGACGTCCACAAGGCTGTCAGACGCTCGAGTGCTTCGACATGGGCAGCCGGGATCGAACTGTAGAGAACATCGACATGCAGGAACGCCAAAAGGGCCTCTTTAGGTTTACCTGCCTGCTCATAGCATTGTCCCAAGGCATTGTATGCGATTGCATGAAGTTCCGAATCTTCGGGATCTGCGTCGCGAATCACATTCTGGATCATGGTTACGCCTTCGTCGATTTGGCCTGTTTTCGAAGCACTGATAGCTTTTCCCAATGTGGCGGCAAGCCGGTCAGATTTACCATCTTTGCCAGATCCGGCTGTGGCAAGTACGGCATCGAATTTTTGTATTGCCTCGGAATGTTTACCTTGATCCTGCAGGGCCCGGCCAAGTAGTAACTTGGCGCGAGTCTGGTATCCGGGCCAAGGAGCTTTTTCCAGTGCTGCGTATTCTTTCTCGGCATTGGCGAGTCGAGTTGCGGCGACGAAGAGGTCGCCCAGGGTTTCTCGAGCCTGATAATAGTGGTAGCTGTTAGGGTGTGCATTCCGGAATTGCAACATTTTGGGTCCTGCGTCTTTGATTTTTCCAGTTCCCATCAGGGCTAGCTGGGCAGCGCAGTAGGCACGATAGAATTCGACTTCCTCGCGGATGAGATTGCGATCCAGTTTGGAAATATCGATATCTTCAAGTCGATCCAAAGCATTTCGAAAGCCACCATTTTTTGCGTTGACCCGGGCTTGGGTCAGTTCGTTCGGTTCACCCTTGAAAGTGATCGAGCGAATCTCGTTGACAGGCACTTTTTCTGTTCCGGTCGAACCTTTTGAGACCAAAACTTCATTCGGCGATGTCTCTACAACCTCACCAACGACTGTCCCGCTATGTGTCCGCACGCGATCCTGGCCAGGTGCTTTGACGACGATGGCGAAAATCGCAAATGCGAACGTCAGCAAAAAAGTGGTTAAAGAATGATGAAGGGACATGCCAATCTCCGAAATTTCTAATGGTCTACAGGCGCACCGTTTTGGGGGCGATTCCGATGACGTTTACTTTCTTAACGGGTCACAGCAACAAATTCTGCAAGCCCCTGGGGTTCGGCGCCTTCTTTCCGCTGAATCTCTTTTGTCAATTTATCAAACTTCAACCGCCATTGCTCACCTCCCAGTTCAGGGTGTTGCCGCGAAATTGAGCGGATAGTTGTTTTCGCCTTTTTGAAATTCTCAGCTTGTTCACTTCCTGTCGATTTGGTGCCAATCAGGTAACGACAGCGGGCGATGTTCAACCACGCCTCGAAGAACGTATCGCGATGGCTTTTATTTGTATCCATGTATGGCTTCACGGCATTTTTGATCCGGACCCAACCCCAAAGTCGGTTTTTGCCAGTGGATCGCAGTTTATATCCCCCACCAATCGCGTGTTCAAGTTTCGAAATGTCTTCTGCTTCGCCCCAAGCCTGGTAGGTGTAGGCCGCTTCTTTTTGCACATCAAGGCGTGATTCTTTGTCTTTCAGGATGGAGGAAAAAGTATTGAGTGATTGCTTGTACTCGCCGAGCTTCCGTTGGCAAATCCCTGTTTTTTTTCGGGCCGCCATGAGGGCGACGGGGCTCGGCGCAAAGCCTGGGGATTGCTCTGCCTGGGCAATCATCTTTTCGTAGATGCTCAGGGCATTTGTGAAGTACGTGTGTGCTTGCTGATCGTCCGTGAGCACCTCGTCTCCCATGCGAAGATACGTTTTGGCAATCCAGTTCAGGCCGGTCCAGTTTGCACTGCCAGTTCGGGCAGCCACATGATCGACGAATTTGGAAAACGCTTTGATAATCCGTTCTGCTTCACGGTTGTGTCCAGAATCCTTGGATTGTTGGATTTGCTTTTCCAGCTGAACACCCAGGCCAACATAAATCTTTGTTAATCGATCTGCTGATTCGCCAGTCGCTTCCAGAGCCTCCATCGTGGCGACCATTTTTTTTTCCTGGGGAGGGACGACTGAAACGTAGGCCCGCAAGGCAGCAATATAAACGGCTGCTGCATACTCGGGCCGTGACGCCGATGGATCTTTCTGCTCGATAAGTTTTAGGGGTCCAATGTCGCTTGCCTCCAGCAAAGTGATGGCATCCTCATACTGACCGTCGCTCAGATAAAACTGAATCAGATAGAGTGCGGAGGTTGTCAGGGATGTGGAAATGGCACCCGATTTGCGCACCTTTTCAACCGCATCTTGCAGCAGGGCAATTGCTTCCTGGCGGAGCTGTTTTGCTTCCTCGTCTTTTTTTGATTGCGCCAGTTGAAGTGATTGAACCCAAATCTGGTTGCCAAGTTTTAATTCCAGCTTGGGTCGATGTTCGGGGGCGACTTCCGTCAGCAATTGCCTTGCTTCCTCAAGGCGGTCGTGGCGCAGGGCAAAAGTCAGCAAAACGGTAAAGGCATTCTCTGAATTGGGGGTATCGGGCCAACGGCGGGTGATAAATTTTGCCATATCAGCCAGTTGGCCTGCTTCAAATTCGGAGTGCTGGCTATCTTTTCCACCGGAGATCGCGTTGTTATAGAGTCGTTCGTAGGATGCCATTGCGATCTTGGCGGCGTTGATGGATGCGGGATAGTCAGGATAGCGGCGGGCAAGAAATTCTCCCAGAATTGCCGAACGGTAGAATTTCTCCTGCTGAAAATTGAGCCAACAAAGATAAAACCGAACTTCGTTAACTTTCGAAAGCTCTGCATTTTCATCGGCCAGCGTTTGCGCCAGTCTCATAGCCCTTGCTGCCTGGTTGACGGTCTCCCTGGTTTGTGTCTCCAGCGCCGGCACCTGATCAGGGTCATTTTTTTTGGCTGCATTGAGTTGCAGATTGGCCACGGTCAACTCGTCGATCAAACTTCGTGCGGCGTCATACGCTGCGGCAAAAGTTTTTGGATGGTCGGTCGAATCGTTGCTGCGGCCCAATTCGCTGGCGGCGGTACGGGCTTCTTGCTGGAACTGGCCCGGTAGCTTGGAAATCGCTCGAAATTCGCTTCGCGCTTTCCGCAACAGATTCCGCTGCCGGGGCTTGTTGTCATCGAGCGATTCCGCCTGCTGGCGGAGTGCGGTGGCCAAGAGGAAACGTAGGGCCAGCCATTCTGGCCGATTTTTCTCATGGGCTTGTGATTGGGCCAACCACGCTTCGATCCTGGCAATGGCCGGATCGTATTGTTGCTGTGCAATAAAACATTCAGCCTGATGCTGATAAGCTTGCGCGATCACCGGACGAAAATCGGAAACCGTGCGGGCAGTCTCGGCACCGGACAGAATAATGTCATAACTTCCAAGAGCTTTCTTGAGATTTCCAAGTGCCTGAAAGCATCGGCCTTCGTAGAGAATGGCGTAGTAGCCAATCACCCGTCCTGAAAACTCTTCAAACACGTCTGAAAATTGTTTGGCAGCCTTTTCGTTCAAATCTTTGAACTCGTTGGAGGTGTTCGCAAACGTTTTTGCCTTTTCATAGTCGGCCTGGGCGGCGAGAATTCGCGATTGGGCCAGCCGTCCCCTCAATTCCTGGCGGGTCTTGATTCGGTCCTTTTCTTTCTTGGGATCGAGTGTCTTGGGATAGGTCGAGATCTCCGCGCTGTAGATCTCGCCGGTCGATTCAAAAATGCCGCGGGCCTGATCGAACAGGCGGCGTGCTTCTGTGAGATAGGAGGTGCGTTCTTCTTCAGCCCCGTCGGAGGGCAGCTTTTTTGCACGAGCCATTTGCTGTTTGGCTTGCTCGACCAGGACATTTCCCAGGCGGCCCTGTGCCTTGGCGGCTTTGAGTTTTTCAGGATTGCTGGCCGCGTAAGTGCCCAAGGCAGCATTGGCCTCAGCCAGTAAGGCAGCCCGCTCGTCCGGATCGGTTGTGCGGCGGGATTGATCGATCAGCAAGATGCCACGGTGGTAGGGAATAAGTGCCTGAAATTGGGGGGTCGCCAGGGGGCTCGACTCCATTTGTTCCAGGTAGTCCAGGCCCAACTCGATAAGGCCTCGCTCCCTCAACCCTGCCAGGAATTTTTCAGAAGGTTCGCTGGCACCAACTGGGGCGACAACAAACGACAAACCAAGGGCCAGGATGGTAATTCCTTGGCGCCAACGCCAAATTCGACCCGCCAAAAAACGGCGTTCGCTAGGACAAAGTCCTTTCTCCACAGTGCCCAAACTCCACTCGAAATATTCGGTACTAGAAATTACGGACATCGCAGCCACCGTAGCCAAAAGCAGGTTGAAATCTTGACCGAAGGCTGCAGCTTTTATTCTACCCAAACCCAAAAGTTACACTAGAGCCGATGGTTCGGCTCGGCCCAGCTAACGATTTTTTCCTCAATAAACCTGGTTGCAAAAAAATCCTGCTTGTCCAGGTTCGTTGACGGAAACCTGGGAAAAATGACTCGACGGCAACCCAGCCATGCACAACACCCAGGGGCACCTTCTAAAATAAAGGACAGAACCGGATCAAGGATCAGGTTAAAGTGGCCCATTTACGTTGACAGAGACGCAGAGTTTCGAACATGGTCCATGACTTGTCGTCGAAGTCGGATGATGACCTTTGGTGGCAGCCCCGTTATTGGAATAGCCTCGTTGACCCGATGTGGGGCAACCAAATTAGTTATCCGGGCAATAAAATCCTCGGGTAACGGCACGCCGGCGAGTTGGTGGTCGATGTCGAAGTCTTCGCTTGAGTTGGACCACGAGGTGAAATGGTGAGTGTACGAAGGCATGACTGAAAGGGTCCTTGTTATTGCCGCAAAGCATTTTCCGCGATTTGCTATGCGAAGATTTTATAGAAAGTGGTTGGCAACCCAGTTTGTCTCCATCGCTCGCGACAGTTCAGGCAACTGCGGTATGATGGAGAAAACGGATAAAACGATACCTTCCGTGACATTCTCCGTAATTACCGCTCCTGCAGAAAGATTCTGCTGCGGTTTGGCTCAGCGATGGTTTGGCAAGCAGAACACAGCTCGATTTGTTTCGGTCAGAAAAAACTGCCGGAGTCTTTGGCGTGCTCTACTGACGCGCGACAGCACGGTGCCCAGCGGAATGCCTAAAGCATCTGCCGTTTCCTGGTGGGTTAGTTCTCCTACGACCACCATCAAGAGCGACTCACGCAACGTGTGTGGTAGACAGGAGAGTGCTTGTTGCATTTCGTCGGTGAACTCGTTGTTGGTTAGATCGTCCGGTTCGACGGGGACTTCCAGAAAAAACTCTCCAGCCAGGACTGGATTTTTTCGGACACGACGCCAGCGGTCGACTACGCGACGTCGCAAAATAGTGACCAGCCAGGCACGTTGTTCACGTCCTTGCCCGAAGTTCACACGACTCTTCCAGGCACTGCGCAGAGTTTCCTGGACGACATCCTCGGCATCGTGCGCATCGCCTACCAATCGGTATGCCAAGCGGTAGAGTGCCGGGGCATGTTCGTCGATCAAGCCGACAAAATCAGCCCGCGCAAGCGCCACCCGTTGCCTCTTCCCGTTCCGCAGGTTTCCGTTCCAAAAAAACCTGCTAATTTTGTTAACCGGACTTTCACCAGTGCACCGCATTGTACCACAATCAAGCCCGTTCAAAGGTAAATTCGCACGGTTGGCTTTTGGTTATTCCCGTGTGGCACAAACTTTCCTGTCCGATTTCCCATCTGGTGCACCTCACGTTGCCGCAACCACAAGCCATAAATAGAATTAACGTTGTTCGTACAGCCTGACTCTTGCCAGTTTCAGGGAATTGGCAAGGTCCGCTCCGCCTTAAAGAGGCAATCCAGTAGAGAGGCAATCCAGCCCCGTGGTCAGATTTCGTCCTTCCAACAACCGTTGGCCTCCGAATTACCTTGGTCGCCCTCTGCAATGGCGGTTGCTGGCGCTGGTGCTGGGTTTGGGGGCGACCCTGTTTTTGCTCAATAGTGTTCGCCAACCGAAGGCGGTCAAATTCCTGGATCGGGTATTTGCTCCTGCAGTTGAAGATCCAACCATCAGCGATGCACAGATTCGTGAATTGGTCACTTCGCTCCCAAACAACTCGAACCCTCAAGATGCCTTTCGCATGCCCGCCCCTGATGGGGCGAAGCAGGCTACATCGGCGGAATATTTTAAGGCGGTTCAGCCGCAACTGTTAGAGTCGATTCGCGACAACACCTACTTTCGATCGGTGGAGACTGAGGCCTGGTTTCACTTGTTGGGCATTTTGCAAAAATCTTTGCCAGAAGAACTTGCCGCGGCTTCGTTGGGTGAAGTTGGCTACGTGCAAATGGTACAGCAACCACACGTCTATCGTGGCCGACTTGTCACTATCTGTGGGACCGTGCGGCGAGCCGAGGTGGTCGAAGTGGCTGAAAACAATATCGGTTTGCAGACCTACTATTTGTTGACCGTGCGCCCTGCGGGGAGGCAGATTTGGCCGATTCGCATCTACTGCCTGGAGTTACCGGATGGCTTTCCGTTGGGCGAGGATGTTTCGGCAAGCGTGGTCGCGCATGGTTTCTTTTTCAAGAATTGGTCCTACCAATGGGAAGGGGGGCCTGGACTGGCGCCCATTTTACTTGCCAGGACCGTGAATTGGCTGGATCGAGGAAGTGATCTATGAGACCCGGTCACGGCGATTTATCTCGGCAGTGTTTGTTGTTTTTGGTGTCGTGCTGGAGGCGTCTGCTTTTTTGCAGTTGGTTCCCTCTATTGTTGCTGTTTTCTTCGGCGTCAGCCGGAGGACGGGAAACGCAGAGTGATTTTCGCGAAATCCTTGCCTTGGCAGGGTGGGATGAGGCAGCCAGCGCTCAATTTACTCCTTCAGTTCCACTCAGTGAAGCGGAAACGTTACATGCGCTGAAATTGCTGCACCGCTTGAGATCGTTCGACATTCTGAGTCTTGAGCGCTGGACCCGTCAGGATATTCAACCTGGCGAACTCATCAATCATCCCCAGGCGTACCAGATGGAGTTGATTTGGTATGCAGGGCGAGTTGTTCATGTTGAGCAGGTTCGGCTTAGAGAGCACGACGCTGCGCGTCTGGAAATGACAGAATATTATCTTTGCGACATCATTACCGATAAAGGCAACGTTTTGACAGAAGTCATTACCGGCAAAGTGCCACGAGCCTGGCTCGGTGTTGAGAATCTGGACGAACCGGTTGCCGTGAGGGGCATCGTGCTGAAATGTTCCAGTGACAACCCCACCACCCCCCAATTGGTGGTGGTAGCTCCTCATGTTGCGTGGTTTCCAGCGGCAGTCAGTTCTGCAAACCCTTCTTTTGCCCAAGCGGTGCTTGGAAGCCTTGGTTTCGATGTTGGCTTGCTTAGAGATATCAGGAATAGTCAGGCAATCCGGGGAGAGGAACGCGAGGCGTTCTACCAAATGCTGTTTGCTGTAAGTCACGTGGGTCCGCAACAACTGATTCGATTTGCCGAACGTAACTTGCACTGGTTCGCTAAGCGTTGGGAAGAGAAACTGGAGGATGACCCGCACGATCGACTGGCTCAAGCCATCGTGCGACAGGCCGAACAGGAACGATTTTCCGTGGCGCCGCTTTTTAACGATGCTGATAGTCAAATCGGAAACCTTTTTGTTTTAGATGGCGTTGTTCGTCGGGCGGTTCGAATCGAAGTAGGGTCGACAGAGTCTGGGCAGTTGAGCGATATCGCACGTCGTTTTGAAATTGACCATTATTTTGAGTTGGACCTGTTCACGGAAGATTCCCAAAATCATCCCGTCGTTTTCTGTGTTCTTGATTTGCCAAGCGGCTTTCCTGTGGGGGCAAGGATCCACGAACCGGTTCGCATGGCCGGGTTTTATTTCAAGAGCTGGCTTCATCATGCGCGGGAAGGGAAGAAAACTGAGCAAAAATCAGCAAGTCGCCGACAGTTGGCACCTCTTTTGATTGGTCCTGGTCCGGTTTGGATTACCGATGCGGTGGGGCAGGAGAGTGTGATGAGCAGCCTGATTGCAGGTGGAATGGTTGTTTTAGCCTTTGTTGGTGTATGGGTTGCCGTTTGGTGGTTGGGTCGGAGTGACCGTGAGTTCCATCGTAGGGCGATTGCAACACAATATGCGATCCCACAAGGAGAATCACTGGATGACCTTGTGGTGTCGTCAGGTGTCGACACACCTGATTTCTTAAGTTGGCAAGATGAGGTTGAGGAGGAAGGTCCTCATTCGCCTTAGTCGCCCTGGCCGGTGTACGGTTACGTAGCACGGGCAGGTGGAATCGATGGCGTCTTGCCTTGTGACTGATAAACGTAGGCAAGCAATTCCGCGACGGCGGCATAAGACTTGTCGGGTATGGGATGCTGGAGTTCAACTTCTTTGTAGAGGAGTTGAGCAAGTGACTTGTGTTCCACAACCGGTACGTTATTTTCCAGGGCCAGATGCCGAATCCGCTGGGACAAGGTGGTCCCCTTGGCAACGACAATGGGAGTGGCCATTTCTTCCGGTTTGTACTGAATGGCTACGGCCAGTTCGGTAGGATTGGTTATGACCACGTCTGCTTTTGGAACGGTCGTGGCAATGCGTTGAAGTACTATCTGCCGCTGGATATTCCTGCGTCGCGCGGTGACCTGCGGATCTCCCTGTAGATTTTTCATTTCCTCCCGCACTTCCTGGTGGGTCATCCGTAAATCTTGTTCGTGCTTCCAGCGTTGAAAGGCAAAATCAAGTAATGCCACAGTTACCAACGCAAGGCCGACCCACAGAATCAGACGAAGGACAATATCGGCCAGAAACTGGCAAAAATCCCACAAGCCATAGCTGCTGGCCGACAGAATTTCTTCACTTTGAGACCAGAGTACGCTGGCGGTGACGGCCCCGATAATGCCTACCTTGAAGATCCCAAAACCAAGACGCACTGCGCCGGAAAGCGAGAAGATGCGCTGCAGTCCCTGGATCGGATTAACGCGATGAAGGTCTGGAGCCAGTCGGCCAGGCACCCAGAGAAACCCAGTCTGAAAGATGTTCGTGGCAACACCGGCAAGTATCACCAGGCCGAGAATTGGCAGGATGACTTTCGAGAGTCCGCGAATGATGGCTGTCCAGTGAATAACCAATACCGATGGATCGGAAGCCAGGCGTGGTACCTCCGCCAGGTGCCGTGCCATCAGGCTGGCGCAGAAATCAACGGCCCGTCCTCCCAGTCCCATCAGTAGCCCGGCGCTAATAACCAGCAATATGGCCGAACCGAGGTCCTGACTAAACGCGACCTGACCTTTCTCGCGGGCTTGTTGCCTGCGGTGCGGCGATGCGTCGTGGATTTTGTCGCCTTGGGTTTTAGCCATATCAGCGTGTTATTGTTATGCAAAAGGTGTGAGGAAAAACGTACCGCATGCTATGCCCCATTCGAGGGTTGCCAATTTGCATTGTGAATGACTTGTTGCAGTCGAATAAGCACCTCGCCTGTTTCTTCCTGAAAAGTCCAGGCAACAGTACCCAGGGAAAGAAATAGCACACCCAGTGTCAGCATGGCGTTCAGGTTGAATCCTACAAGAAGAATGTTCAATTGCGGAAGCGTTCGGCTAATAAGGCCCAGCACGATGGTTGAGAGCAGCAAGGCGGTGATTACGGGGGCAATTGCACGGATGCCAAGCATGAAACTTTGTGTCACGATCGAGGTGAGTGCTTCGACAAACGTCCCCCCTAAGGCGACTTGTCCTGGTGGAGCCCAGCAAAAGGTTTCCAGAACCGCTTCGATGACCATGCGATGCCCCCCCAAGCCCAGAAAAACAGCCATCGTGAGGAAGAAAAATAGTTGGGAAAATACAGAAACGTTGTCGTTGAAGCCCGGATTGAACACCTCGGCCAACGACATGCCACTCATCTGGCTAATCATTTGGCCGGCAACCTGCAGACCTGCAAAAAGAACATTCAACCCCAGTCCTAGCAAAAGACCGACGAGTGCTTCGAGTGCCACCAGGCGGCCAAGTTCCACCAGATTTTCTACCACCGGCCCGTTGGGCATGGTTTGCAACGGAGCAACAAGGAATGCCAGGAAAATGGCAAGCAAGGCTCGCACTCTCAGCGGGATACTGTGTTCACTGAACAAGGGCGCGGTCATTACAACCGCGCTAATGCGGGTCAACACGAGTAGAAAGACTACAAAGTGTCCGACCAGAAATGTTTCCAGGAGCGACATGGGTAAAGTCCAGGCTCCAATGCGTTACGAGAGTGCTGTTGGGATATTCACAATGAGTTCCCGCGCGTATTCAACCAGTCGGGTCAGAATCCAGGGCAAGGAAAGTCCCATCGCCAGGACCATTGCGATCAGTTTGGGGATAAAGGCGACCGTTTGTTCTTGAACCTGGGTAAGAGCTTGAAACAAGCCAATAACCAGTCCGACAATCATTCCAGTGACGAGGATAGGTGTCGCAATGATCGTGGCAATCAGGAGGGCTTCACGGCCAATGTCAACAGCGAGTTCAGGAGACATCGAATTATCCAGGTTTTCTTTTCGGCGGATGAAAATCCGGAGGCAACTAGGTTCAGACTAAAACAGCAAAACTCTCCATCAGCATCTCAATGACCAGGCGCCAACCATCGACCAACACAAAAAGCAGTAGTTTGAAAGGAAGCGAGATGAGTACCGGTGGTAACATCAACATGCCCATCGAAATGGTGATACTTGCCACGACAATGTCGATGACGACGAAGGGTAAATAGATTTGGAACCCGATGAGGAAAGCGGTTTTTAATTCGCTTAGCAAAAAACCAGCCATCAAGGCTTGCAAAGGGAGTAACTTTTCCCCTTCCTGGGGGTTGTAGTACGCGTACTTGTGGAGCAACTGCCCCGTTTGTTGATCAACGGCATTCGGCATGTAGCTCAGGAATAAATAAACATCGTCATCGTTTTTAGTGCGTTGAATCTGTTGGGCCATGAATTGGCGCATCGGTTCGGTGCCACGTTGAAAAGCCTCGCTAATTCCGATTTCTCCTTCCGTATAGGGAAGAATTCCTGTGTCGTAAGTTTGCTTCCAGACCGGTGTCATCAAAAGAAGTGTCACAAATAACGCGACCGAGGTGATGACTTGGCTGGGAGGAAGCTGTTGAGTACCAATCGCCTGACGTAACAATCCCAATACGACGATCACTCGTACAAAACTCGTAGTCATTAGCAAAATTGCCGGCGCCAAACTGACGACCGTCAGCAGCAACATCACTTGCAGGGTGGAATTGAGTCGTTCAGGCGCAGTCAGGTCGCCCAGTTGGGACCAACCTCCAGGAAGAATCGATAAGCTGTCAGTTGCCGACTGCGCAAGGACTGCTTCGGCAGCGATCAGCGAACTCACCACAGCGGTAAGCCAATGCCCCGGGCTAGTTTTGCAAAACAACTTAACTAACACGATGTCTCCCCGGGTGACTGGTATGACTTTCGGTGGGCTCGTACATTGGAGAGGCATGTTGGTTGTTCAGAAATTCACTTGGTGTGGTTTTCCGAGCCAAACGTTCAAAGACCTGTCGGAAGGCATCCGAACTGCTATTCGGGCTGCTTTGCACACAGATACCGAGCAAACGATCAACCTCAACCGGATCAGTAACTTCAGTGATTGGTTTCATGCCTTCAGAGGTCACGGAGACCAACACGAGCTTGTTGCCAACGCGTATCAGTTGGCAAAATTCGCGCCCGGCAAGTTGTTTGCGTCCCAAAACGCTTACCACCTCTTCGGGAAGTACAGAAGCCGGTTTGGCGGCAGCTCGTTTTACAAGCCAAATCGCTAAGAGAAACAATCCAAAGACGAACAACATTGCCGCGATTGTTGTGACCGTTGGGTCTTGAGGAAACTGGCTGATCAGCGTTTTTCGAGGAGCCGATTTCGGTTCACTGGCGGTCGTTCGCGGTTTTTTACCCGAAGGTGTAAGTAGTCTCCGACTCGTTGGGGCAGCTGGCTTCGCTGGCGGAGAGTGGTTGTAGATCACCTGTTGGAGGTGAGGATCGTTCGTGGGGCTGCGAGCAATGGGAACCTCGTGAGTATTCACGCGTCCCGAACTGGCAGGAGTTGTGCTATGGCCGTACCGTTCTGACGTTTCGTGCAGGGGTACCGGTTGACCTCGGTTTTCTGGAGATAGGTTTACGGCATAAATGCTTGTCTGGTTGGCTGCCGTGGGGACCGATGCAGGCTCGGTCCGAGGCGTTGGTGGTTTAGCCGGGAGGGTTGTGGTCGGTCCCACAAAATGGCTTGGAGTTGGGTCTGCATTGGCCTGATAGCAAACCAATAGCAGCAGGCTACAACAGATTCCATGTTGCCAGATGGACGTT
>JAKVCB010000270.1 GCA_022448345.1 Pirellulales bacterium
GACACTCATCTCAAAGTGAGATACTGAGAGCCTGCAAACTGCTTTTTACCCAGTTTTACAGCCCGGCTCGAAGTCCTTTTAAAGAAATAGATTACAGCGCGCCGCAAAGAATTTTTGGTACGCGGCACCACGTTTGCGTTTGAGCTGTACCAAGTCGGGCCGAGACCTTGCCGTGACAGGAAGATCAGGGTTTTGACTAGGCGCTGCACCTGGGCCTGTGCCTGCAGGAAGATTTTATTGTGTCGCTGGTGTCAGTGGCGATCTCCTGAGGCGCGGTCCACAAAGTTGCTGAGGAGAATTCAACATGCCTAGAAAACATCTCGCCTCATGGACCCTCTGTCTGGTCTCGTTGTTCTTGTTCAGCAGCAGCGCGCTGGCTATCGATATAAGCAAAGTCATTATTACGGCTGACAATGCATACCACTTTGGCTGGGGCAGTGTTAATGGCATCTCCGCCAAAACCACGCCTTTTAATTTCCAATTCCCCTTAGGAAATTTCTCCTACCCAAACCCTGATTACCACGTTGGGCATACCTGGAACGTGACATCACCGGACATCTTCGCCAATGGTGCAGAAACCTACCCTACAACTTTGTCAATTCTCAGCAACCAAATCCCCATCCCTGCGAGTGGAAAAATAGATACAACGACTGATGATTATCTATATATCACCTCGTATTCCGGCTCTAAAAAGGTGCCCTACGTCGACGTCGTCGTTGTGATCGACGAATCGTGGAACATGGCGCCCCACAAGACTATTTGGCAGTCCAACCCGCACAAATTCCCTGCACAACAGTTTACCAAGACATTGATCACCGATCTTGAAGCTAAATTGACGAATAGCGGGATCGGAAGCGGGAGTAGCGGTACCAACAGGTATGGCCTGGTCGGATTTGGTGGCAACAGTGGACGGCTTGGACTTTCGAACGGGCACGAGAAGGGGCATGCCCATTTAATGGGGGGAAATACACTATTCGGGACGGTTGCGCAATACAAGACCGCGGTCGATACTCTGAAGGCCGCCAGTGGACCATCCAGCTGGAACGGAGCTGGGAACGAAGACGGTTACTCGGGTATCAACTTTGCCCTCGACAACTATCCGTTCCGCCCCCAAGCCAAGAAATTTGTCGTTCTCGTTACCTGTAATCGTCGGTACGCTATCGAAACACAGCTGACATCCGCTGGGATACGCCAGGTCCTTATGAACAAAAACGCGACGCTCGATGTGATTATACCAGCCGGTATAACCGACAGCAACAAGAACTCAGCGATGGCCATCGATGCCAACAACAGGGTCTTCACCGCCGGCGCCGGTGGCACCTTTTCATCCAGCCTAAGTGGCAGCATTGGAAGTCCCGTAGGAGGAGGCTATGGACCGTTTGCCATGCAGGACTACGCCAACCTTGCATTCGCAACAGGCGGACTGGTCGGCGACCTCCGAACGATAACAAACGGAACCAATCAGACAGCCAGCTTTAGTAAAGCTTTGGCCAGTCAGATCATGGCTCAAGCTACCCCTCGCCCGTACCGGGGATTAATCGCCGAAGTATTTGCCACTTCACCAGATAAAAACCTGTTCACTGGGGCAGGCGAGTGGGAAGTTTACGCCACGGGGGTCGCAGGGAACGGGAAGGGGACTTGGTCTAAAACGAACCCACCTAGCCTCAGTGAAATTAACACACAGATCAACTTGGCTAATACTGTCAGTGGCTCGCCTGGCGCCACGAGTCAAGGCTGGGTCAATGCACAAGGCCAAGTTCTCAACGGAGCGGGTCAACCACAAACCCTAAACGGGTATCCCGTTAATTCAGGCGGACGGCTCGAGATCGGCGAAAAAAACGACTCGAATAGCGGCTATTTCGACATCGTTAACGCCATGAACGAAGGAACTCAGTGGATTTGGTACAACCCCGACCCGGTAAACGTCACGCAGCCCTTTGAGTACGGATCGATGAATAACGGCCAAAACGATGGTTCCAAGGAGTTCCTCATCTTTCGCCTCCCAGTTCGGAAACTCACAAAACCTTGCTGCGACGACTGTTGCGGCGACAAGTTTAAACTTTCGTTCTCCCGAGGCCATACAATTAATCTGGATCCTCAAACGGGCCGCCTTGATCTGAGCCATTCCTTCAGTGTCGACGTGAAAGGTCCGCCCGACCGGGAGATCGCGAAAGTCAATGCGACGCTTATCAGTTCCTGGAAGACCTACAACGGACAACAGCAATCCCTGGGGATGCACTTCTGGCAACCACCCCCGCCAATGCCAGGGATCCTTAACCCGGCACTCAGTGGAGTAATGGGATGGAATGGTGCCAAGTTGACCAGTCCCCCCTTTAGCCACGAACTGACCTGGATCCGCAACAATTCATTTAACACGCCCTCGTCATTCACCTTGAACAATCCGCTCGCGCTGACAATTCCCGTCGGGGAATTACGGCGCGCAGAGAGTATTGGATTCTGCATTAAGTACACCTTTATCGACTCGCTCTGCCAAGTCTGTGAAGAAGTGGTCAAGTGCTACGAATATCGACTTCAAACAGATAACACCCGGCGATCAGTATTCGTAGAGGGAAAACCGACGGTGGCGATACCACAAGTCCCCGTAGACAATCGACCGAAGACTAATCTACCTCGGGACGAACAACCGAAGTCGAATCTACCTCGGGACGAACGACCGAAAACGAATCTACCTCGGGACGAGCGACCGGGCGGGCGACCGCAGGGATGTCCGCTCAGTGATCCGAAGCGGGTGACAACCGAGTCGGACCGAACCAAGCCTTCGAAAACGGGGCGACCGACAAGCGGCCGGCCTTTGAACGGCCCAGCGGTTGACCGCCCACGCGGAGTGGATCGACAAGCAGTCTCTCAACCAACCCCTCCGGCCAAACCGGCCAAGGGGAAAAAGGGACTGCGCAAGCCACTTGGCAAACCAACCGACAACGACTTGAATCAGGCGGCGACCGACAAAAAGCGTCTACCCCCAAAACCTGACAAGAAGAAACAGGCCGCCGGAAAGGAGGAAAAGGCCAAGCCTCTGGCCAAAGCACCGGCCACGCCGAGTGTTTTGTTAAAGAAGTAGCGCTGCTAAATAATTGCTTGGAAACTGGACAGCGCCAAAATCCAGGACGGATCGGGGAACGCACCTTGAATCGATAGCCGCGATCCCATCCTGGCCGGCGCTGAGCCAAAACACCCGCCAGCAGATCATGCGTTTACTGGAAGGTTAGTCACGCCGTTTCCTCGACGGACGATGTGGACCACACAGTCCAGGCAGAGGACCGCAGGCTTGCCCAGGCCCTCCAACAGAGTCCCCCAAAGCCTCTACTGCGGGGTGC
>JAKVCB010000271.1 GCA_022448345.1 Pirellulales bacterium
AAACCACTAGGAAGCTGGAACAACGGTGCGCCGGCGATCTTGCCAGTATTCCGGCCGACCAGGTCGTAAACTGGCAACCGAGCCGCCTTCTGCGCGATAAACGGATCGTACTGCTGGCCAAGGTCACCCGCGTACGCCACATGAGATCGTGAACGCTGAAAAGCCACATAAGGAGGCATCCCCGATTGGTTCGCTCCACGGTGTTTCGCAATCACAGAGCCGATTGCCGGAAATTGCCCACCTTTCGGGTTCGCTCTTGGCGCTGCCCCGCGATGCCCTGTCTGGAAAACCATATTGGGTTCATGATTACTGTGACGGGCATCGACACTCCGCAGTACCGAAATCTGATCCAACATTGCGGCTTGCTTTGGGAGGTGTTCACAAAACAAGACTCCGGGAAGCCGTGTTTGGATTACTCCGAAAGGACCTCGATTCTCTGGCGGCCGGTTTGGCTTGGGATCCCAGGTATCGATATGACTGGGGCCACCGGCCATCCACAGTAAAATCACACTCTTGTTGCGTTGCGGGCTGCCACCTTGGGACGCGACCGCATCGCGATGACGCAACAGACCAGGCAAGGATAAACCTGCCACGCCTGCCAATCCTGATTTCAACATGCCGCGGCGGTCCAAAAACGTCAGACCCTCTCGCGAGCGACCGTGAAAATCAGAGAAAGCGTGCTGGTGGTGAGAGAACTTCATCATCGAAATTTACCAACAAGAGCACCTGGATCATTGAAAAGCAAACCACTCTTTTCAATTATCGCAAATCACCGTATCGCATCCAAGTGAATCTCGACAAAACGGGACTTTTTGCCCCTGGGAGGCGATTCAGATTGCCTCCAGCACCAAAAGGGACATTGACTGCGCCGCAGCCGGTTAGCGCACCGCAGCCCTGTTCGATGTCGGCATAGCCCCCTATTGGCCCGCCGTTGCAGCCGGCTGCAGCTCCAACTGTCCCCACAGGCTGGGGTCACTGACAAATGGAAATTCCGGGCCAATGCTGAAAGTCTGCCAACCGAGTTCACGGTCGACCACCGCATAGGAAAACCCCAGCAGTGTCGTTTCCGCAGCGTCAAAACCCGTCAGCGCATCGCCCGGAACCCAAACGTGGAGCACATAGCCATCGATCCGATTCTCGCTGTAGATTCCAAACCGCTCTGAGGCGATTGGTCGGGGAAGTTCACGGGCCCTGGCAATTGAAAGTGTCGTGGCCACCGGCTCGTCCAACCGAGTCCCTTCCCCCATCGGGAGAAAAGCGAGCCGGTGGCAAAACCGATTCGCGCGATGAATACCCTGAATGTCTCTTGTGGCAATCCACAATTGCAACCCGTCGCTATCTTCTACACGGGTACCCCGACACCAGGGCAATTGTTTCTTGCCACTGACACGAACCGAAAAAAACAAACCCGTCTCGTTCCAGGCGGTGCGAACATCTGCAAACATCTGTCGACCTTCCAGTTCACCAAAACTAGGCAGGCGACAATCCTCTTCCAGATCAACGCCGCGACTTGACCACTGAAGATCACGATGTCTGCAGAGCGCAGCGAAACGGAACAAGAAATTGGGGGCCAGCAGTGCTTCATCCATTGTTAAGACCCCGCCGATGTCGATTTGATACCGTCTAGATGTTCCTCCAGAAATTTCCTCAAATTACCCGTGCGCAAATCCCCGAGTGTTTTGAATTTAAGCTGGAACTGATCCACGCCCGGCTTGCTGTCATCAAATTCCCGCTCCCGTCCCAGGTCTGCGACGCGTCCGAAACCCATCTGGTTCTCAGGCCCCGTCAAGATCAGGTCAAGCGAGGCATGACGTTTCGTCAGCAAACGCGCCCAAGGCTCTCGCTGGCCCTTCACACATAAATTTACTTGCGTCTGGTTGTTCCAGAGAAACTCCCCTTGAGGCGCAACTTCCATCAGCATTTCAACGAGCTCCTCCAACACGGCGACCTTCCACAAGACACGGCGCCCCGGGGAGAATCCTTTCCGCATGAAGTGCCACTTGCGCCCGAGTTTTTTCCAGGGGCTGAAATCCTCAACCGAGCGTGTTCCAGTAGCACCATGTAACTCCCCGAAACACCGCACAGCCTGTTCCAGAAAGTCCCAGAATCCGGCGCAATCGATTTCGTCCAGAGCATGCACGCGCAACTCAACTTCCTGAAACGGCCCGCGTGCGTTCTTGACTTTCACCCGGGACTCGTTGCTATACAGAGGAATGGCATCGAGTTGATTCAGCGTTTTAAGGGGAATCTGTTTCTGCAACGCGCCTCGCTGGAAAGTGTCACGGGGCACCCGAAACTTCATTTTGAGCAACCACGCTTCACCTGTAATTGCATGAAAAAACCAACCGGCGCTCTTTTTCGGAGCGGCGATTTCCACCACGCTCCGGTTGTTCCAGTCTGTCTGGCTAAACGACCCCAGGTCGTGGATACGATCCACGACTTGCCCCAGGACACTGCCGTCCCAGCGAGTCGGTTCACCGCGACGGCCCACGCGGTCTTGCGTGTGCCATTGACGCCCATTCACCTGCCAGGGCATACGGGCATCCTTACCAACTTCGGTGATATCCAAATCACCATCCCGCGGCGTGTCGCTGTCGGAATCCGAATCGACCGCGCGGGGAACGTGAGGACCGGCGGCCAATACTGGCTCCAAGGCCACAGCCGTATGTGACAGCTCAACCGTTTTTTTCTTCCGCCGGCTGTTATTCTTTTTGTTCGATGACGCCGCCGACTTTTTGCTGGCATTCGCTGAATTAGACTCGGGGCGCTGGCAGACCGTTTCGGGCGTCCCGACAGCGACAATCTGCCCACCTCCTGCACCGGCCTCTGGCCCCAGGTCGATGACCCAATCGGCTTGTTTGATCACGTCCAGGTTGTGCTCGATGACCACTACTGTGTTGCCCAGATCCACCAGTCGATGCAAGACGTCCAATAATTTCTGGAGGTCATCAAAATGCAAACCCGTGGTCGGTTCATCGAGGATGTACAGTGTTCTCCCGGTATCAGGTCGCGACAGTTCTGCGGCTAACTTGACGCGTTGGGCTTCACCGCCAGAGAGCGTTGGCGCCGCCTGTCCCAACCGCAAGTAATCAAGGCCGACGGCACACAAGGTTTCGAGCACCCGCCGAATCTTGGGAATGTTCTGGAACAGCACCAGTGCTTCTCGACATGTCGCATCAAGCACATCGCTGATCGTGAGCCCGTGAAACTCAATCGCCAGTGTTTCCGCGTTATAGCGTCTGCCCCGACAGCTATCACATTCAACCCAGACGTCCGGGAGAAAATGCATTTCGATACAGATCTGACCATTTCC
>JAKVCB010000272.1 GCA_022448345.1 Pirellulales bacterium
CGCTATTGAATGCCTGCGTTGGGCTCTACTAATTAAAGGAAAAATCGCTGACGGTAAGTTTCCTTAACCTATTCAAGGTACAAATAAACGTAATTCGGGTAGCTGGCTGATCACTGGCGAACGATTCGAGCGGGTGCGATGGTTCTTACTTGCCTACCACCGCCCGCACGAATCGGCCTGACGAAAAGGCAAGTGAACCATGAATCGAGATACTCGCATTCACGTGGATGGCAATAGCCCATTATCATCCTACATCACTCTATTAATATCGGTCCCGGAAAGTCTTAAACGGCTACTCAATCGTGATGCTGAAGCGGTACGTATTCTGACGGCTACGCCCGCGTTGCCCGAGGCACAATCCCGAGCTGATAAATGGTTTTGGGACCGTCAGCGCGAGAAATACAACGGCGAGATCGTTCTGACACGGCGAATCTGGACCCGCCGCGATGAGCGACTGGTAAACATACTGAGGGGACTAGCCCAAGGAGCCTGGCCGCAACGCCGAGCTGCCGGCTATATCGATCGTCTGCAGCCGCGAAACGGACCGTCACTTCATGACAAGCAGTTTCGTCTGGCGATCGATGAAGCACGGCAGGATGGGACGGCAGCGGCTCTTTGCCCAAAACTGGAAGAATCCAAGGCAACCTACGACTGGCTTATCTCGGCCGCGCAATCGGTTGACCAAGGCAATGAGTACCGATCCGATTTTGATTCCGCGCGAAGTAAGTTATCTCGTCTAGCAGGGGACCTACTGAATTGGACTAAGCAGCCCGGAACAACCGGTACAATGCCAGCCCATCAAAAAGGTGTGAGCATTGCCGACAGCAACACGTCCGAAGGTGGCGATGAAACCAAGGCCACTAGGCCGGCCGGCCCGACAAGCAGAAGTGAAGAACGGGCAGAGTGGCTGGCAAAAGCAATGCTACTGGTCCGCGATCATCCCGATTGGTCAGATGCGGAAATCGCACGCCGAGTAGGTAAAGACAAGTCTACGCTATCACGCAGTAAGGAATACCGAGCTGCGGCAGCGATGGCCCGTGGCGTGAAAGACGACCGGCATCGCGGGCATATCTCGGTCAATCCTAGCTCCGGTTTACGGGACGTAGAAGCGTACAGCGATGGCCCGGCTGAACTCGATTGGGATGAATAGTCATGGGCGTCCTAGAAGAGTTCATTCGACAAGCCCGAGAAGTACATGGCGACAAGTACGACTACTCACTAGTCGGCGTACGAACACAATAACGGCCAAAAACTGGTCGTAATCTTCCGCGGTCATGGTCGATTCCGAATTAGTCCGACCCATCACCTTAACGGACAAGGGTGTCCAAAGTGCGGGATGGAGCGATGTAAGGAAGCACGCGTGACGCCAGAGAGACTTTTATCAATAAAGCAAGGCTCGTTCACGCCAACGACTTCGACTACTCGCTTTTCGACTATGTCAACCAACGCACCAAAGTTGAAATCGTCTGTCCAGACCACGGCGTATTCCCGGTAACGCCGGACAAACACCTACGTGGAGGCCGATGTCCTTTATCTAAAGCATCGCAAGGGGAAATTGCCATACGCAATTCGCTGAATGCGTTAGAAGTCAAATGCACACATGGCAAACGATTTCGAGGCTGCCGACACATTGGCCCATTGCCATTCGATTTCTATGGTGGCGACCTTAATCTCTTTAACGGTCCGCAGCACTACGTCCCAGGGGAGATATTTGGCGGGAAGGAACAATTGAAAGTAACCAAAAGCGAGACCAAATCAAAGAAAAGTTTGCATCGCCGAATGGTTATGAACCACTGCAAATTCCTTACTGAGAAGGCCGAAACATCAACGCAATCGTCGAAGCAAAGGTGAAGGAATTGCGCTCCGACAAGTAGTAACGCAACACGCAACGCAACGTTTTTTTCAAGAAACTCCTTAAAACAAGGGGTTTTTTCGTTTTGCAACGCAACGCTTACGCAACGCGGTAGGTCTCTTATTGGATTTTATTTTCTCAATAAGGGGACCAGCTATGGCTGCAACGTTATCAGATTCAGAAAGGGACCAAGCCGCGCAGATTGTCGTGCTATTTTCGGTGCTAATTCATGCTTGGCAAACCAACGATTTTCACGAAGCGGCTCGCGCCCGCGATGAGCTGAAAGACTTGGGATTCAAAGTACAGATTCCCCGCCGCAAACCGACACGAAAGGGGATGAACAATGCAAAGTAGCACTTCTACGAACCCGACTCTACTGCTAACACCCCAACAAGCTGCCGAGGCCCTGGCGATCAGCCCCCGCAAACTGTGGGATATGACGGCATCCGGCGAAATTCCTCACGTCCGGCTGGGCCGATGTGTGCGGTATCCGATCGATGATCTGCAACACTGGATCGACGAACAGAAGAAAGGGGGGAACGCATGACCACCCCCATCAAACGGATTCTATCCGCCCTGACTGGGCGCAACTGCGATCCTAAGCGGAACCGCAAAGGATGGTCGGTTCGCTGCCCGGCCCATGACGATAAACGGCCAAGCCTATCGGTATCCGAGGGTAGTGACGGGCGAGCACTGCTCCACTGTCACGCCGGTTGCACAGCTGAATCCATCTGTGCTGCTGTGGGGTTACGACTGTCCGATTTGATGCCCATAGATGTGTCTACGCTGTCTACGTCTACACAACCCCCCAAAACTCGGGAAAAACGCCAATACCGTAGACAGGACAACAAGAAACCGCCGGCTTTCGAAACAGCCAACGCGGCAATTGAAGCCCTGGAACACAAGCACGGCAAGCGGTCGGCTCACTGGATCTACCGCAATGCCGAGGGTCATCCAGTGGGTGTGATCTTGCGATGGGACAAACCCCAGGGGAAAGACATTCGCCCACTAGCCCGGTGCGGTGATCGATGGACCATCGGCGGAATGCCCGAGCCGAGGCCCCTTTATTGCCTACCTGACCTGTCCTGCGTGGCTCGCATTTACATCACCGAGGGTGAGAAAGCGGCCGACGCAGCTCGAGAGATCGGACTGAACGCAACCACATCGGCCCACGGTAGCCAAAGCCCGGATAAAACCGACTGGTCGCCCCTGGCCGGCAAGGAATGCATAATCCTGCCCGACAATGATGCCCCCGGCAGCAAGTATGCCGCTACAGTAGCGGCGATCCTGGCGAAGCTGACGCCAGCCCCGGTGGTGAAGGTAGTCGACCTGCCCGACCTGCCCAGCCACGGTGATATAGCCGATTGGACGGAGGCCCGATCAGATACCAACGTCGATGAGCTGGGGCGACGAGTGGAATCTCTGACGGAAGAAGCTGAA
>JAKVCB010000273.1 GCA_022448345.1 Pirellulales bacterium
TTCCGTAAACGATCAACTACGGCGGAACAGAACCGGATGGCTTTGGCCCATGAGCAACTCACAAACCGCCAATATCGATTCTCCGGCAAAAGCTGCCAAGCCACCTTATCCCGGTTCTCGGAGGATACCCCCGTGGACTGCTGGCGAACTCATCGACGCTCCCAGGTTCACGATGAGAAACTGGTTTGCTTTGCTGGGGCCCGGATTGATCGTGGGCGGTGCGGCTATTGGCGGTGGAGAATGGCTGGTTGGACCCAAGGTGACAGCGGTCTACGGTGGGGCCTTGCTGTGGCTGGCAACAGTCAGCATCCTGAGCCAGGTAATTTACAATATTGAGATCAGCCGCTACGCGTTATATACGGGTGAACCCATCTTTACGGGCAAGTTTCGCACGATGCCGGGCCCCCAATTCTGGCTGATTGCATATTTGCTGTTTGACTTTGGATCGGTCTTTCCTTATTTGGCCGCCAACGCCGCGACCCCAGTGGCCACGCTCATCAAAGGGGGCATTGTTCCCTCCCCGGAAACATCATCGAGTGACTGGTATCTGATGAAGGGACTGGCTTACGGGATCTTCGTTGGTGCCATGATACCGTTGTTATTTGGCGGCAAGATTTACAAGTCACTCAAAGTGGTGATGACCTTCAAAATTATTGTTGTTTTTGGATTTTTGCTGTTTCTCGCTCTCTTTTATTCCACTTCGGAAACCTGGGTCGAAATCGTCACGGGCTTTTTCAAGTTCGGCAGCGTCCCGGTAGCCGCACCGCCGGGCGATGAGATCGTACGCGGTAGCAATGTGGAAAATATCTTCGTTTCACTTTTTAATGGCCACGGACTACCCGAGATCGATTTGTCGATGATTGTTTTTATCACGGCATTGGCCGCGATTGCTGGATCGGGTGGTTTGTCCAACTCGCCGATTAGTAACTACACCCGTGACCAGGGATGGGGCATGGGTCACCACGTGGGTGCGATCCCCAGCGTCGTCGGCGGCCACGATATCTCACTGTCGCACGTAGGGTGTGTTTTCGAGCCTAATACCGAATCCATGCCGCGGTGGCGGCGGTGGTACAAGCATGTTGTCCGGGATCAGTTGGCGGTCTGGTTGCCAGCTTGTTTCATTGGCTTGGCGCTGCCATCGATGCTCTCGATTCAATTTCTCAAGCCAAGCGACTCGAGCGATAACTGGACGATGGCAGTCATGACTGCCGAAGGTGTCCAGCAGACGGTGACTCAGACATCCGGACCAGAAATTGGTCATTTCTGCTGGTTTATGACCATTCTTTGCGGTTTCCTGGTGTTGGCCCCGACGATGTGCGCGTCGGCCGATGGCGTGATCCGCCGTTGGGTCGATGTATTTTGGACCAGCAGTGGACGGTTGCGAAAGATGGATCCCAAGGCCATCAAAAAAATCTACTTTCGCGTGCTCGTCGGTTTCACGCTCTTTGGTTTGACAATGTTGTCGCTCAATCCAGGCGAGTTGATCAAATACGCAACCATGTTCTTTAACATTGCTCTGGGGTTTAGCTGCTGGCACACGCTGGTGATCAACTTGACCTTGCTCCCTAAACCGCTTCGGCCGAATTGGTTCGTGAGAATCGCGCTGACCCTCGCCGGCGCGTTTTTCTTCACGTTGGGTATCGTGTCGGTAATGCAGCAGACCGGTTTGATGGCCAAACTCACGGGATGAAGGGCCAGCAAAGCCTTCAAGTCCGGCTAATTTACAATGCGGTCCAAGGCTTTGGTTGTATCGTCCGGGCGGCAGTAGCCTGGCGACGGCCAGCAACCATACTGTCGAGCACGCAATTTGGCAGTCGGTGTTGTTTTTGCCGGTAGCGATTCAACCCGACAGGTTCGGTTGAACCTGCTGTGGCGCTGCCCCTCCCTATTGTTACCCGGATAACGTTTTTATTCGACATAGAGTGAATTGGGAACTTGTGAAAAGACTCGCTGTACATAGCATCATTGAATAACATCGAACTGTGCGTAAAACCGCACAGTCACAGTCGGCGTCGTTCCTCCCGGCCGACGTGTCCGATGCTGGACTCAAAGGGCTTTGGGACCCGGACCATGGTGTTTTTTGCGGGTGTACTGTATCGTACGGGTGGTCGTAATACACGCTGTAGCCGGTGCAATCGCACCGGTGATCTTGCAACTGACCACTAGGAAACTCTTGGCAATCTGCATCGCACATGATCGATGGTGCAAGGCTTGGGATTTCCCCAAGAAATCCATGCAGGGATGCAGCCTCGCAAAGAAAACATTGGCGGAGTATTGGATGCTGATTGTGTTTATTGGCGCGCTGACGATCGGGCTCTCGTTGGGATTGCTTGGCTCGGGCGGATCGGCCATTACGGTACCGGTACTCGTCTACGTTGTCGGCCACAGCCCTAAAGAGTCGGTTGCCGAATCGATGGCCATTGTTGGTCTGATCTCGATTGCGGCAGCAATCCCTTATGCGAAATCCAAAGACATCGATTGGAATAGCGTATGGATCTTTGGTATTCCCGCGATGATAGGAACCTTGCTTGGTGCGTGGCTGGCTGGATTTTCCTCTGGCGAGTTGCAATTGATGGTATTTGGCGGTGTGTTGTTGCTTGCGGTTACCCTGATGGTCCGCAAGCCAGGTCCAACCGGTGATGATTGCCGTTCTGAGATCGCGCGAGATTCTGCAATCTGGAAGATGGCAATCGAGGGTTCGGTAGTTGGTGTGGTGACTGGTTTCGTTGGTGTGGGGGGCGGATTTCTGATTGTGCCGGCCCTGGTGCTCATGCGAAAAATTCCAATGCGGTTGGCGATTGGAACCAGTCTGGCGATCGTCACTATCAAGGCTGCTGTCGGGTTTGCCAAGTACGAACATTATCTCTTAACGCACGGCATGTCTGTCGATACCAACACGATTCTAATTTTTTCCGTTGTAGGTATCTTTGGGAGCCAGCTAGGGTGGAAGATCAACACACATCTTGATCAACGCCGGCTCAGACAGGTATTCGCTGGACTGCTAACTGCGATTGCGATATTCGTACTTGTCCGAGAAGCGAGTCCGTTGTTAATGTCCAAACCAAAGCCAGTGGATGCAATCGAAAATGCACGGTTATCCAAGATAGCAGAAGTTGCATGTAGAGAAGGTAAATGTCGGTTAGAATGACCATGTGTGTGCGTCTTGGGAAATAGATGTTGCAATGCGCTCCCACTAGAATATCACGTTAATCAGAGAGACCCTTGAAATGCCAGGCGGAGTCCCCAGTGATATTTATTTGGACGCGAACGCTACCACCCGG
>JAKVCB010000274.1 GCA_022448345.1 Pirellulales bacterium
GGCAATTGCTCACTTGGCTTGTTCTGCGGAGCCTGTGTCCAGCGTCTGGTTCCTTTGCTGATGGGCCACGAGACAATATCCCGACCAAGGTGCGACGGATTCCCGCATTGGGCGTGGAGGTGGCAGAAGCGGATCGACAAATCTTAACCAAAGGATTGGCTGAACTGAATGACTTAATCGCAACGATCCGCAAGAGTCAACCTGCCCCAGTTCGTAGCTTGTTGCCGGATGTCGAGATTTATCACCGTGCGGTTGATAATGCGCTTAAATACCAGGAGTTTTTTCGAGAAGGTGATGTAAACAAAGGAAAGGAAGTGTTGCAGATCGGCTTGGCACGAGCACGGCTCCTGGCCGAAGGGAAAGCGCCCTGGACACAGAGGACCGGACTCGTCGTGCGCGGTTATCGCTCACGAATCGACCATACGGTTCAGCCCTATGGCCTGGTGATTCCTCCCGGATACCAGTTTCCCGGGTCACAGCAGACGCGATTGGATGTTTGGTTTCATGGCCGCGGTGAAACACTCAGTGAAGTGAGCTTTATTGATCAGCGTGCTAAGGTGGTAGGGCAGTACGCACCTCGCAACACAATCGTGCTGCACCCGTACGGTCGTTATTCGAATGCCTTTAAGTTTGCCGGTGAGACGGATGTTCTAGAAGCCCTGGCGGCGGTCAAACGCCAGTATCGTGTCGATGAAAATCGTATCGCGATGCGAGGTTTCTCCATGGGCGGTGCTGCTTGCTGGCAATTCGCTGTTCATTTTCCGGGGCGCTGGTTTGCGGCAAACCCCGGTGCGGGTTTTTCGGAAACACCAGAGTTCTTAAAGTTTTTCCAGAAAGAGGCGCTCACTCCAACCTGGTATGAAAAGAAGCTTTGGCACTGGTATGACTGTACTGACTACGCCATCAATCTCTTTCATTGTCCGACCGTTGCTTACAGCGGTGAGCTTGATATTCAAAAACAAGCTGCGGATATCATGGCCGTTGCGCTAAAAAAACAGGGGCTCGAGCTAGTACACCTGATCGGCCCTGACACGAAGCATCGAATTCATCCGGATTCTAAGATTGAGATTGAACGTCGTTTAGACAGCCTGGCGGAACAGGGGCGACGCGTGAATCCGCGGTCAGTTCACTTTACGACGTATACGTTGAAGTATAACCGGCTGCATTGGGTGGTAATCGACGCACTAAACAAACATTGGGAGCGTGCTCAAGTCGATGCGCAAGCAGGTGACAACGGGGTTAGGATATCCACGAAGAATGTGAAAGCGCTGACCCTTTCGTTTCGGCCCGGCTATGCTCGTTTTGGACTTCGTGAGCCAGTGCAAGTCAAGATCGATGGTCAGCAGATTGTCGGTCCAAGACCAGGGCTCGACCGATCCTGGCAATGTCCGCTAGTCCGTGTCGATGGAAAGTGGAAGGTGGGCCAGCAGAAGCAGACGGTTTTGCGCAAGCGACATGGCTTACAGGGGCCGATTGACGACGCGTTGATGGATTCGTTTATTTTTGTGCGTCCTTCGGCAAAGAGTTCACATGCCAAGGTGCAGCAATGGACGACTGCGGAACTGGAGCGAGCGATTGTTCACTGGCGCCGGCACTTCCGCGGAGATGCACGGGTTAAACTCGACAGTGAAATTACCGAGGAGGATATTGCTCAAGCGAACTTGATCCTTTGGGGAGACGCCGAGAGCAATCAATTGATCAAAAAAATAGCCGCACAATTGCCGATTCAATGGCAAGAAGGAGAATTGAAAGTTGGAGCAAAAGGATATGACCCTGCTCACCACGCCCCGATCATGATTTACCCAAATCCCTTGAATCCCAGTCGCTACGTGGTGCTCAATAGCAGCTTTACGTTCCGTGACTACGCTTATCTAAACAACGCACGCCAAGTTCCCATGTTGCCCGATTGGGCCATTGTTGATTTGCGTTCACCGCCGACAAGTCAATATCCAGGGAAGGTAGTGGCGGCGGACTTCTTCGGAGAAAAATGGGAACTGCTACCCGAGCGAAATAAATAGCGGCTTGGGGGCTGATGGCGCACTGATGCTGGTGGCGAACCCAAAAAAGAACGGAACCAGCCTTCGGCACGGGGGTTGAACCGTTTGGTGTTACTATGCATGACTACTTTTTCTATCGAAGCGATGTGAGGTGCTGCCTGGCGGGCTTGCTGATCTGCTTGTTTTCCGGACTGGCTACCTGCCAGGCGCAACGACAGTTTCCGAGGCCGCCCCGCGGACCTGCCAGGTCACCAGATCCGTTTCAGTCGTTGCTCGATTTCGTCAGGCAAGAACAAGAGATAGAATTTGCTAAGCCGTTGCCAGAATTTCCTGCAAGTGTGCAGGGTGCCAAGACGCTCGAGAAACATGTGCAGGCAGCTTATCCCTCGAAAAAAGAACTCGCTGTTTATTCCCTCGACTGGGAGCCAACGCTGGCGGCTGCCAGGAAACGAGCTAAGGCGGAACAACGCCCGATCTTTTTCATTGTTGTGACCAACTATACCGGCCCAACCAACTTTTTTAGCGGGCACTGCTGAGCGAGTGCTGATCATATGAGAGGGAGTTCCCTTTCTCATCCGGCAGTCCTTGAGACATTGCGTCCCTTTATCGTGGTTTCCTGGAACGGTACGTCGACACGGGATATGCCCGAGGATATTTGGCAGGTTTACCGAGCAGGGAAGTTGGACAACCGAGGAGGCGCAATCCGGCTGTTTGTGCTCAATCCAAATGGTGAATTGGTGCGAGCTTTTTTTCCTTTTGCCGGTCCTAGTCCGGCTACCTTGGGGTTTGATCGAGAACGAATGGGGTTGTACCTCAAGGAACAGATCGAGAAAGCAACCGCCCAACTTGACTTGTCGCAGATAAAGACCACTGAACAGGAAATTCGATTACCCGAAGTCAGCCCGAATTCCTCGTTGAAACAGATGCCAGCGGGGTTGCGTATCTTGCTCTCCCTAAAGCATCCGTTTTCCAGTGCATATCGAGTACCCGTGGTTGAGACCGTGGGTAATACAACTACAGAGGAAAGGTTGTTGCAGTATCCACGGCAAGAGAAAACGATTCACGCAAGTGGGTTGAAACGTTGGCTCGAACAGATTTACCCGCCGGGCATGATGGAACGATCGGGGCGGATTGTCGAGATTTCCGGCGATTTAAAGTTTCGGCCCGCCGGATCTGAGCAGACCGAGCAACTAGCGATTCTACAAGGAACGGTCTATTTCACTTTTGATGATGCACTTCAAACGCGCTACCAGGGAGACTTGGCCATGACGTTTCGTTACCTGG
>JAKVCB010000275.1 GCA_022448345.1 Pirellulales bacterium
AACAACTGGGACTTTAATGCAGTCTGTTCAATCTTTGAGAACTTGACTGGACGCAGCCTGTTCGAGGAGTTTGAACGCCAACTGGCAGGCCCACTGCAGATGCAGGATTTTGTTCGTACAAGACATACCCGATATGTGACCGGAGAGGATTCGATCCATCCGGCCTATCCATTCCAACTAAGTGCTCGGGACTTGGCTCGGGTTGGACTGCTCGCTTTGCGAAAAGGCAAATGGCAGGGGCAACAATTGGTGCCTGAGGAATGGGTTGCCGAAAGTACCCGTTCTTACTCGGATGCAGCCACTTCCGGAGGCTATGGTTACATGTGGTGGGTGGCTGTAAAGGGAGTTCATTTCCCGGGTGTTACTCTCCCTGCAGGAACCTTTTCGGCGCGTGGCTATCGAGGACACTACCTGGTTGTGATACCCGAATGGGACCTGGTGGTGGTTCATCGCGTGAATACATACCAGGATGAAACCCGTGTCTTGAAGGCTGACTTTGGCAAGCTGTTAAAACTGATTGTGGATGCTCGGCCTAAGACGAAGACTGGCCAGATAGCCAAGGTGGCTGCGGTTGGGAACAAGAAGTCCCAGTTTGATTTACTCTTACGTAATGGGCAGGTGATCGATGGAACGGGTAAAGCTCAGTTTCGAGCCGATGTCGCCATTCGTGATGGTCGGATCGTAGCTATCGGAAACCTGGCAGAACCGCTGGCCCAGCGAACGATTGACGTTAGCGGCCAGGTGATTGTGCCTGGCTTTATTGATTTGCACAGCCATGCGGATGGTGGACTTGTTTCTAAAGATGCGCTGCGTCGCGCTGCGCCGAACTTGGCCACCCAGGGAATCACCACGGTCGTAATCAACCAGGATGGTCGTGGCCCCGCTTCGATTGCAGCCCAGCGGCGTGAAATGGAGAAGTTGGGAGTCGGATTAAACGTTATCCAGATGATTGGGCACGGGACGATTCGGCGCGCAGCGATGAAGGACAATTATCGGCGGGGTGCCAATCAGATCGAGATTGACCGGATGCGTCGCTTGATTCGTGAGGGGATGGATGAAGGAGCCTTTGGCATTACCGCTGGCTTGGAATACGTGCCGGGCAGATGGAGCACACCGGCCGAGATGAAAACACTGATCGGCCAATTGGCACCCTACCAGGGTGTATACGTGGTGCATGAGCGGAGCAGTGGCAGTCGACCGATGTGGTATTTTCCTAGTCAGGATAATCCGGCCCAGCCGTCGATGATTGATAATTTGCAGGAATTGATCGAGATCGAAGAGGCCACTGGCGTTACGATCGTGGCGACTCATATCAAGGCTCGTGGTGTTGATTTTTGGGGTTCGAGCCGTTTGATGATCGACATGATTTCAAAGGCTCGTGAGCAAGGGGCCAACCTGTTTGGGGATCAGTATCCTTACAACACCAGCGGATCAGATGGCCGCATCGTCTTGATTCCGAAGTGGTTGAAGAGTCGCTTGGAGATGGCTGGACCGGCAGCCAACAAAAACCTGCTGCCAGCGGAATTGCTGGAATTGGGACTGGCCGACAAGAAGCTGGCAGCCGACCTCCAACGTGACATTTATTACGAGATGATGCGGCGCGGTGGCGGCGAACATATCGTAGTAGTCGAGCACCGGAATGCGGCTTATGTTGGCAAAACGCTCTCTGAGTTATCAAAGGCCAATGATTGCAACCTGGTAGAGATGGCGATTCGCTTGCAACTGCAAGGTGATCGTAGACGCCCTGGTGGAGCAAGGTTGCGAGGATTTTCCATGTCGGAAAAAGATGTGGAAGCACTCGCTGCGATGCCGTGGACGGCTACCTCGACCGATGCAGGTATTGCTTTGCCGGGAGACGGCCCGGTTCACCCACGATTTTATGGGGCTTTCCCCCGCAAGATTCGTCGTTTTGCGTTAGACCGCAAGATCATTTCACTGGAGGAAGCGATTCGAGTCTCCACCTCGTTACCGGCGAGTATCCTTAAACTTGAGGGGCGTGGCGTGGTTCGTCAGGGATCCCACGCGGACCTTGTCGTCTTTGATCCAAAGCGTATCCAGGATCGGGCCGACGCTTTCAAACCGCATCAGTATAGTGAGGGGATCAGTTACGTCATGATTGGTGGCGAGTTGATCGTGGAGAAAGAGCGCTTGCTGGGCAATCTAAACGGACAGGTCCTAACTCGCAGCACTGCCCGCGCGACTGCACCTAAGTGAGTTGCTTCCCGTAACCGCTATTGGCTGTCCAGCGGCTTGATGGGGAAGAACTGGGAAGCCGTGTGCTGCTGGGTCATCAACTTGCGTATCTCGGCCACCACTTTTGGGTTCTCAGCCGCTACGTCATTGGATTCGGAAATGTCCTTATCCAGATTGTAGAGCTCGATATTCAAAGGATTTGGATTGTTCTTTCGTAACAGGTTTTGTCGGACCCCTTTCCACGGTCCATACCAGACCGCCTGTTGACCTCCGTACCCGGAGAATTCCCGGTAGAGGAATGATCGAGCTGCCTGTTCCTTGGAAAGAAGTGTATTGGCAATACTGATCCCGTCGAGTCCAGCCGGGGTCTTATTGCCCTGACCGATCAGGTCAAGCAGGGTTGGCAGCCAGTCTTCAAAGCCTGTAACGAAATCGCTTTGGCTATTGGCTTTGATCTTGCCGGGCCAGCGTACGATTAAGGGTACCCGTACACCACCTTCATAGAGTGATCCCTTGAGGCCACGAAGCGGTTTGACACTCTCGAAGAAGTCGTAGTCGACTTCCAGTTTTAAGTGTGTAGTTCCGTTGTCCGAGGTGAAAACGACGATTGTATTGTCTTCTAACTCAAGCTCTTTGAGCAAGTTCAGCACCCGGCCGATATACCTGTCCATGCGAGTGATCATTGCCGCATAAGCTGCACGCGGCGTGAAGTGAGGCGTATAGCCATATCCTTTACCACGGGTAAAGGGAGGATCATTCCACTTTTTCGCCAAGTAAGGTTTGAGTTCTTCGTCTGGGACATGGAGTGCCACATGTGGAATGACGGTTGGATAGTAAAGGAAGAAGGGACGATCCTTGTTCTTGCGAATAAAGTCGAGAGCTTGCTCATTAATCCGGTCCGGTGCGTAGTCTTGCCCTTTGAAAACATCGTAGCTGCGAGGATTAGTCGGGTCAGCACCTGCGGGTAAGGATGCATGACCTGGGACGGGCGGATTGTTTTTCAGATTGATTCGCTTCTTGTTACTCCACAGGTAGGAGGGATAGTAGCTGTGGGCGTGCCGCTGGCAGTTGTAGC
>JAKVCB010000276.1 GCA_022448345.1 Pirellulales bacterium
GTATCCTCACCGGTCAATTGCTTGTACCAGTTGTGGATGATCATGAACTTGTTCTTGGGTCCGCCAAAGAGCGGGTCCCCCCCTTCCCCGTTGAAGAGAAGCTTGACATCCTTGCCGGCCTGGGAGGCCAGCAGGTAGTTGGGGACGACGATGCAGTCGCAGAGTGGGTCATCCAGGTTCCAGATGATGTTGGGGAGCAGGTCCAGGAACATTTTGGGTTCGACATGCATGATCTGATGTTCCAGGTCCCAATGTTCAGCGACCAGTCGGGCGTACATCAGTTCGTTGGGCAGGCCGGCTCCAAACCCGATGGAGTAGGTCTTCGTCTCTACGCCCAGGTCAGCCAGGATGGCGACGACGGCACTGGAGTCGAGTCCACCGGAGAGAAAAGCACCGACGGGGCCATCCACAACCAGGCGTTTGCGAACGGCGTCGTAGGTCAGCTCCCGCATCCGGTCGACATAGTACTCTTCATCATGATCGGTAATGTTTTCTTCCAGGTCCCAGTATTGTTGTTGGGGGCTGAGGCCGCTGGGAGTCCATCGGATGAAGTGGCCAGGGAGCAGTTCTCGGACGCCACGGAACATGGTCTCTTCACCGGGCAGGAAGGAGAAGACCAGCAGTCGGTTCAGGGCTTCGGGGTTGGAATCGCATTGGAACTGATCATTAGCCAGGAAGGCTTTGATTTCGGAGGCGAACAGGATCGTTTCCGAAGATTGGGTGCAGTAGTAGAGAGGACGCTCGCCGAGGGCGTCCCGGACCAGCAGCAGTTCGTCACCACTTACCAGGGCCAGGGTGAAGGCTCCATCGAAGCGAGTGAAGCAAGCGGTCCCTTCGAGCATAAACCAGTTGGCGGCAATTTGGGCCGGGTCTTGCTTTTCCAGCTCAATCCCCTGCTCTGCCAGGTCTGCTGCCAGTTGTTGTTGATTGAAGAGGTAGCCGTCCAGGACGCAGGTGACGTTTCCGTCGCGGCTGGTGGCGACCTGGTAATTGGGGTATCCGAGGTCAGTCCGCTCGCTATTGCAGCCGAGTCCGATCCTGGGGTTAGACCAGGTGGCTTGGCCGCTGGGGCCTCGGTGTTCCAGTCGCCCGAGCATTTGTTCGACCAGTTGGTCGTTGCCAGTTCCGCAGTAGCCGCAGATAGATCCCATCGAATAAGTTTCTCACCGTTGGAGCTTGGGCCGCGGATTAGGGAAGTTCTTGGGTGCGGATTTCATCGATATTGGAGGCCGCTACTCCGTCGACGAGGGTTCGGTTCACCATGGGGTGGTCGTCGTGATCGGGACCGGTGTCGCTATCGGGATGGTAGGCGATGACATCCATGGTGTGGTCATCAGTAAAGAAGCTGTGTTGACCGCCGGTGGGGATGACGAACACTTGGCCAGGGACTAATGGAATGGAGACTTCTTCGCCGCTGCCATCTTCATTTTCCGGTACGACGCAGCGGCCTTGGCCGCGGGCCACGATCCCGACACGGATGGACGGGTGGGTATGGCGTGTTTGGTCGATCTGGGTTGGGAAGTGAAGGTGATTCAGGCAGGGGTCTCCTTTGAGTGAGGGGTGGACCAGCAGTGAATCGCTACAGCCGTCGATATAGCGGAGTCGTCCTTGTTCTTCGATGGGTCCGCCGACTGAAAACACGCCCTGGAAATCAAGTCGCGTGATGATGACACCTTTGCCTCCCTCGATGCTCATATCTCCGGGGACACAAAAGTGCATGCCGGGACAGAGGGTGACGGTTTGGCCATTGGCGGCGTTGAGTTGAGGGTTCCCTTCGACGACGAATCCGTAGTGGGTTCCGTTGTTGTTGAGGGTGATGGGGTTTTGGCTTTGGTGTCCCCAACCGGTGACTTGGGTGGGATGGGAATCGTCGGCGAGGTCGACCAGGGGACCGTCCTGGAATGGGACGGTGACGAAGTGTCGGTTCTGGAAAGGTGGTGGCTGCATGGGGGGTGGTTATTCTTCCAGTTTTTCTGGGAGGCCGATGATTTTTCGTTCTTTTTCGTTGAGGGCAGCCCAGAGGACTTTGCGTAGTCCGCTGTCGAGTTCTTGTTTCTTTTTGCGAAAGATATCGATGGCTGCTTTTTGGACGCGAGTCAGTTCGACGGCGTTGTCGATGGATTGTCGCAGTTTATCTCCGCGATGCCCTTTGGCTCGGAATTTCTTTTCAGCTGCGGCGCGAGCTTTGCGGGTGGTTTCATCAACGGCTGCTTCAAATTTTTGGCGAGCGCGGTTGTATTGTTCGACGTAGTTCTTGGAGATTGGTTCGAGTTTGTTTTTTTGATCGTCGGTCAGCTTGATTTTGGGATTGGAAAGTCGTTTGAGGTGGTTGGTAACGGAGACGGGTTTTCGTTTCTTCTTTTTCTTGTTGCCGTTTCCTTTATTCTTGCCGTTACCTTTCTTGTTGTTGCCGGTTTTGTCGTTGTCTTGTTTCTTGGTGGCCGGTTTGGCTGGTTGGTCTTGGGCTTCTAGGGTGGTGTTTTGGCTGGGGGTGGCGACCAGCAGTGCGGCGGTCAGCAGCGGCAGCAGGATTTTTAGTGTGTTTGTCATGGGAGCGAATATCCGCGCGTTTAGTTTTGGGCGATTATGGGGTGTGCTGTTTTGTGTTGGGAAGAGGAGCGTGATTGGGGACGTTGAACAGCTAACCTTTATGGTACTTGTTTGTTGTTGTGATGCAAGGAAGCGGAGTGGGTTGGGGTGTGGTGTGGCGGGTGGTTTTAGGGTGATTTTAGCGCATGAAAAACCCGGCTGGTGTGATGCCAGCCGGGTTTGTGGGTGGTAGAGAGGCGCCGGCCGGATTCGAACCGGCGATAATGGATTTGCAATCCACTGCCTTAGCCACTTGGCCACGGCGCCTGATGTATAGAAAAATACGTTGTTAGGGCCGGTTGGTCAATCCGGATCGGTGGGAAAGCGTGGGGAAACCACCCGTTATTCGAACTTGCTACTCCGCCATCAGGGTGAACAGGTCTGCGTTCTGTAGAAAAATCTCCAGCCGCACAACTTTGCCTTTGAATTCGTTCATCGATCGGTCTCCTTTCCACGTGACCTTGTGTCGAACTGCATCACCCGGGAAGGGCGTGCAATCGGCATGGTCAAATCCTTGGAAAGGGTCGCGAATGGCATCGCTAACACGAACCGAGAGTTTTGCGGAGTTACCCGCGCCGGCGGCGTTGACCAGCAGATCACCGCCAGGCCATTTCATGAGTCGAGTCACGACCACCCCCCCT
>JAKVCB010000277.1 GCA_022448345.1 Pirellulales bacterium
GATCGGGCTACGGTTTGGTGCGCTTTAGAAAAAAAACAAGGCAGATCGTGATGGAATGTTGGCCCCGTTTCTGCGATGTTCTCGAGGATCAAGCAAAACCATTTCCCGGTTGGCCGATTGTCATCGATCAACAAGACAATTATGGTCGCAAACCAGTGGGGTATTTGCCCGAATTGCATTTCGAAGAGATGCAAAATCCCGTTGTGCAGATTGTTGCAGAAGATTCTGGCGAAGTGGTCTACACCTTGCGCGTACTTGGGAATCGTTTTCGCCCTCACGTGTTTCGTTTAGGAGACTATACGATTCGATTTGGGAAACACGAGTTAGCGGGGCCTGGGCTGACGGGCATTCGAGCCACGAAAGATCGTCACAGCGGAGTACTCCAAGTCCAAGGTCCTTAGGCGGCTGTCCAGGCCCGCCTCAATCGCTGCTGAGGAGAAGATCTCCGGGATCGCTGTGCCTGCGTCGAGAATTGGCCTGGGGCGACCTTGATAGTCGGTTACGAATGAGGAGTAATCAATTCCGAGCCTGCGATAAATCGTGGCCGCAACGTCGGCCGGAGTATATCGGCCGGAGTATAACCGTGCGTGGTCACGTCCGCAGCATGTTTATCCGTGGCACCAATGACCTGACCAGCGGGTGTTCCTGCACCGGCGAAAAAGATCGATCCCGCCCGCCCCCAGTGATCGAACCCGCAGGTCGAATCTTGTAACTCCGAAGTAGCCCAGCGGTTATGGAACATGCTTCAGGACGTGGGAGTATCCTGGGAGTATCCCGATGACACCAATCGGCACCCGGTGGCACTCGAGCAGGCAGAACTGGCTGAGGTGATGACTGCCTGGCCGCTGCTCTCGGCGGACCTCAGGGTGGCCATCCTGGCAATTGTTCGCTCGGTGGCGGTGGCCGGAGGAAGTTGTTGTAAGACCCCCCTAGAGGATTCCAGGCGGCTCGGCAGGAGCCTCGCCCTCCCAACGCCTTAGTCATTGTCCTGGAAAGATAGCAGCTGCAGGTGCTCATTCAAGCCGGGCGGTAGCGGACCTTACGGCGGTCACGGTTTGAGATTGGAGATGTTCCAAAACTCTTCCCCGAGTTGTCATGTTAGCTAATCAAATTTATGCAAATGTTTGCCCGCTTCCTGAGTGACTTGCTATAAAGAACGTTCCTACGGATACTCGGAAAATAATATCGACAGCAAGAAGAATCGAACAAAAAACAAGAAGTCAAATAATTAGTCGGTTATCAAAACACAACAATAGACATCAATATCCAAATGAACAGATCAAGATTTCAAATGATTAAAACGGCAATGATTGCAGGTATACTTATTACTGCTTGCCCCATGTTTTCAGAGGCAGCATCTGACCGTTTACCGAATATCGTTTTCTTCTTCGCTGATGATATGGGCTACGCAGACTTGGGTTGTTATGGTCATCCCTATGCTGTAACTCCGGCGTTGGACAAACTGGCCTCCGAAGGAACCCGGTTCTCACAGCACTATGCAACAGGTGTGACTTGCAACCCAAGCCGAACCGGATTGATGACCGGACTGTTTCCAGCCAGATATCCAAAAAAAACGGCAGACTTTGGGTTCGGAGAACAGGTGACTATTACCGAGCTTTTGAAGCAACGTGGCTATAAGACTGGTCACTTTGGCAAATGGCACATCGGGCCGAAATCGACCGTAGAGAACGGAACGTATGGTATTGATGACGTTCAAGTCATTGGCTCTAGCAAAGACAGAGAGGGAGACTTTGAGTTAACTCAAGCGGCAATTGAGTTCATGAAAAAGCATGCGGGCCACCCCTTCTATGTCAATATCTGGGGACACAGCACGCATTTTCCAGTCGATGTGATTGATGAATTGTCAGAAAAGTTTTTGAACACCAAAGTTGACCGACATGACTTTTCAGAAACGATTCAGCACAAGTTTGATGAGAGCCTTGCCCTTGATAAGAATCTTGACGCATCGATGCATCAGTATTTGGGTGATGTCTACTCAATTGACCAGAACGTAGATCGCATATTGAAAACCATTGATAAACTCGGTCTGCGTGAGAATACGATCGTTGTCTTCTCAAGCGACCATGGTCCTGCCCCCGTATCGCTAGGCGGGAAGAAATCAACGAGAGAGTTCTCAAAAAACATGCTCGGTTATGCCGGAGCATATCGAGGCGGCAAACATACCCAGTTTGAAGGTGGCACCCGTGTGCCACTTATCATCCGCTGGCCAGGGCATGTAAAGGCAGGTCGTGTTGACACGAATAATGTCACCTCGTTCATTGATTGGCTGCCAACCCTTTGCGCCATTACAGGAATAGAAAAACTTCCGAAACAATTAGATGGCGAAGACATTTCTGATATCTGGCGCGGCGATGACCGTGAACGATCCAAGCTGCTCTACTGGAAAACCGCCGCAATGGGTTCATCCCCTGCAATGCGAGAAGGAAACTGGAAGCTACATCTCAATGTTCGTAAAGGAGAAACGATTCAACTCTACGACCTCTCAAACGATCTATCCGAAAGCAAAAACGTAGCCAAGGAAAATCCCAAAATAGTGTCCCAAATGAGTGCAAAACTTAATGCCTGGGTTGCAGAATTGCCAAGCGAATACGTAAAGAAAAAAGGTAAGAAGTGAGAGAATCAAAGGGGCCTGGCTGATGGTCAAGAAGGACCTCGAGCGGGCTGGCATCCCGTACCAGACCGAAGAGGGAACCGCCGACTTCCACGCGGTGGGACGGCACACCTACATCACCGAGCTGCTGCGTAACGGTGCATCCCTTGTCGAAGCCCGTGAGCTGGCCCGCCATAGCGACATCCGCATGACGATGCAGTACACCCACATCGGCATCGACGATCAGGCCAGGGCGGTCGCAGCGATTCCCGCACCCGGACACCCACAGACTGATCAACCCGAAGAAGAATCCTGGGAGCATATTGGGAGTAAAACCTGCGGCAAGGCCTGTCATTTGCCGTCATCAGCTGACACGGGGTGACCATGGAACTGGCCACCGTTAACGAAAAAAACCCCTGCGGTAACAGGGGTTTTCATCTTCTTTGTCAGCCCCTGGCACCCGATGGCACCAGGGACGAAAAGTGGAGGCGGCGGGGATCGAACCCGCGTCCCGCGACATTTCCATGCCAGCTTCTACGTGTATAGTCGGATGTTTGGGTTTTGCCGAGCTGGCCCTAACCGACGAGGTACAGCTGCGAC
>JAKVCB010000278.1 GCA_022448345.1 Pirellulales bacterium
GTGATTCCGGGGCTGTCTCCAATGATTCCGTCGTGGCTCACTGTTTGGGCCGCGGAAGCTTCCGAAGATAGGCCTGCGCGTTGCAGGCGTTTTTTGAGTCGTTTGGTTTCGCTGAGTGCCTGATCCAAAATAGTTTGAGTGTTTTTGAGCGGTGTGATGTCTTCAGAAATTGCACACATGTAGCCGGAAGATCTCAGGTCCTCGCTTGCTTCGAGACCCTGATCGCGAATCCATCGAATGGACCCGTTGGGCTGCAGCAGTCGGTATTCGGCGGAGTACGTGGCGGTCACTCCCTGCACCCAGTCCTCGGAAGCAGCAGTGACGCGGGACCGGTCCTCAGGATGAATGCTCAGTACCCAAGTGCGTGGATTCTGATACAGACGCTCGGTGGAGATGCCCCAAATGGTCTGGAAGGCAGGGCTCACATAGACCACCTGCTTCGGATCGATTTGCAGGCACCAGAAGACCTGATTCGTGGTTTCGGCAAATTGTTGCAGCATCGGCAGATTCGGATGACGAACAGCAACAGCACCGTTTCCGGTGGCTCTCTCAGACATTTTTCCGCCTCTATGACTTGGCACGCCATTGTCAGATAGTGGTGCTGGCCCGAATTCTGGTGAGACTTTCGCTGGCTGGGAGACGAAAGCAGCGGCTCGATCCCCGGCAGGCCAGTTTGTGACCATTATTCGCCCTTCAGCGTACCGCCCCTGACCCCCCGGGGGCAACTATTGGTCACCTAGGAGGGCGGCGAGTGTTGGCATTCCTCAGGGTTTTCTCCATCAATTCCCGTTTTCGGCCAAGAATTGGGGGCGATTGCTTGTCTACGGTGTCCCCACACTAATCTTGAAAAATGGCACACGATATGCCGTTGAATAAATTGGGTATTCATGTAATCTAGACTGATAGGCTGCGATGTCTCGCCGTCAAGGCGGTGTGGTAGCCAGACGTCTGGACACATTTTCGGCAACACTGTTGTGTTGCGATTGTCTGAACAGGAAGGAGGACATCCAGTCAAAAAATGACTCTCCTCGGGTGACGCACGAACGAGTCGTTTCGCAATTTTCTATTGCTATTCCATGCGTCTTCTATTTTCTTTCTTTAGTTGAAATTCGAAAAGAGGTTTCAAGATGAGACGTTCCCGAAAAGGATTTACACTGATTGAATTGCTGGTCGTAATCGCGATCATCGCAATTCTGATCTCTCTGTTGCTGCCAGCTGTGCAGCAGGCACGTGAGGCCGCTCGCCGCACACAGTGTCGTAACAACCTGAAGCAAATTGGGCTGGCACTGCACAACTATCACGACGTTCACGGCGTCTTCCCTCCAGGGCGCATGGCTCCCGGAAAAGTCGATGGCTGGGTTGGCTGGATTTCTCCTCTGTTCTTTGCCCTGCCATTCATCGATCAGGCAAACGTTTACAACCAGATTGATCAGACTCAGATGCGCGTTCGGTCTAGTCAGTATCCGGCCAACATCTTCCTGAAGACCGTGAGTATCCCAGCTTACAAGTGTCCTTCTGATCCTGGTCATAACACTGGTGCGCCCTCAAACAGCTACCGCTTGAACTGGGGCCCAATCGCTGCCGGTGCCCGAGACAACAGTGACGGCGGTGCTCAGGTTGACCCTTGGTTCGGTCGTGTTTCAGCTGAGCTGGACGGTCCTCTTGGTGGTGCATTCACTGACAAGGGTGGGGTCGACGTTGGTGGCTTTGTTGACGGCACGTCAAACACGATCCTGTACACCGAGCGAATCGTCGGTAATCAGGATGCCAAGACCACAACCGTTTACTACCCGGGTAACTACCTGTACAAGACGGGCGGTAGTAACATTTACGACGCCAATCCTATCAAGAACGCTCCGAACACGGGCGACACTGATACTCCTACGCTTGTTGCCGCATGTGCTGCCGCTCAGGCGACCTTCGAGGGTGGTGGAACTAATCATGAGTTCAAGACGAGCTTCGGCGCCGACACAGGTGACGAAATTCCGTTCCTCTACAGCTCGTTTGCCGCTGGTGCGATCAACACCATCACCGGACCGAATTCGCCATCTTTCGACTGTGGAGCTGGCTCTATTCCGGACAGTTCGTACGATTCGGCAATCGTCGCGGCTCGAAGTCTGCACACCGGTACCGTTCTCGCCTGTTTGGCTGACGGTAGCGTGCGTTCAGTCAGTGAGAGCATTGACTTGAGCACCTATCAGGCTGCCAGTACTCGTAAGGGTGGTGAACTTCTCGGCGATTGGTAGGGGATTTCTCCTGCTTGGCTAGATCCTTCCGGCTACATTTGCGGTTGGATGGGTTTGGTATGATTAGCCGTGTTATGTGCTTCCGACTGCAGTTGCAGTCGGAAGCTTTTCTTTTGCGTTTGGCTGTTCACGGGCATGGATGTCTGACCGGTTGCTGTTGAAGGAAGTCCGACTGTGCGTGTGGCAGCGATGGGTCGGCAGGGTCTGTCTGGGTGGTTCCGTCCTCCAGAATTGCGTTGTATCTTTAAGCTTTGAGGCAAACAGGAAGAATTGGAAGGTAGGGAAATACAGATGATCACGCGAGTTCGTTTGCTGTGTCTCATGTGTGCGGGTGTCATTGTGGCGGGTTGTGGGCCCGATCCTGGTAACTCTAATCAGCGTAACCGTTGGGGTGCCACGAACGAGATGGAAACGTACTTAACCGAGACGATTGAGACCATCGAACACCCGACTTATGTAGGAGAGTACGACCCGGCGCCGGATCAGCTGCAAGGCGCCTGCTACAGTCTAATGCAAAATGAGAATATTGCCGGGACGCCTCTTGAAGAGAAGGCGAAACAGATGGTGGCACTGGAACAGAAGATACACGATGTCTACAACTCCCCAGAGGCGTCGAAAGAGACACTGCTGGCTGTTTGTAAGGAGATGGAGGCGTTGCTTGCGGAAATCAGGGAAGAGCTTTGAGGCACCGGCCAGGGGGTACTCCCGCTCCTGAGTTCAGGCGACTTCGGTATCCGTTGCGCTTCTGTGCAATTGGACGGTGCTGTTATTTCGCGTGTGGCAGGCTCCGGTGGTTAATTGTGAATCGTTGGCACCTCGCGAGGGCTCAGCTCCGGCTTAGCGGTGTTGCAAAGGCGTCCGGCTCTCGCTCCCAGCGTTCTGGAAGTGATCAACACGACCGGGTTCGGTCACGTGGTCACCGCACTCCTTCAATCAGTAGGCAGTAGAGCCGTG
>JAKVCB010000279.1 GCA_022448345.1 Pirellulales bacterium
GATTGCAGGCACTTGTGTCCCAGAGCCGCCAAGATTTGGAAATGCCCGGGCTCAAGTGGTTTGTTAGCCAGCAGCCGCCGACCGACGACAACCGCGTTAACAATATTGATGTGACGGCAGAGTTGGAGAAAGTCGTCGCGGCGGATGATCACCTGATTCATGTCAAGGCATTTGACCTGCCGGAACAGGAAAAGAAGCTGGTCATTACCACCGAGGGAATCGTTGAACTGGGTGAGGTGATCGCCCGGGGCTACGTCTCTGGTCAATAGTGTCACTCGTTTAAAGTGACTTTTTCCAACCGGCGTCAAGTTGCTGGGACAGTTTGCTCACCAGTTCTGGATGTCGTCCGGCCACGTTGCGTGTCTCTTGCGGATCAGCTTGGTGGTCATAGAGTTCCACGAATACTGGCTTGGCAGTTGGGTCGCGGTGATCACGCCAGAGGACCAGGCGATACCGATTCGTTCGCATCGTATAGCCCATCAAGTGGTTCTCAAAAAGCTTGCGGTTCCAAGCTTTGCCTTGCTGCTTGATGATACGCCCCTCCACTTCTTCGATGAGCGGTCCGAAAAAGGTTTGCCGCATTCCTGGCGAGAGCGGATTGGCTGCCCATTCGCGGAGAGCCGGATTTGGGAACTGGCTGAAAGCTGCCTTTTTCCAGGGGCGGTCTGGTTTCTCGAGCAGCGGTGCGAAACTGTGTCCCTCCAAGTGTTTGGGAAGAGGTAAGCCGGCCAACTCGCAGAGTGTCGGGTACATGTCGACCAACTCGACCAGCGCGTCGGACGACTTGCCGCGGGCTTTCATGTCCGGTGTCCAGATCAAGAGGGGAACACGCGTGGCGATCTCGTAGTTAGTTGCCTTTCCCCAGATTCCCATGTCGCCCAGGTGCCAGCCGTGATCACCCCAGACGATGATGATCGTGTTGTCACGAACGCCCGCTTCTTCCAGGGCCTTGATCATATGACCGACCTGCGCGTCGGCATAGCTGGCGCAAGCGTAGTAACCATGTAGCAGGGTACGAGCAAGCTTTTCGCCAATCGGCCCAGACTTGGGAATGCCGTGTCGCGTGCGTAGTTCGAAGGAGGCATGTAAGCCAGTGGCCGCTCCGTCCTGGGGAGCCTGAGATTGAGCTGCCAACTTGATGTCAGCCGGGTCATACATGTCCCAGTATTTCTTAGGGGCGATAAAGTCCAGGTGAGGCTTGGTTAGTCCCAGTGCCAGGAATAGAGGCTTATCGCTTTTCTTGGCCAAGTGATCTTTAAGAGTCGCGATGGCAAGCTGGGTATTGAAACCGTCCTGGTAGGCGTGGTCTTCCACGTCGGCTGATTCATAGGCTGGCCCATGGACTAATCCGCCGGCCCCTTTTTGTCCGTACTTGGCGAACATCTTTTCCTTGTTGCTGGCCCACAGCTGCTGGTTTTCTAAGAGGGCATACTGGCCGGGCAGCTTGGGGAACTTGTAGGGACAGCGATTCCAGGCGGGTTTGCGGCTCCATGAATGATCGTTGTCAGTCATTCTCGCGTGGTAGATTTTTCCGCAGTAGACTGCTTCGTAGCCGTGCTTGATAAAGTGTTGTGGCAGGGTGACGATGTCTGGATTTAATTCGCGAAAGTAGGCCGTGTTCTCAATGACTCGGATCGTGTCGGGACGAGCTCCAGTCATCAGGCTGGCGCGAGATGGGCTGCAGATTGCTTGCTGGCAGTAGGCTCGATGAAACCGCATCCCGTTGGCAGCCAGCTTGTCGAGGTGAGGGCTCTTGGCGATCGGTGATCCATAGCAGCCGAGTTCCGGTCGCAAGTCGTCGATTGCGATAAAGAGGATATTGGGCCGGGCGGCCTGGCTGTTCGTCGTCCCAAGAGTGGCAAGTAACAGAAGCAACAGGGTCGTGCGTGATTTCATTGAGCGGTCTTGCTGTTTGGAGAAGCGTAGTGATTTTAGGTTCGGGATCTTTTCAGCAGGCTTGATTATAGCAGCCGCCAGTTCGTAGTAGGAGTCTCGTGCTTGGTTGGAATACCTGCTGGCGTTTACTCAAGACGCCGGGTCTCTACTCTTACCAGATAACCGTGGTACGATACGTGTTGATCTTGATTCGAGTTTAAAGGAGCCATTGATGTGTAACGGGAGAATTGCCAGGGGGGCCACGAGTATTGCCACAGGGGTGATCATCTTGATGATGGCCGCCATGGTTCATTCGGCGGACCGACCTAATATTATTCTTTTGATGGGTGATGATCACGGCTGGGATGAGACGGGTTACAACGGCCATCCACATCTCAAGACACCTGTGCTGGATGAGATGGCTGCTAATGGTTTGCGCTTGGATCGGTTTTACTCGGCCCATCCGTCCTGTTCTCCGACGCGTGGCAGTGTGATCACGGGGCGGCATCCGAATCGCTACGGTACGTTTACTCCTAATTACTCGATCCGACCTCAGGAAGTAGGTGTTGCTCACATCCTTGCCAAGGCTGGTTATACCTGCGGCCATTTTGGCAAGTGGCATCTTGGTCCGGTAAAAGCTGCGTCGCCGACTAATCCAGGGGCTTTTGGATTTCATCAGTGGTTGTCGCACGACAACTTTTTTGAGTTGAACCCGACCTTGTCCCGTAACGGCGGTCCGCCGACTCAGATTCAAGGAGAAAGTTCAGAGATCATTATTGCGGAAACGATTCGTTTTCTGAAAACCGCCCAAAAGCAAAAGAAGCCATTTTTCGCCGTTGTCTGGTTTGGTTCACCTCATGAACCCTACAGTGGCTTGGACAAAGACTTGGCCCTGTATGACGACCTGCCAAAGGAATATGCCGCTAAGGAATTCAAGTTGACGTCGAATAAGACAGGACGTCCCACGAGGCGACCACTACGAGATGTGTTGAGGGAACGCTATGCGGAGATCACCGCTATGGATCGCTCGATCGGTCAGTTGCGCGAGTGGCTCAAGGAGGAGGATTTAAAAGACAACACGCTGCTCTGGTATTGTGGTGACAATGGCACGCCCGGTGACGGAATTGTGACGTCACCCTTTCGTGGACAGAAAGGGACCATGTATGAGGGAGGGGTCAGGGTTCCTGGGTTGATCGAGTGGCCTGCCCGGATTCAGACGGCAAGCGCTTCCCAGGTCAACAGCGTAACCAGTGATACGTTGCCAACGCTTTGTGATTTGCTCGACTTGCCACTTCCCAGGCGGCCCCTGGAC
>JAKVCB010000028.1 GCA_022448345.1 Pirellulales bacterium
GCCGGCCGTTTTCTGCCAGGCGAAGATCGGCCTTCCGAGTTGGCATGGGAGGTTCAACAGACGAAACAACGATCAACACCTTTGCCGTTATTCAACCCGGCACAAAATAATCCGTCGTCGCCCGTAGTGCCGTCAGAACCGGATATATCTGGTGGTCGACTTGGCTCAACAGGGTTGCAATACCAGGACAAGGCTCGTTTGCCGGCGAACGACACGGCCTCGGATATCGAGTCAGCGACTGACGCTTCCAGCGGCCCAGGGTTGCGATTTGCACAATTACCGGAGAATGGCACTGGCAATTCAACCTCGATACGGAGTCAGTTACCGCAGGGTGAATCAAAAATAAACCGTGCCCCCCAGCTTTTGGTCGGAGGTGAGAGTGCGCTCCGTGATCAAGATCAAGCAGGCACTCAGGAATTGTTCCAGGAAGCCGAACAGCACGGAGCGGGGCTTGATTCAGGGAGTCGGCAACGACTTGAGCGGCACTTGCGGAGGCAAACAAAGGTCTCTTCTGACAGAGGTGCGTCAGATCCAAGTACGCTTGATCTTGCCGAGCAAGACGAACAAGTGGTTGCTCGCCAGCTTCAGGCGGAACTTACCAAACGACAGATTGAAGCAAGCCGGCTACGGGAAAAAGACCCCAAAGAGGCAGTTCAAATGCTTCAAGAGGTTCGTGAGCAGATCGAAAAATCAAGCCTCTCCTCTGCCATAAGTTTGCAGTTGATACGACGAGTAGATATTTCAATCAAGGAGACAGAGGATTATATCCAGCAGCACCATGCCGAGATTGAACTCGATGAACAGAACGAAGCAGTTCTCGCTGAGATTGAACGGGCCAGAGTCGTAAAAGTAAAGGTGCAGGAAGACATCGCGGAATTGGTTGACCAGTTTAACCAGCTTCTTGATGAACAGCGGTTTGAAGAAGCGGAAGTAATTGCTCAGCGTTTACGAGACCTTGCACCAGATGAGATGGTGGTGCAGCAAATTTGGCAAACGGCCAAGTTTATTCGTCGTGAAAAGATGAACCGCGATCTCAACGACCGCAAAGAAGAAAGTAACTGGCTTGCCCTCTGGGACGTGGAGAATTCCGCGGTCCAAAAGGTAGGGGATGATCGGGAAATTGTTTACGACCAAAAGAAGTGGGATGACTTCATCAAGGATCGTCCCGGTTCGAGTGAAAGATCCAGTCGTATGACCGAACGGGAACTGGAGATTCAGCGTCGGCTGAAAACACCGGTTCAAATGCGATACGAGGACCGCCCGCTTAGGGAAGTGATCGATAGTCTCTCTCAACTTACGGGAGTCAATATTCATCTTGATTCCCGTGGTCTTAATCAGGAGGGAGTTACTTCCGACACACCCGTTACCTTCAATTTAAATCGCGAGATTCAGCTAAAAAGTGCCCTCAACCTGATCCTGGAACCTTTGCACCTGAGTTACGTCATCAAAGACGAAGTGCTTAAGATTACCAGCGAGCAGCTGCGCGACGGTGACTTGCAAACGTACACCTACAACGTGGCTGACCTGGTGATTCCGATTCCGAATTTTGTGCCTACCAACAACATTGGCTTGCAAGGCTTGTTGAATGACGCTCAGGCCGCCATGGGTTACGGTGGTGGCTTTGGGGCACCTGGGCCCATTACCTTGGTGAATAATTCCCAAACTTCAGAAGGCGTCAATGATAATAACGTACTTGCACAACAGTTTACCGGGGCTAATCGGGGTGCACCTACACCGGCAGTTCCCTTCGGGGCTGGTCCAGGTGGTCTCGGCGGAGGGGCTCAGGCAGACTTTGACTCGTTGATTGATTTGATCATTTCAACAGTTGCCACTGAGACGTGGGCAGAGAACGGCGGCGGTGAAGCAGAGATTCGTCCATTTCCTACGAATCTCAGCCTTGTGGTTAGTCAAACTCAGGCAGTACACGAGGAAATTGCCGACTTGTTAGAACAACTTCGGCGTCTGCAAGACCTGCAAGTAACGATCGAAGTGCGGTTTATCAACTTGAAAGATGATTTCTTTGAAAGGGTCGGAATCGATTTTGACCTTAATATTGAAGATAGCACCGGCCTTCCTGATGTAGTAAACGGTGCAACGAGTGAAACTCCAAATGCTTTGCTCCCAGGTGCTTCGTTTGAACCTCGACGTCACAGTGCCACCGTTGGTATTAATGAATCGAAAAGCGGTGAGTTGTATCCAAACTATACAAATAACCTGGACGTGCAGTTTCAACAGAACAGTTTCGAACTGACCCCACCCCAATTTGGTGGCATGGGAACCGCGGTGGGACAGTTTGGGTTTGCAGTTTTAACCGAGCTTGAAGCGACCTTTTTCATCCAAGCTGTACAAGGTGATACCCGAACCAACGTCCTCAATGCCCCCAAGGTGACTTTGTTCAATGGCCAGCAGGCTTTTGTCGCCGACGCAGTCCAGCGGCCATTTGTGATCAGTGTGATTCCAGTGGTCGGCGAATTTGCGGCTGCCCAGCAGCCGGTGATTGTTGTTCTCTCAGAGGGAACATTGATGTCGATTCAGGCGGTTGTTTCGGACAACCGCCGCTACGTGCGTTTGACGGTTGTTCCCTTCTTTAGCAACATTGGAGACGTCGATACCTTTACGTTCGAAGGCTCCACCACTTCGGCTAGCAGCAGTACCACGACCGACAAGAATGCCGTGGGGAACCCCTTAAAAGAGGAGGAGGTCTCTACGGCAACGAACTCGGTTGGTACGACTGTGCAGCTACCCACATTCCAGTTTGTTTCGGTGGTGACCACCGTCAGTGTGCCTGACGGGGGAACGGTTCTATTAGGGGGTATCAAGCGATTGAGCGAGGGCCGCAACGAACGGGGAATTCCGCTGCTCTCCAAAATGCCTTACATCAACCGGCTCTTCCGGAATGTGGGCATCGGTCGTCAAGCCGACAGTCTCATGATGATGGTTACGCCACGTATCATCATTCAGGAGGAAGAAGAAGAGAAACTGGGGATATCATCGCTCTGACGATGGGTCGATGGCCAGCATGATCGGAGTCTTTACCCTGGCACGTCGGCGGTAGATCGAAATTTGATAGTGTAGGCATCGTAGGTATGTCATCTCTCTCATGTCGTTGGATTATGATTGCGGCGTTGACTGGCGCAGTTGGAGTTGCGCTTGGTGCCTTTGCTGCACATGGTTTGCCTGACCGACTGTCAGCTCTTGGATACCAGGGGGATGATCTAGGCCGTCGCCTCGATATCTTTCAAACAGCCACTCGTTATCAGCTTGTACACGCCCTGGCACTCGGGTGGGTTGCGACATTACTTGATCGTGCCCCAGTCCGTTTTTGGCAGGCTGCAGCCTGGGCTTTTTTGCTTGGTCTCGTGGTCTTTTCTGGTTCCTTGTACGTACTCACCATCGTCAGGCCAGCATACAACTGGGTTGGTGCGATTGTGCCCGTTGGTGGGATGACTTTGATATTGGGTTGGATTTTTCTTGCCGCCGGGGCTTTTGTAGAACGGCAGTCGCTGCATTTTTCCAGCTCTCATTAGACCATTGCTGCCAGAATACGAGCCAGGAACCTCAAAACCGTTGGCAAAGGCTAGACAGCTTGCGAGGTTTCCAATTCCTGTGCTAATCGCTTACGGGCCACGTGCAAGCGTCGCTTGATCGTTCCAACTGGAGCTGAAAATGCCTGGCTCATCTCCGCTAGCGATTGACCTCGGACATAAAAAGCCTCAAGCGTCGTGCGGTCCATTTTACCCAACCGCCGCAGACCGTTTTGGACTTCGTGTACGCGTTCGCGCTGCAACGAGATCTCTACCGGTGTTTGCAAATCTACGCATGTGGCTGCTAGCATCTGAGGTTCGGTCGCAATGGTAGGCGAACGGCGAACCTGCCGGTTGATGGACATTCGTACGGTGATCGACCGCAACCATCCACCGAATGCAGCTGGTACCTTAAGTTGGTGCAGTTTTTCAAAAGCCTTAAGCAGGACTTCTTGTGTGAGTTCCTGGGCTTCACTGTGGTCTCCCAGTCGACGTAAAGCATGAGTATAGACCATGCCCTCGAACCGGTTTGCCAACTCGCCAAACGCGAGGCAGTCACCGTCCTGGGCGGCGGAAACCAAATCGGCCACAGCCATCGGGTTGCCATTTTGTTGTTCTAAAGTCGTTGTCATAAGTTCAGTTGTTTCTAAAAAACGATTCAGCCTCTCAGGGAAGCTATGTGTTGCCGGAAACGAGCGTGCCGGTTGTCGAGGCGAAGGTGCGCGTGGGAGCGACAACCGTTTGTGCTCGACTGAGCCAGTGCTTCGGCAAAGATTAATCAGTGGGACTGTTGGGGCGCCTGAGTCAGCCCGCTAGCAGCCTTAACTCGTGCCGTGTTTGACTCGCTTGACGACGATATGGCACGTTTGGTGCCGGCCCAGGACGATCGATCGTTTCCTTCGATCTGGGGCCTGCAGACGTAGCACGCTGGCTGGTTGAAGTGGCAAGCAACATAATTGCCAACAACCGGCCTGGGGGAACATGCAGTCCATCCTGGTAAGGCTGCGCGAAAGATCTGCGCTGAAATGGCGCAGCGCCAGCCAGAGGTTGCGCAATGCCAGGCCAATGGTACCCTCGACAACGCTTGCCACACCTTGGAGGGTCATGGGTTTGCCAAGAATCGTGCTGCGGGTGATGGTACGCATCGGTCAACTCGCGGTGTTTTGCGCGGCTATCGAAAATGGTATACGGGCCTCCACCACTCGAAGGCCACAAAGGAGTAACTTTCAGGGTCTCATGCCAAGCCTTTGAGGTCAAGCAAAAGCCCGTCTCAATAAGGGGCTAGGCAAACGGTGGAGATTCTTGTGGCGGGGTAAACCAACCTTTCACAGTCCCCACCTGCTTGCCAGACACTTGTTTTGGCGAACCGGTTCACGGGAAAACGCCAAAAACGTGTTGGATTGGCATGTTTAGAGAAATTGCGAAAAACCACTGGGTTTCAAGCATTCTCCAACGCCCCAGGGTTTCCCTTAACGCTGTTTACGCCATCTTGTGTTGACAAACAACCCTGTCGCAGTCACCAGCGCCAGCAGAATCGAGTTGGGTTCCGGCAGAGCAGTTCCTGACCAGGCAAGCCCATAGGTTTCGACGTTGGCACTGGAAACCTGGTCAAAGACTTCGTCGGTCCAACGGACTCGCAAGACGTAATGGTTCGTCTTCGGAATCTCGAAGCTGAAATGCTCGGAGTTGTTGTAGGGACTGCTAGAAACCGAAATCAGATCGATGGGCGAACTACCCGCGGCGGTCCATAGTTCCAGATCGAGGTTGTCATAACTCTGTTCGGTAAAGGAAGTATTGCCCAGTCGAGCGCGATCCCGATACCAGGTCAAGGTGGCGTTAAATGTGGAGCCAGTCTCCAGAGGTTGGCTTATGAAATAGTCATTTGTGATGCCCTCGTTCACAGTACCGAAGTCCCATCCACTCTCCTCAACCATTCCCAGGTTCCCTTGGTTCTGGTCAGGAACATCGGTTGTACCAAAGAGAAATTGTTCAAAGGCTTTGTCAAGGTTCAAGCGGCCTGTGCCAACACGATTGTCCAGTCCCTGGTTCGTCAGCACTCCACCGTGATTGTTGGGATGTGCAATTTGTCCGTTATCCCAATTCCTGGTTTTGTCCGCTGAGTTCATAAGGACCGCTTTGACGACACGCGCATCGCGCGCATCGTCATTGTCACTCAATAGACTGTAAGCCGCGTCGTAAATAAGTGCTGCAGAGCCAGCCACGACCGGGGCCGCAAAGCTTGTTCCGCTAAGGGAACGGGTGTAGTAATCGGCCCCACCAGACGGCCCATTTGCGGGTCCGACGAGGGTGGGGGCATTGCCACCCGTTTCACCACCATAGTAGGCAGCAGAGAGATGCTGGCCGGGCGCTCCAATATCGACCACTTGTCGAGCCTGTGAGACTGTGCCAGTTACCGGATCCTTGTAGTCATTGGGGCCGCCATTGCTGAAAGTGCTCGGATTGACAAAGCCGTTGGTCGCAATTCCAAGAGATCCGACCGCAATATTATTGTAGCCCGCAGCTGGACTGTTCACCTTGTTGGGACCGCTGCCACTGGGAAGCGTATTACCAACGGAAGTCGTAAACAAGGTGCGCGGATTGGAATTCGCCAGGGCATCTAACGTACCCGATATTCGATCAGTTCCGCTTTGTGCTCCGCTAATGTTTGCGTTGTAACTGGAATTCACTACGTCAGCAGTTCTTGTGTTGTCTGGCCCCGTGATGCCGTCGAGAAAGGCGGCACGATAAGGACTGTAAGTCGACATCGCGTAGAAATTTAAGGTAAAGGCCGTCGAATAGCGGGAGGAACTGGTGGACCAACCGGGTGAAATCGCGCCCGTATGAAGTTCTGCATCTGGCGCTAGGCCGCGCTGGTGTTCACCAGGATTGCTTGGGGTTGTGCGACCGCCTAAGACCATCGACACCCACGTGCTATGGCGATCAACCTGATCATTTATATACGGATTGTTGATTTGCTGAGCGTGGGTGAGAGTTTCGTGTCCGGTCCACGGATGGCCTGCTTCAATGGTGGCTATGACCGCATTCGTACCGGTCAGGCCTTCGTCATAAAATCGCTCTGCTCCGAAAAAATCATTAATATTGACGGTTCCCGTAAACGGGCCCGGTAGCTGACCACTGTTGCCTCCGGCGTAAAGCCCGGACTCGGCGATGCCATCACTGTTTTCCTGAGCAAGGCCGTCGATGCTTAAAGAAAGCAACACTGTTACCGTGAACAAATGAACCAGGACCATGCAGCGACTCACCGAGGTGCCAGACTTTGGCACCCGGTTAGCGTTGACACAAATTTTTGAATTCATGAGGTCTTCCTCCCAACTGGGCCCGTGGCCCAAATTTTGGAAGGGGGTTCGTTAGTCGTGACAGGCATTTCAAACTAAGGGTCTGGTGCGTCCAACGCTTTACAAGCCGAGTACACGGACATGCCAGGGACCACAAGCGGAAGAAATCACAACGGAGGCTAAGAAAAGCGTGGCTATCGAATACAGTCACCGTCTCTTGGTAGACGACCGTGTACCGTGGAAGCGGAGCCTTGAGCCACCGTTGTTTGTGCGTCGCATTGCCCGACGCCTTCATTAGCCTGGCGAGACACGAATATCCCGCAAAAGATGTTAAAAATGGTCGATTAAAGTAACAGTAGGTCGACTCCGGAAACGACTAGGATCAAAAGAACCAGCATGTTCGGAAAAGCATGTCTATTCGTCATTATACATGAGGTTTAAAGCAAAGCGAGCAAAAACCGGTTGTTTCCTCAATGGCCCGAATAGGAGCCATAGAACTGGGAATTGGAGGTTCAGCCACGATAGTCCTCATGGCAGCCACTGCAGGCCTTGGTGGCTCGTGCTCCGGCGTCTCGGGCGGAGGCATAATTTGTATTATCGACTGCTGCAGACAGGTCTTTGGCTGCCTGGCTGAGCTCGAGGGCAAAATGGTTATAGGTCTCATCGTCCCAATAGTCGAAGCCTTCCTGACGGATAATCTCACCGAGGACCGCCAGCAGTTGCGCTTCGTGACGGATTGCCAGGCGATTTCTGGAGAATTCATCTCGACTGGCCAGCCACTTCGTCAGTCGACCTTGATGGGCCAGTTCCATGCGGCGCATGAGCGGTGGACGATCTGCCACCTGACTCCAATCGGTCTGAGGTTCAGCTTTTGGAACCTCCGGTCGGTCGCCTCGGATCAAATCAGTCAGGTCTTGTTTTCGTTGGGTTGCTTCACGAAAAGATTGATCGGTTCCGGCCTTACAGTTGTAGCCTGCGCGGGCACACAGATCCCGGAACGCAGGTGCTGGTTGCTTCCACCGCACCTCACCGTCGTACTGGCCGACAATTGCAAAGAGAACGGCCAGGGTACTGAAGTGCTGACGACATTTTCTATGCCCACCACTCTTGAATAATCCGGGAGTTGTTACATCACTGTTGATCAGTATTGCCAAACGTTTGATTTCGGTTTCAATCGTTTCTGCAGCGACCAGGTCGGTCCAACGTGATGCGGTTTTAACCTCTACAGGACTCGTGGTGTTGTTTAAGTGCCCGTCGCTTGTAGCAGGGCGAAAGGAGCTGTAGTCTGGCCGAGGTCCCTGTAGCGCCTCCCGCGCGTCGTCAAAAAACAAGTCGAGCACGTCGCGTGACCAGACCGGTGGCTTTACCCGTCGGGGAGGTAGCTCAGCTCGGGTTGTCGTGAGTGATGGTAGGAAGGCCGTTACGGCCAAGACTCCCAGTAGAGCTTGCCGCACGGCCCTATGAGCCAAAATAGCGTGCATGTCAGGCGGATCCCTTCACCAGTTATTATCAAGTCCTACCTGGTTTTGGGCAAGCTGTCGCGACTTTTTCAGACCAGATGGTAAAGTCCGAGGTAGAATTTTGGCCGGCTTGCTGCGATAACGGTGGCACACCCATTGGGAGTCGAGCTGGTACAGACTCCCACCACCGAAAGAATTTGGGAAAACCGCCATGACGAATATCACTACAGGATCATCAGAAACTCTTGCCCGTCTTGACAAAGCAATCGCTGCAGGAGGGCTCACGGAAACGGCTGCGGAGAACATTCGGACCTGGCTTTCCGAGCCCCGCTACACGGACTACGCAGCCGAGGTCGAACAACATATCCTCGATGAGCAATGGCAGACTCTCGACAACGTCTTCTGGACGATTATCCCGTTTGGTACCGGTGGGCGACGGGGAAAAATGTATCCGATTGGCAGCAATGCTATTAATGACCGGACGATTGGTGAGAGCGCCCAAGGTTTGGCTGAGTACGTTAAGGAGAGTTTGGGGACAGGAGCAACCCTCTCCTGTGCTATCGCCTATGACACGCGTCACCAATCATCTCATTTCGCCAGGCTGTGCGCAGAAATCATGGTAGCCAACGGGTTTGAGGTCTATTTTCTCGATGGACCTCGTAGTACGCCAGAGCTTTCATTTACAGTACGTCACAAGAAGTGCTCCTGTGGCATTATGGTAACTGCCAGCCACAATCCACCATGCGATAACGCGGTTAAAGTCTATTGGTCCACTGGGGGCCAGATTCTCCCGCCGCACGATCAAGGGGTGATCGATCGAGTAATGGGCGTGGAAGCCATTACTCGTAAAGATTTTGACGCGAGTTTGTCACTGGGAGAGGTTGTGATCAGCCAGCAAGAAATTGATGGGGAGTTCTACGCAGCAGTTGCTGCGTTATCGACGCCTGGTCCTCGAGATCTGCAGATTCTTTATTCTCCTTTGCATGGTGTGGGGGCAACGGCTGTTTGTCCGGTACTTGAGCAATGTGGGTTTTCCGACGTGGAGCTTTTTGCACTTCATGCCGACCCGAATCCGGATTTTCCAAATGTCCCGGGAAACATTTCGAATCCGGAAAATCCCGAGGTCTTTGATGCCATGATTGCCCGCGCCCAGGAGGTGTCGGCGGATTTGACCATTGCCAGTGATCCCGATTGCGATCGAATTGGTTGTGCAGCTCCACTGACGGGGTCATCAAACTCCCCATGGAAGACCTTATCGGGTAACCAGATCGGGGCACTGCTTGCCGATTATCTATTAGAGACACGGCAAGCAGCTGGCGGGCTGACGGCGAACCATTATTTGGTCACAACACTCGTTACGACCCAACTTACACGGCGCATTGGTGACAGCTATGGCGTACGCACGGTAGGAGATTTGCTGGTTGGATTCAAATGGATTGCAGAAGTCATCGACCGCGAAGGGCCCGAGAAATTTGTATTTGGTACCGAAGAATCCCATGGTTATCTGGCCGGTACTCACGTTCGCGACAAAGATGGTGCTGTTGCAGCCTTGTTGCTCTCGGAACTGGCGGCAAAGCTGAAGGCGGATGGCCAGACCTTGCACGAAAAACTGGATGCCTTGATGTGGCAGCACGGGGCTCACGCCGAGCGAACTATTTCGGTGCAGATGCCTGGTAGTGAGGGGATGGATCGAATGAAGGCGGTGATGGCGGCTTTTCGAGACAACCCTCCCTCAGAACTTGGTGGATGCGGCGTTGCCGGTGGGCGCGATTATCTTCGTAAAATCACAACCTTCATGGGAGGCAAGGAAGAACCGTTGGCGGGTCCCCAGGGCGACTTAATCCTACTTGACCTGGTTGATGAGGGAAATTACGTGGCGATCAGGCCAAGCGGGACTGAGCCCAAGATCAAGTTTTACATGTTTGTCTATACTGCGCCAGAGCAGCTTGCTGATCTGGAGCGCACAAAGATCGACCTGGTCGAACGATTGTCCCGTCTGGAAAACGATCTTCGAAGTTTCGCGGGAGTCTAATAATTACCATCAAAATATGTTTTCTTCCAACGTCGCCGTTGGCACAATTAACAAGCCTTAGAATAATTGAGCAGGCAGACGTGGAAAATCCTCTTGTCCCACTTGGCTTGCAAACACAGTGACAACTGCTGGCGACTCAGCTGAAAGTTCCAAAACGCAGCTAGATTTTTTCCAGCGGGCAGCGACCAAGGTGCGGAGCAAATTTCCATCGGCTCCGGGTGTTTACCTTTTCCAGGATCAGGCGGGACGCGTGATCTACATCGGCAAAGCAAAAGATTTACGAGCACGTGTTGTCACTTACTTTCTCCAGGCAGCAGCTCAAGACCGCCGCACTGCTCAACTTGTCAGAGAAGCCTACGACGTCGATTTTATCGAAGCTGAAAGTGAAGTGGATGCCCTGCTGATGGAAGCTCGGCTTATTAAGGACACACAACCGAAGTTCAATCGGGAACTCCGTGATGACAAGAGTTTCCCTTATCTCCAAATCACCACGCATGAAGAGTTTCCACGTGTGGAAATTACTCGGGAGCCACGGGCAGGAGGCGTAAAACTTTATGGTCCCTTTGCCAACGTTGGTAGTCTTCGTGGAGCGCTTCAAGTTTTGCAAAGGGTATTCAAGTTTCGGACATGTTCCCTTGATATCGAGGCCGATGATGATCGCTGGAGATGGTTTCGTCCCTGTTTGCTGGCATCGATACAACAGTGTACAGCTCCCTGTAATTTAAGAATTTCCAAAGAGGAATATCGTCGCGATATTAAACGGCTACGAATGTTCCTGGATGGTAAACGCCAATCACTTCTCAAGGAGATGCGAGCTGAAATGAGTCAGGCTGCGGCTGATCTCAGGTTTGAAAAGGCAGCCAGGTTGCGCGATGAAGTCAAGATGCTGGAGTCTTTGCGGGAACGGGGTGATTTGGAGAAGCATGAGCAGCCGGAAGTATTCTATGTCGATCCAAAGAAAGGGCTGTCGGGGCTTCAAAAACTTTTTGCATTGGACAACCAGCCTCGGACAATCGAAGGTGTTGATATCGCTCATCTTGGAGGCAACGAAACAGTTGCCAGCCTGGTCCAGTTTATTGATGGGTTGCCGTTCAAGCCAGGTTACCGGCGCTATCGGATTCGAGAGGTTGACGGTGTGGACGATTATGCCAGCATTCGCGAGGTCATTTCCCGCCGATTCAAACGGCTCGAAGAGGAGAATGCAGTCTTTCCAGATATTCTTCTCATCGACGGTGGCAAGGGCCAACTTAGTCAAGGGCTTGAAGCATTCAAGGCCGCCGGAATCGAACCCCCACTGGTGTTGTCGCTCGCTAAAAAAGAGGAGCTTATCTATGGCATGCACCGGCCTGAACCGTACCGTTTGAGCCGCCACTCGTATGCCCTTCGGTTGTTGCAATACGTACGGGACGAGTCTCACCGTTTTGCACAGCATTACCACCACTTGTTGCGGCGCAAGAAAATGCTTGACCAGTAGCCTTTCGCCACCGAAAGCGGTGAAGCCTATGCGGCCAAGAGTCGCTGGATTGCGCTCTTGCGTTCACCGGTACCGCTCCAGCGGCGCAGCGCGACTGCTGCCATATGCCCACCGAAGGCAATAGACAGTTTCAGTGCATGGTCCATCGTCTGCTGCCTTCCTATCAGTGGGACGCAATCGAGGTCAAAAGTGGGGTCAGGATCAGTGAGATTGACCGTTGGCGGAGCAAATCCATCGCGGAGAGACAACGCAGTCATGGCCAATTCAACAGCTCCTGACGCGTTGACCAAATGGCCCAACATGGATTTATTGGCGGTCACGCAAACCGAATCAGCTGCCGAGCCCAGTGCGCGACGGATGCCTTGGGCTTCCATTGCGTCATTCTGGATTGTGCCCGTCCCGTGGGCGTTGATGTGGTGGATGTTGTGTGGGGCAAGGTTTGCCGAACGCAGGGTCGTTGTAATCAAGTGTACGAGTGCATCACTATTAGCATCAAGACTGGTAACATGCTGGCCGTCGGTGAGAATGTGACCCGAGAGTACTTCGGCGTATATCTGTGCACCGCGCTCCAGTGCGTGACTGAGTCGTTCGACAATCAGCATCGCCGCACCTTCGCCCATTACAAATCCTTTGCGATTTGAATCAAAAGGCCGGCAAGCCTGAGAAGGATCTTCATGGTTTGCCAGTACTCGCATGTTGTGGAAACCAGCAGCAAATAAAGGGTGTATTGCTTGCGAACTGCCTGCTAACATCACGTCACATTGCCCGTCAAGGATGGACCGTACCGCAACCAGAAATGCAATGGTTCCACTAGCACAGGCCGTTGAATTGCTTAGTCGCGGTCCGCACAAGTCGTGGTCATTGGCCACAATCGAACACGCGGTATTGGGGAGCCACTGGTTCCACCAAGGCTGTTTTCCTTCTGGAGTCAGGGTATTCTTGCCAACCCGTTCGACCACGAAGTCCGTGTCGCCCATATGTCCGCTGATGGAACAGCCAAAACGAGTACGGTCCATCTTTTGAGGTTCGATGCCACTGTCCAGCAAAGCCTCTCTGGCCGTCTGGCGACAGAGCGGAATGTTTTTCAACTGACCAGGATATTTACCAAACAGGTCAACGGGCGCAGCCAAAAACATGCCATCGGGAATGCCTGTGATACCGTTCATGCGACGGGCTCCACTTTGGCCAGAACAAATTGCTTGCCAGGCGTTTTCCCGATGGCTGCCGGTCGAAGTGATCACCCCCATGCCAGTGATCACAACACGATCGTTTTGTAAAGATTCCCTGACCACCCGATTCCTTAATCCCGATTTCTTAATATTGTCGAGGCCACAACAAAAGAGGGTCGCGTGCGCCACGGTGTTGATAATTCAGAACGGCGAAAGCTACTAAAACAGCCCACTTTGTGCCACGCGAGTTCGGTTCGTTCGTGGGTAGGGTCTATTGGCCGCTAGCAAGTAGTTTCCGTCAGGCCGAACTTCTCGGTTTTTAAGGCTTCCACCGGGCCAAAAAATTTCTGCGAATTATTGTCCGCACACCTTGTCAGGCAAGCTGGGGACGATAGAATCAGCTGTCATAGATGTGGGTTATTAGCCCATAAATGTGTTTAAACGGAGTAAATCACGGGTTTTAAGCCCATTTGTAAGGAGACACCAATTTTTGCCGAGGATGGCACCCTGATGAAATTGAGATAGCCCCCACAGGTTGACGTGGCAGAGACGACCGAACTGATACTGGGCGAAAACGCGCGGACGCTCGACGACCGATATCGTGTCTCGTTGCCTTCGGAGTTAGTGGATCAGCTAGCAGCCGATAAAGGTGCTTGCATTCTCGCTAAAGAACAGTATGGATGCCTCAGCCTCTGGAACGCAGATGCGTGGCAGGCCAAGCAGGATGAGGGGGTCGCCCTGGTTGCAAGCAAGATTCAAGCCGGCAGGCTGGAAGGGAGATTGTTGGAGGTTCAATTGCTCGGTCGCTTGCTTTCGACCAGGCAAACTCAGATTAAATTGGCGGGTCGTGGGCGAATCGTACTACCCGAGGGATTTCGAGAGTTCCTGGCCGTCGAGCCAGGGGGCACCGTCATGATCATCGGGGCTGCAGTTTGTATTGAGATTTGGCATCCAGAACGTTGGCAGCAACACATTGCCGAGCAAATGCCGGAATTTCGACAGGTATTTGACCAACTCTCGGCATGACAGGTTAAAAGACAAAAAGCACTAACCAACCGGGGTGGACCCACCCTGCGATACGAGCGTCAATCAAGAAAAGTAGAAGTCAAGCACCCCTACCCAGTTCGAGAATCGTTCGCCGCTAATTACCCCGACCGTTGTCAGCCGGATACGGGAATGCAAGTTTTTAGATGGCGGCACATTCGACCGTAGTGTCGAACACGACAATCGTCTGGGTGGGGTGCTTTTATTAGGTGCCGGGGATTTCAATAGAACTGGCCGCATTATCAGCGGATGCATCCGGTGCTGTTTCTGGAGGACCAGAAATGTAGGCCATCCTCAGTTGGTGGATAAGACCGTCAATGGCTTGCGTTTCGGCTGCTGTCGAATTGCCGCTGGTCTTCTCCTTGATAACTGCGATTGTATCAATCAAGAATTTGGCCTGGTTTGGAAGAAACGAAATTTTTCCCGTAGTGGGGTGCGGAATCTGACCGAGTGCCATCATAGCTTCGGTGGCGAGGTTTGTTAGCAGTATTTCCAGGCTTGCCGGTGGCATGGGTGGGTCTTGGGGAACACCTGCTTCCGGCTGTGGGTGTTCCGACTCCTTTTCGAAGGATTCTTTCTCGGCTTGGACCTTCGACTTCCAGTCCTCATCGATGATGATTTTTTTTTCTTCGGTCATAGCAAATTGAAGGGGCCAGAGGCTTGGTCCATGTTTTGTGTGAGAAATTACTTGGTTGGGTTCGTTGAAGGGGCCTTGGCAGGTTTTGCAACCGGTACACTTTCATCCGCTGGTTCTTGAGGATGTGTGGGCCGTTGGCGGCCCGCATGATGGGCCACAGCCGCCCCGATAAATCCGGCAAACAGAGGTTGAGGGGAGGTCGGTTTTGATTTGAATTCCGGGTGATATTGGACGGCGACAAACCAAGGATGATCGGGTAATTCAACAACCTCAACCAGGAAACCGTCGGGACTTGTGCCGGAAAACCGCATGCCGTGTCGAGCAAACTGCTGGCGGTAGACGTTGTTGAATTCATAGCGATGCCGATGCCGCTCATGGACATCGGTAACGCCATAGCAATCGGCAACGATACTATCTGTCTCAAGGCAGGTTGGCTGTGCACCTAGCCGCATGGTCCCTCCCTTTTCGGTGATCGTCTTTTGTTCATTGAGAAGGCAAATCACTGGGTGTGGAGTGTCTTTGTCAAACTCGGTTGAATTGGCCCCTTCAAGGTGGCTGACGTTGCGGGCGAACTCGATCACGGCGCATTGCATTCCGAGACAGATCCCTAGAAACGGCAACTTTCGCTCACGGGCGTAACGGATGGCAGCAACTTTCCCTTCAATACCCCGCTCTCCAAATCCGCCTGGTACCAGTAAACCGTCATAACCAGAGAGAACTTTTTCTGGTCCTTCGGCTTCCACATCCTCGCTACGAATCCGGCCAATGCGAATCCGGGCTTGGTGGAAAATACCACCATGGTCGATTGCCTCGTAGATGGACTTGTATGCATCGCTGTGCTCGGCATATTTGCCGACGACCGCTATGCTAATTTCGTGGTTGGGATTTCGCAGGCGTTGAAGTAACTCCCGCCAATCGTCCAGATTGGGATCGGGTGTAGAAAGTCCCAGCTTGTCGACGATAAATTTGTCCAACTGGTTGTCAACCAGGCTTAGAGGAACTTCGTAAATTGAAAAGTCCTTGTCTTTTTCTTCGATCACTGCGTCGAGGGTAACATTGCAGAAGAGGGCAATCTTTTCGCGATCGTCTCGACTGATGGACCGCTCCGTCCGGCAAATCAGAATATCTGGTTGAATACCAATTTCCCTTAGCTGACCAACAGAATGTTGTGTCGGTTTGGTTTTCAGTTCCTTTGCCGCTTTCAGGTAAGGGACCAAGGTCAAGTGGATATAAAGACAGTTTTCTTTTCCAACGTCGATTGCAAACTGGCGGATTGCTTCCAGGAAGGGGAGGCTTTCAATGTCTCCGATGGTACCCCCAATTTCAGTAATGATCACGTCGACTGGATCTTTTGGGTCTTCCGCCATTTTGGAAATGACGCTCTTGATTTCATTGGTAATATGCGGGATGACCTGAACCGTTTTTCCAAGGAATTCTCCTTGTCGTTCCTTGTTGATGACCGATTGGTAGATTTGGCCAGTTGTGTAGTTTGAAAAACGCGAAAGGGGACCATTGGTGAACCTTTCGTAGTGCCCCAAATCGAGATCGGTTTCGCTACCATCGTCCAGCACATAGACCTCACCATGTTGGTAAGGGCTCATGGTGCCAGGGTCGACATTAATGTACGGATCGAGCTTTTGCATCCGCACGCTCAGCCCGCGCTTCTCCAGCAGCATGCCAATTGAGGCGCTGGTCAAACCTTTGCCGAGCGAACTGACAACACCACCAGTTACAAAGATGTGTTTCGTCATGGTTCTTACCTTCCTGGTACCCAATGGAGCCTGTTGCGATTCGCCATCTGAATCCAACAACTTTCTATTCTACCGCCCAAGGGACGCTACGAGGAGCCCTGCCCAGCAACTAGTTTTCGATGACCTATCGCAGGGTGACTTTTGCAGAACTACCGAGAAAAACCTTGTGATACGGGCTGAATTTCCTCAAGAAGGAATCTGGTGGCGGCTGTGTGGACGATACCGTCGGCCTGGAGACCTTGTGCAGTTTTGGCATCCCGGGGGAGATAGGAGATGGGGTAGAAACAGAACGGGGGCAACGTATCCAAAGGGAGTCGCCGTCAACGGGTGGGTTCTTAGGGCGGTATGGTCCCGGGACCCCTCCCCTGGGTGGACCTTGCACTGGAAAGCCAAAAATCAAGGACTGTTCAATCGGGAAGAAAACCAGTTTAGCGAAAGAACTGACGACTCGGCCCCTTTGCCGAGAACGCATCGCGAAAGTGCTCAATGCGGGGGGAGGTTCCCTTGGGCCAGATGATCGCAATCACGTCGAACCGGGCTTGCTCTTCCAGCAAGCCATGGCTCTTGAGAAACGTCAAGGCAGCTCGGGTCAATTGGCACTGTTTGGCGTGGTCGACCGCCTCGGTAGGTTGTCCCTTCCTGGCCGATCGCCGAGTTTTTACTTCCACAAATACGATTGTACGGTCTTCGACGGCGACCAGATCCAGTTCACCAAGTCTGGAGCGATCCCGGCGAGCGACGATCTTAAATCCTCGTCGTTTGAGGTATTGGGCAGCGATTGCCTCGCCTCGTTCGCCAAGAGTACGTGGTCGGAACAGATCGGCGAGCCAGGTGCGTAGGCTCATAGGAACCGCATGGCAAAACCGAGTTATGTGTCGCGCCGGCGTTCTTTAAGACGTACCGCTTTGCCGACACGATCGCGGAGGAAATAAAGCTTGGCCCGCCGTACAAGTCCACTTCGCTTGACGTCGACTTTGGCAACGCGGGGCGAGTGCAGCGGGAATTTTCGCTCGACACCTTCATTGGAAACAATCCGGCGTACGGTAAACATCTCGCGACTTCCCGAGCCATTTCGGGCAATTACCACTCCGGAGAAAATTTGGATCCGCTCTTTCTCGCCTTCAAGAATTCTCGTGTGGACATCGACCGTATCACCAATGTCAAACTGAGGAACTTCATCTTTATCTTTGAGACTGGATTTTTCTACGAGATCCAGGATTTGCTGACTCATGGTTATTTCCTCTTTTTGAAAGGGTCGCCGATGTTTGGTTTACAACCTGACTTGGCCTTACAACAGGTCAGCCCGCCGCTGGCGTGTTCGTTCCAAGCTGTTTTGTTCGCGCCAGCGGGCGATTTCTTCATGGTTACCGCTGGTGAGTACCGCCGGGACTTCCAATTCCCGGTAGACTCTTGGTCTTGTGTATTGTGCAAATTCCAGCCGACGTTGCCTGCCGGAAAAGGAATCATGTTTATTGCTTTGTTCGTCTCCCAGGACCCCGGGAACCAGCCGAAGTACGGCGTCGATGACCACCATGGCCCCGACTTCTCCTCCATTCAAAATAAAATCTCCAACCGAAATTTCATCCGGTTTGAGGATATCCATAATTCGTTGGTCAAATCCTTCGTATCGCCCACATACCAAAACCAGGCGTTTGTGGTTGGCCAAATCCTCCACAACCGGCTGTTCAAGGCGTCGCCCGACAGGGCTCAATAACACCAAATGTCCCGGTTGCTGGGTGAGTTGCTGGACATGTTCAACGCACTCAACAACGGGGCCTGGCTTGAGCAGCATGCCGGGTCCACCACCAAAAGGACGGTCGTCGACCTGGTGATGTTTGTCATGAGCCCAGTCGCGCATGTTATGTAGTTGGATGTCGACCAGTTGTCGCTCGATTGCCAGCTTGAGCAAGCTTTGACCGAGGTAGGCCGGAAACATCTCCGGAAATAGCGTCAGCACGTCGAATCGCATGTCAACGCCACGACCGTTGTTCAGAAAATTTTGGCCGCCTCCTTCGATCTTTCAGTTCCACGGATACAAGTCGGTTTTGGGATTAACTCGATTTAGCGGTGTCAGTCTCTTTCGCGTCGCCTGAATCAGATTCTGCGGTTTCGTCAGCAGCGGTTTCCTTGGCAGGCTCAGCGGTTGTCGAGTCTTCGGTGGAATCTTTCGCTGGCGATTCGGCCTCGGCGGTTGAGGCTGATTCGGTTTTTTCTTCAGAGGTTTCTGGCTCAGGCGATGTGGGCATTGAGGCTGGCTTGCCGGGATCCGGAATGACCCTGGGTTGGGCAATTTTTTCCAAAGCCGCTTTTTGTACGTCGACATGGGTTCCGGCGGTTCCGTACTTTTTGATCAATACAGATACGTTGCCCGAAGGCTGCGCGCCCACACTGAGCCAATAGTCGATGCGATCGAGTTTAAGAATGGCCCTCGCATCCGTATCAGGTATGGAGGGGTCATAAGTGCCCAATTCCTCAAGCACACGTCCATCACGCGGAGACCGCTTGTCCATTGCGCAGATACGGAAAAATGGTCGATGGGTTCGTCCCATCTTTTTCATGCGAATTCTTACAGACACAATGGTCTCCTCTTTCAACAGGCAGCCCTGGCAAGTTCGCTTCCGGGGGCTGAGCCGGTTTAGCGAATCCCCCATTCTGCCCGACTGGGGCCTTGAAAACAAGGCCCGCCCCGCCTTGTCAGGATCTTACTTCCCTTGTTTTTTTTCCCTTTTTCTTCGTCTCAATTCCTTGTCGCGCTGTTTTTTTAGCCTCGCCCGCTCTTTTGGTGACAGCCGTTTGCCGGTTCCCTTCTTGGACCGGGCCAGTTGTCCGTTGCCAGCCATGCCGCTTTGCACCTGCTGGAGCAACTTCATTCTTTCGCGCATCCCCTTACCGGCCATTTGCACCATTAACTGGGCCATGGCGTCAAATTGCTTGACCAGCTCGTTGACTTCGTGCGGTTCGACCCCCGAACCGGTGGCAATACGGCGGCGGCGGCTTTGATCGATAAGCTTGGGTTTTTGGCGTTCCTGGGGGGTCATTGAGTCAATGATGCCCAACAACCGCTTCATATCTCCTTCGGCATCGATGTCATCGAGTCCTTCGGTCATTTGGCCCATTCCGGGAATCATTCCCATGACTTTTTGCATGGGGCCCAGGCGGCCAACCTGGGTTAGCTGCTTGCGAAAGTCTTCCAGCGTGAATTCGCCCTTTTGCAAGCGTTCTTCCTGTAAACGCATTTCTTCCTGGTCGAATTCGCGCTGTGCTTTTTCAACCAGGGTGAGAATATCTCCTTGCCCAAGCACTCGGCCTGCCATACGTTCCGGATGGAATTCCTCGAGCGCATCGAGATGTTCTCCGGTACCGACGAACTTAATGGGAACTCCGGTGACACGTTTAACCGACAAGGCAGCACCGCCGCGGGCATCGCCGTCGAGTTTTGTCATGATCACGCCATCCAGCTCTAAGGCGTCATTGAACGCTTTTGCGCTGTTGACCGCGTCCTGGCCTGTCATTCCATCTACCACGAGATAGACCTGCTCAGGTTGGCATTGTCGGTCAATTTTTTCGAGCTGCCCCATCAACTCTTCGTCAACGTGTAGTCGACCGGCTGTGTCGAGGATTACGACATCAGCGCCAATTTTTTTGGCTTGCTTGACCGCTGCGTTACAAACCACGACCGGATTTTTTTCGACACGGTCTGAGTAAACAGGAATATCGAGCTGCTCGCCCAGAATGTGGAGTTGGTCGATGGCCGCAGGACGCTGCAGGTCAGCAGCGACCAGGAGAGGTTTGCGGTCTGCCTGCATGAGCAATCGGCCAAGTTTGCCGCAAGAGGTTGTTTTTCCCGATCCCTGCAAACCGCACATCATCAAAATGGTAGTGTCGTCGGTTCCCTTCAGGTGCAGAGAATGGTCTACCGGGCCCATCAGATGAATCAATTCTTGATGGACGATTCCTACAATTTGCTGGCTTGGATTAAGCGATTTGAGCACCTTTTCACCGACAGCCTGCTCGGTGACGTTTTGCATGAAGTCCCGCACGACTTCAAAACTTACATCCGCTTCCAGCAGCGACCGTTCGACGAGTTTGAGCCCGTCCCGCATATTCGATTCGCTTAATTTTCCCTGTGTGCGCAGCGTTTTTAGCGCAGAGGTGAGGTTTTCTTGCAGGGATTCAAACATGGGGAGCCCGTGTCCGCTGGAGACAGCTGCCGTCAGTTTTTCGGCTGGCGTCAGTTATTCGGCAAAGCTCTGCATTCTAGTCGATAGTGCACGACTTCGGCAACGCGTGCCGGTGCCTGATGGAGTCCGAACACGCAAGATTCGTCATCCGCAGGTCGAACACCCTACCTGCCTTGCCGGCCGGTCGGCAAGGGATCTCCCACAAACGACTGAAAAGATCGCGTAGTTTTTCCGCCATCAAAGGTATGGTCGCAGATCGGACCGGCTGTTACGCTCGTCGTCATGTGCCCTCCTGCCTCATCCCAGTCAGCCGTTGACCGGGAAGTCCGTTTCAATGACGGGTTTACCCAGATACGTGGTGCGCGGACTCACAACCTGAAGAACATCGATGTCGACATTCCCCGTAACAAATTCGTCGTGATTACCGGGGTCAGCGGTTCGGGAAAAAGTTCCCTGGCATTCGACACGTTGTTAGCCGAGGGACAACGGCAATATATCGAAAGTTTATCGGTTTATGCCCGCCAGTTCTGCGCTCAGATGCAGCGGCCCGATGTTGACCGGATCGACGGTCTTCAGCCGACCATTGCCATCGATCAACGCCCAGGAGTCCAGAACCCACGGAGCACAGTGGCCACGGTCACGGAGATCTACGACTATTTGCGGCTGTTGATGGCACGTCTTGGAGAGGTGCACTGTCCGGAATGCGATGCCCTGATTTCACAACAGACACCTGCCGAGATTGAGGCTCTGATTACGGCACTTCCTGAGGAAACTCGTGTTATGGTCCTTGCGCCGCTCATCTGTGGCCGCAAGGGAAGCCATCCGGAAATATTTGAAAAGATCAGGAAAGCGGGGTTTGTCCGCGCGCGGATTGATGGGCAAACTTATCTTCTCGAAGATGTGCCGCCGCTCGTATCACAAAAAACACACGATATTGAAGCTGTTATTGACCGTGTTATTATTCGCAAGGGGATCAAAACCCGACTGGAAGAATCTATTCGACTAGCTCTCAAGCATGGTGAAGGTGTCCTCGTCATCAGTTACCAAACGCCTGACGACAGAACCGGGGTGAAAAATAAAACCGACACCACCAATTGGCAGCAGAAGGTCTACAACACGCGGTATGCTTGTCCGCAATGCCAGGCCAGTATTGCTGAAATTGAGCCCCGTACGTTCAGCTTTAACAGCCCTCACGGGGCGTGTCCCACTTGCAGTGGATTAGGTGCCAGCGAAGGTTTTGACCCTGACCTGGTCCTGCCCGACAACAGTTTGGCCCTTGCCAACGGGGCGATTTCTCCGTGGAAGAGAGGGTCAGCAGCGGCCAAAAAACAGCGGCAACAACTGCTCACAGACTTTTGCAGTTCGGCCAAAGTCGAGATGGATCAACCTCTCGAGACCTGGCCGGATGTTGGCCGTCAACAACTGCTTTACGGCGACGGTAAAAATTTTCCCGGCCTGCTCGGGCATCTCGAAATGGACTACGCTGGGACTCGAAGCGAAACGGTTCGTGACCGGCTTGAGGCTTACCGTAGTTCCGTTCCCTGCAGTGATTGTCAGGGACATCGTCTTTGTCCCGAGGCAATTGCTTGCCGGTTCCAGGGGATGGCCATTCACGAAGTCACTGCGCTGACGGTTCGTCAAGCAGAAGAATTCTTCGAAGGTGTGGAGTTGTCTTGCGATGAGAAACCGATTGGTGAGCCAGTTTTACGAGAAATTAACCGTCGTCTCGCATTCCTCATAAAAGTTGGTGCCGATTACCTCACACTTGACCGCACCGCTGATACGCTCAGTGGTGGAGAGATGCAACGTGTGAGATTGGCGACTGGAATTGGATCGGGTCTGGTAGGAGTCCTTTACCTGCTCGACGAACCGTCAATTGGGTTGCATCCTCGCGATAACAACCGGCTCATTGCGGCGCTTCGCGAACTCCAGCAGCAAGGAAACTCGGTCATTGTTGTCGAGCATGACGAGGCGGTCATGCGCGAGGCCGACGAAATCATCGACATAGGACCAGGGGCTGGGTTGCTGGGAGGGAAGGTCGTTGCCCAGGCGCCATCTGATCAGTTTATTCTTGATTCGCAGTCTTTGACGGCAGAGTATCTCTCTGGGAAGCGAGTCATCCCGGTGCCTCGCAAGCGACGCCTGCCAGACAAAAGCCGGCGTTTGTTGTTGGAGGGTGCCACCGCAAATAATCTGAAAAATGTCACCACCTCGTTTCCCTTGGAGTGTTTCACTTGTGTCACCGGTGTTAGTGGATCGGGTAAAAGTTCGCTGGTGATCGAGACGCTTGGTAGGGCCCTGGCGCAAAGGCTTCATGGTGCTTCGAGTAAGCCGGGGCCTTATCGCAGTCTTCGCGGAGTGAGTCTGGTGGACCGTGCGATTCGGGTTGACCAGGCCCCCATTGGTCGGACACCGCGGAGCAACGCGGCGACTTATACGGGGCTATTCGATGAAGTCCGCAAAGTGTTTGCTGGCACACGCCAAGCCAAGCAGCGAGGCTACAAGATAGGCCGTTTTAGTTTCAACGTGAAAGGTGGTCGTTGTGAAGCATGCCAAGGACAGGGCTTACAGAAGATCGAGATGAACTTTCTCCCTGATTTGTTCGTGACTTGTGACGTTTGTCGCGGTACACGATTCAATCGTCAAACGCTCTCGGTTAAATACCGTGGCCATTCGATTGCCGAAGCGCTCGCAATGAGCGTTGCAGAGGCAGTGGAGTTTTTTGCAAATCATGCTTCGATTCATCGCCTGCTTTGTAGTCTGGCTGATGTGGGGTTGGGCTACCTCACTTTGGGGCAGCCATCGACGATGCTCTCTGGAGGCGAAGCCCAGCGAATTAAACTGGCGACCGAACTTGGGCGGTCACAAAGCAGCCATGCGATGTATATTCTCGATGAACCGACCACCGGTTTGCACACGGACGATATCGGCAGGCTTCTGGTTGTTCTACAGCGGTTGGTCGACCAAGGAAATTCAGTGGTGGTGATCGAACACAACCTGGACGTTATCAAGTCTGCTGACTGGATAATTGATATGGGGCCAGAAGGTGGTGCGAAGGGGGGAGATGTCGTGGTAGAGGGGGCGCCTGACGAAGTCATTGAGTGTGCCGCAAGCCATACCGGAAGATTTCTCCGCGACGTGATTGCTTAAAGCAAGAACGGACTGACGTGGTACGACGCGATGGTGCTTAAACACGTTCGAAAATTGTGGCGATGCCCTGGCCAACACCGATGCACATCGTCGCCAGACCAAACTTGGCATCGCGGTCGATCATGGTATGGATCAGCGTTGTGGCAATGCGGGCACCGCTGGCACCGAGTGGATGCCCAATAGCGATTGCCCCACCGCGAACATTCACTTTGGCAGAGTCGCAAGCCTGACCATTACTATCGAGCATTTGTATGCACGCCAGCGCCTGGGCGGCGAAGGCCTCGTTGAGCTCAATCAGATCGAGATCCTCCAGCGTCAAACCCGCTCGTCGGAGTGCTTTTTGCGTTGCCGGCACGGGACCGGTGCCCATCACACACGGATCGACTCCAGCCACGGCCGTTGCTCGCACGCGAACGAGCGGGGTCAGGCCAAGTTCCTTGGCACGTTCGTCAGACATGACGAGCATGGCTGACGCACCATCGTTCAACGGTGAACTGTTACCGGCAGTTACGGTTCCCATCCCAGGCATGAATGCCGGCTTGAGAGCCGCCAGGGCTTCCATACTGGTGTCTCCCCGGACGCACTGGTCCCGATCGACAAGCACTTTTTCACCTGCTTCATTGCGCCCCCAGACGGGGATCAGTTCTCGTTCAAATTCCTTGTTTGTATAGGCGGCCGTCGCTTTCTGGTGACTTTCCAGAGCGAACCGGTCTTGCTGTTCACGTGAGATGCCATTCATCTGTGCAAGAAATTCGGCAGTAATCCCCATCATGAGGGCACCCTTGCTGGTCCGCTGGAAGAGTTTCGGGTTGAGATCAAGACCAGCATCCAGTGCGATGTGGTGCATATGTTCCAGGCCGCCCACGATTTGGACATCTTCGAAGCCCGCCATGATGGCGTGTGATGCTTGGTTAAGTGCCTGTAGACTGCTGCCACAAAGTCGATTGATGGTTGCCCCACCCGCTTCCACGGCGATGCCTGCCATCAGGCTCACATTGCGGGCAACGTTGAACCCCTGTTCTCGTTGCTGCTGGGTATTTCCAAGTATGACATCTTCGATGGCAGCAGGATCAATCCCGCTGCGGTCAACCAGTGCTCGCACAACTTCGACAGCCAGGTCGTCCGAGCGGACATCGCGGAATGCACCCTTTTCCGGATGGGCGCGCCCGATGGGTGTGCGGCAGCAATCAACGACGACGGCTTGCTTCATGGTTTGCTTCCCGTATTTGTGGCCAGGTCATAGAATTTTTTACCGTCTTTTGCGAGTTCGCACAGTACTCCAGTAGGCTGAAACCGTTTACCAAGCGCTTCATAAGGTTTGAGCTTTTCGAGAAGTGTCGCTGGCCCGATAGAATCAGCCCAAAAGAGCAATCCACCCTTGAAAGGAGGAAAGCCGATTCCGAATATCAAGGCGAGGTCAATGTCGCGAAGGTCACGAACCAGGTTGTCTTCAATAATGCGGGTTGCTTCGAGCAGCATAGGGAAAAACATCCGTTCGGTGATTTGTTCGGATGTAAATTCTTGGCGCTCGGTGACGGTCGCTTCAATTATTTCCGCGACGACAGGACTTTCCTGGCCTTTTCCTTTTTTGCGATGGTTGTAATCAAAGAAAGCCTTGCCGTTTTTTTGTCCGAAGCGGCCTGCCTCGAAAAGTTTTGAGGTAATTTCAGCGGCCACCATGCGGTTGGGAAATGCGTCGAGCATGACCCGACCTGCATGGACGCAGGTATCGATCCCAACCACGTCGTACAACGTGATCGGTCCCATCGGCATCCCAAACGTCTTGGCGGCCCTTTCAACGTCTCCGATGGCCACTCCTGACGAGAGCAACAGGGCTGCTTCATTCATATACGGCAGTAGTAAACGGTTGACCAAAAATCCAGGTCCATCGTTCATTACGATCGGCGATTTGCCAAGTTTTTTAGCGTATGCGACTGCCGTGGCGATGGTCTGATCGCTGGTCTGAGCACCCCGAATGACTTCCACCAGAGGCATTTTGCGAACCGGGTTGAAGAAATGAAGCCCACAAAAACGGTCGGGATACTTGAGCCCCTCGGCGAGTTTGGTGATAGGGATGCTCGAAGTATTTGAGCAAAGAATCGTATCTTCCCGAAGTTGCGGTTCAAGGCGGGCAAAAAGCTCTTGTTTAACCGTGAAGTTCTCGAGAATCGCTTCAATCACCACGTCAGCTGCACAAATCTCTTCATCCACGGTGGTTGCGTTGACCAGCGGCGCCATTTCGAGGGTTCGGTTGACATCGGTCTGCCTCGATTTCTTGTTGTACGAGACTTCACTCAGGATGCCTTGGACTCCCCGAGCCAGCGCGTCCTGGCTGGCATCATTCAACGTGACACGGATACCGCGTTTTACATTCGCTGCCGCAATTCCTTGCCCCATGATCCCAGCACCGATCAATGCTGCCGAACCAATTTTTCCCGGAGTCGCCTGGCCAGCAATGCCGGAGTCTTTCTTGTTGCGATCGCGCAGGTAAAACACATTGAGAAGGGATCGGTTGACCGCTGAACCGAATAATTCCGCGAAGCCGGTTGCCTCCATCTCACAGGCAGTCATCAGGTCAACGCTTGTCGCGCCAAGCATCAGCTCCAAGGCGGCCATGGGAGCGGGATAGTGTCCTTTGGTTTGTCCCTGGATGTATCCGCTGGCGGTGGCACCCAGAAAGCCAAGTTCAGTCTCACTCAGGGAGATTGGCTCTGACCAACGCTGCCGGTCGCGACGAAAGTCACCCGAGAGTTGTTCCGCACGAACCATTCTGATGGCTGCTTCGACCAGTCGCTCGGCCACTTCTTCGTCTGCCGCTTCGATGACATCGTCGGCCAGACCCATCACCCGTGCTGTGTCGGTGTCCAGTGATTCCCCACCGGTGATTAATTCTACCGCGTTCGAAAGTCCGATTATCCGTGGGGTGCGGGCGGTTCCTCCCCAGCCGGGGAAAAGGCCTAGTTTCACTTCGGGAAATCCGTAGCTCGTCTTGTTTGAACGACTCATGATGCGTCGATCACACCAGATTGCCAGTTCAGCCCCCCCGCCAACGCAGATCCCGTCAATGGCAGCGATGGACAGATAGTCGCTGGTAGCCAGCCGCGAAAAAAGCTGCTGCCCACGCCGTGCCACCGAGACGACTTCGTCGGAAGTGGAGTCAATCCAGGCAATGAACTCTTTGAGGTCGGCTCCGGCAATGAACATGCCTGGCTTACCCGAGCGCAGGATAAGTCCTGCGACGTTCCCGCGAGCATCTACTTCGTCCAGTTGCCCTTCCAATTCGTCCATCACTGCTCGAGAGAGCAGGTTTACGTTATTATTTGGGGCATCAATCGTAAGCAGAGCAATGTCGGGCTCGGGAAACGATAGCGTAATTGTTTGATTTTCCGCCATCACGGGACCTCTACGTCAGAAATTCAGCGGTCGTCAATCAGGCCCACGGCCTGGGCTTTCCAAGAATACCGTAGTTGGTTTGTGACGGCTAGAAGACTCTCGTCTGGAAACGGGGTTACTGGCCAACGGCCCCCTGCTTGCTGCCGACTGGTAGTTTGGACCGGTTGACGATCGAGGCCTTCCCGTCGATGTTGGAGGCGTGAGCGGTGTGACCATGAACAACACGAATTCGCCCTGGTGGGTCCTGCCCATTTTACTCGCTTGCGTGCTAGCAGGCGTTGTTGGCTCCAGGGGCCTGTTTCACCGTTCCAGCGGCCCGATCGGCCCTTCCGATGCACCAGGAGGCCGTATTTCGGCAGCTGGTCACGAAAAAGGCTGGCAGCCGACCCCACCGGTCACGGAGGAGTCGGTTTCGTTGACGATTGACTTCGGAAATGGGGTCCAACGCCGTTTTGATACGCTTCCCTGGCAAGCGGAGATGACCGTGCTTGATTTGCTAGAGACGGCGGTTGATTTTCGGCCAGGGATCACTTTTCGAAAGGTGGGAGAGGGTGAAGCCACTTTTTTGATTAGTATCGATGGGCTAGCTGCGGATCGCCCAACCCAACATTTTTGGCAGTATTGGGTCAACAACGAGCGGGCTGACCGAAGTTGTGGTATCTTTCGGCTTCAGGCGGGTGACCGCGTCTTGTGGAAGTTTGCACCCCAAGATTAGAATTGGCGCATAAGTGGTCGGCCGGTTGTGGTATTCCGCCAGATCAAACACAAACACACAGCGAACGGAAAATTGTGATGTCTCGTAGCGATACGCCCCTGGTATCAGGATCTTCAGACAAACATCTCGCGGAGATCGGCCGTGATCTCTTGGTTTTTGGGTTACTGGTGGCAATTGGGGTGTGTGGTCGCTGGGCTCAGCCCGATTGGTGTTTTACGCCGATTGCTGCGGTCACGATCTTTGCCGGATACTATTTTGCCCGATGGCCTATTGCCGTTTTGGTACCGGTGGGTTGTCTGGTGATTAGCGATTTGGCATTACCAGCGTATGATCAGCTTGGCGTGCTGATCGTGACCTATGTGGCCATGGTCTTGCCAGTGTGGCTGGGCAGATCATTGAGGCAGGAAAGTCACCCTGCCACAACTGCAGTGCGTTGGGTCTCTTGCGGTTTGTTACCCGCAGCCATTTTTTTCCTGACCACAAATTTTGCAGTTTGGTGGTTCAAGAGCCACTATGAGAAGACACTCGGTGGATTGACAGAGTGCTATTTGGCTGCAGTTCCTTTTTTCCGCACGATGCTTGTTGGGGATGTGTTTTATCTGGTCGTGATCTTCGGGTGCTTGGCGCTGGCCCGATTGCCAGCAGGCCAAAGGGCTCAGACTGCAGTTCAGGGCGACCCAAAATCATAAAGGTTCGAGAGCCGCGGGACTGCTCTTACTAAGAAGATTGCTCTTATCTAAGAAGGTTGACAACCGCCCGCTAATTGGTGGATTCGTCTTCCAGATCTAGGTCGTCCTGGTCTAGATTGTCCTGACTTTTGGTATCCTGGCTTTGGTGGGTGGCAGGATCTTGCTCTTCGGACAACACCGGTGTCGCCGCCAAGCTGATATCTGCTGCCATTTGACGGACGTGTTCCGTAAATTTTAGATCCGAGACTTCTTCATTTTGGGCAGCCTCTTGTACGGGCTGAATTGCGGTCAACACGCCGTCCACTGCGACTTGAACTTTTTCAGACGTCAGGGGTTTAATGGCCGACAACGCGATATCCAGGTTTTTCAGCTGACTGAGTATGCGACGGCGGTCGAATTCAGGTTTTTTGAAGCCCATTCCACGACCAGGCAGGTTGCCACGTCCAGGGCCTTTCCCAATTCGCATGTCCTCAAATTCAATAGCCTTTTCTGCGACTTTGTTGGCCACGGTTTGAGTCAACAAGAGGAGTCCCTGGGCGATGGCGTCCGTATCCACCTGTTTTCCCTCTAAGGGAATTTTCGTGACCATGACTGCAACCTGGCAACGATCGTCCAACGGCATATCGGGAGCAGTGATCAACGATAGAAGGCCAGTCACGACTTGGTTGTCCGTACCCGTTTCGTGTAGTTCGGCCAACGCACTTGCGGCAATTCGTTTCAGCCAGGATTGCACGTCGGGATCGATCGATTTCGACAATTCCGGCTGGTTGACGATTCCCAGCAGTGTTTGTTGGAATTTTTGTTTCACTGGAGATGGCAAATTGTCACGAGATTGCGCTTGCCGTTCCAATCCAATTAATGCCGCTGCTAACATCGGAGGGGTCACAAGTGGATGGTTATCTGCTGCCAACTCGACGATTTTTAGCAGAGTTTGTGTTGCAGCAGGATAGGGCGCAGGCGGATTATCGGCCTTGTCCGAATACTTTGCATCCAGGCTTCCCAGCAGCAGCGTTGCGTTCAATCGCACGGCTGGATGGTAATTCCGGTTGCCAGCCACTTTTTTTGCAAAGTCGAACGACATTTTCGTCAGGTCGCTCTGCAAATCAGGGTTCTTCGATGCCCAAAGATAACGTTGCAACAACTCCTTGCGGTGGTCTCCGAGGAGTCCAAGAAATTTGGGATCGGTTTGCGTCATGCTAGGAAAAAGGTAGGTCTGGAAATACTCGTCGAAGCGTGCTTTTTCGGCAGTGTAGGTCTCCGGACTCTTAATGCATTTTTGCACAACCGATCTCAATAGCCGAGCCTGGGGATTGATTTTGTCCGATTGGTGTTGGCCTTCTGCAGCGACTTCTGCCGGACACCAACTGAGTGCGAAGATAACCAGCCCGACTGCGTAGACCACCGCGCTCAAACCGCAGGAGTGATTGAGTCGGTGGCTGTGTGGAGGATTAGCAGCACAGGCAAGTTGGCAACAAAATTTCTCCGGCAATCGAAAGCTAGAGGATGGGTCCATGGTGGGTCACTTCTGCTACAAAATCGTAGGTGCCTGGGTCCAGCTTGGCTGCACCGTAGACTATTCGCAAGGCACCGGCCGCACAATTCCCGCCACCTCGGCTTGAACGATAAATTCAATCGCTGTAATGAGTTGCGACACTTTATTCAGAGGGGTCAACAGTTCCTTTTATCCTAGCAAGAACGACCGAAAGTTGTCAATTTTACGTTCTTTTTGCCCATTCTACCCGATGATCTGTTCGATTTTCGGTGTTATTGTAGCGGAAGGGTTCAGTCTGGTCTGGACCTGCTCTTTCTGGGGAGAGTTGCCCTTTCGGGGAAAAGTCGCAGGAGCGGAAACCGGAAAGACCAATCGCCAGGGTGGCACTGATTTCTCCAAGCATTTGCCTGAACCATGACCCTTTTGTACACAGACTCCCGTTTTCTTGACCATGATACGGGTGGTCATCCGGAGTCTGCGTCCCGCCTGCTTGCTGTTACTGATCGGCTGGAGGGCCTGGCGGTTACCGATTTTTGTGAGCGACCCTGCTGGAATCCGGCGACGCTCGCACAGCTTAGCCAGATTCATGGCCAAGATCACCTTGCCCGGCTTCGCCAAACGGCAGAACAAGGTGGAGGCCGACTCGATCCAGATACGATTGTTTCTCCCGCTTCCGAGGAGGTGGCGCGGTTGGCTGCCGGAGCTGCTTGTGACGCAGTTGAGCGTGTGACCAGTGGCCCGCAACAACAGGCGCTCTGCCTCGTTCGTCCACCGGGTCACCACGCGCTGGCACAACGAGCTATGGGATTTTGTTTGATGAACAATGTTGCAATTGCTGCCAGCATTGCAGCCCGGCAGTGTCAGGTTGACCGCCTGCTGATTGTCGATTGGGATGTCCATCACGGAAACGGAACACAGGATATTTTCTATGAAGACCCGCGAGTTGGTTTTTTCTCGGTCCATCGTTGGCCATTCTATCCCGGGACAGGAGCCAGTGAGGAAACAGGCCGCGGCTTGGGAATAGGTACGACCCACAACGTCCCTGTATCTTTTGGAATTTCGCGAAGTCAATATGTGCAAGCCTTTAAGGTAGAGCTAGAGAATTTTGCGGCCCGAATTAAACCAGAATTGGTTCTCATTAGCGCGGGCTTTGACAGCCACCGAGAGGATCCAGTTGGCTCATTGGGGCTGGAGGTTGAAGATTTTATTGAACTCACCAACATGGTGTTGGAGGTTGCCAGGACCTATGCGAGCGGTCGATTGGTGAGCGTTCTGGAGGGGGGTTATCACCCCCAGCGGCTTGCTGAGTGCGTGGAGGTTCATCTGCAAACCCTCATGCAAAGCGACCAACATCAAGCGAGTCGTAAATCCCTTGCGTAGATTTTTCGCCGAGATGCGCACGCCTTGCATCATCGACAAGTCGCTTCACGACTGGAGTGGCAAAAGGGAGCCTCTGCTGGAATGGGAGGCAGACTTTTGGAGCTCCTTGGCCGGAAGGAGATCGGCCTTCGCTCGAGGCTATTCGTTGCCAAATACACGCGTGTTTTCTTCAGTGCGGAGTGGCTCCGTAAGCTCACTATGGCCAATTTCAACAGTTAGCCGTTGGTGTCCCGGCTGAACTCCCTGGGCAGTGACCCGAAAAGTCGTATCTGCTTTTGGAGCGAGGTTTTCAAGAGGTTCGAAGACGACGGTTTGAGATTGGATGGAATGACCAGCTTTTCCCTCGGCCGAAACGATACTCATTCCCGAAGGAAGCGTTGCGGTGACTTGTACGTCATTCGCCGCTTTGGATCCTTCGTTGATGACGTGAATTTCGTAAGTTGTTTCTCCACCGACTTCAATCGGGTCTTCGAGGTCCGTGACTTTGAAGGTGACTGCTGCAATACCTTCGACCAGGATATGCTGGGTTGTTTGATCTTCTAATCCCTGGCTTGCCTTGCCTTCGACTTGGATTTCGTGATCTCCTGATACCGTGGGTAGTGTGGTTAATTTGACTGCGCCGACGGTACCTTTACCAAGTTCTGCCAGGCTCCAATAGACGGCATGCGTGGCGGAATCGTATTCGCCAAGGTTATTCGCTCGTACGAATCGCATCCCCTTGGGCAACTTGGTGGTGAGTTCAATGTCCTTGGCAGTTGCCGTACCGGGATTACCTACGTGTACAGTGTAGGTGGCAGGTTTGTTGAGATAACGTCGCCCGGGTCCTTCCACGCCAATTTGCAATTCCGGGGCAATCACCTCGAATTTGATTTCCTGCTCAACTTCCAGATCGCCGTCGCCACGTGCAATGATTCGATTGATGACGGGGCCGGCTTTTTCAGCAGTAAGGACCAATTCCATCTTGCGTGTTTCGCCAGCGCGTAATGTGCCTACCTCAAATTCAAGGGCCGGGCCGGCAGTATGTCGAAGTTCTTCCGGAACGTTTTCTAAAAGGATGACGCCAGTCGCGTCGCCACTTCCCGGATTGTGTAGTTCGATCTTTACCCGTTGTTCACCGCCGACCATGACTTCATCAGGGGCTGAAAGTCGGAGAGCCAATTGGGGGAGTGTACAACGAACTTTTACAGACGCATGCGTTGTGAAGGTTACGGTTGCCACACTACCGATTTCGCCTTCCGCCGTTGGCATGGCGTTGACTTCCAATTCGCGTTCTTCACCAACCGAGAGCGTGCCTAATTGCCAGTAGAGTTCGCCATTAACAAGCTCTGCCCGCGGTGTTGAACCGAGTAAGCGAGTTCCTTGCGGGATTGGGTCTCGGACAACCACGTCGTTGGCGGGGCGATTACCTACGTTGCGGACTTGGATCCGAAATTTGGCCGGTTTGCCAACTTGGATTTCGGTGGGGGCAATCTTTTGCACCGACAGGGCTGGCTGCTGCGCGCCTTCTAAGGCTTGTTCACCCGGGTAACCCAACCCAGTTGTTTCCGCACTATCCAGGACGGTTGCATCGCCAGTTCCGTTTTGTCTCACAGCATCGGTGCGTGGGGCAAGCGGATTCTTTGGCGAGGCTGGTTGGGGCTGCTGGAATGCACCAGACGAGGAGGGGGCCGCTGGCGAATTGGGTCCGAGCGAACTGGTTTGCTTTGGCTCGTTACCGTAACGGTTTGCCGCTGAGGAAGCAGAACGGGGTACCAGTGGTTGCGCTTCTTTCGAAGGGGTTGGTAGTGGTGCTGGTTGCGGGGCAAACGGGTTGAGTGAACCGTCTCCAGCGGGTGACGCGTGTAAATTGCTGCTGTTACCGTCGTACCGCTGGCCGGAAGATGGCTGAGTTTCACTTCCAAACGCATTTCGCGCCCGTTCAGTCGCCGCATCCTGGGGTGGGGTTGTTGTCGAATCGGTCGCAGGTTTGGTCGTGGAGGCCTGGCCTGGTTTTGGGGAGTCGACGGCTGGAAGTGACGGATCTTTTGGCAATGGATCCTGCTGCGTTGCTGGTTCTTGTCCGCGCGTGATTGTGTCGGGCTGTGAATTGCCAATATTCCCGTAGCGATCTCCAACCACCTCGGCTGCTGTAGTTGCTGTGATTGCGACCAGTGATGTCGTCGGTAGTCCGACAGGTACCAAATTCTGAGTGGATGCTGGTTCGGACAGGTCTACCGTTGATCCAGCCACTTCAGGACCTGTTGCAGATTCGTGAAGTGTTTCAACCTTAGGCAGGGATGCATTGGCCCTTGGTGGTTGAACTGTTGTACTGATCAGCGGGCTTGTCGCAGTA
>JAKVCB010000280.1 GCA_022448345.1 Pirellulales bacterium
TTCATGTTTGGCGGGGTTTGATCTCATACAGCATCGCTGTGTGTAGGTTTTGTGGTGTGCACTGGTAGCCATCATGACAAAGGAGAACTGGATGCGAGTCATCTTCTGTGCGTTTTTCACAGCACTTGGCACCACCGCTGCGCTGGCCGACGAGATGTCGGTACGGCAGCTGCTGGCAAAATATGACGCCATCCGTCCCGATGACGATCAGCTAGCCATGTATCGTCTTGATTGGGAGACTTCGCTGGCTACGGCTCAACAGCGCGCACGGTCAGAAAATCGCCCCGTCTGCCTGGTGGTGATCCACGCGCGTTACGGCGATATCACCTCGGGGCACTGCTGAGCGACAGCCACTCAGGTCCGGGGGACCTCACTGGTTGACCCGACGGTGGTCCGCGCGCTGCAGCCTTATATTGTGACTTCGTGGCATGGTCATCGGGATGATGTCGATCTGCCCGAGGCCGTGCGACGCGTGTGGCAGGAAAAATATGCTACCGGAAAGCGGCCTCTTCCTCGCCAGCGACAAAATGAATTCAGTCCGCGCTCGCCACAAGAACACCGCCAGCGGCAAAGTAATGTCGACATTGCGATTCTTGATTCGGATGGCAATGTCGTGTACTGGTTCGATGGATTTCAGCACCAGGGCCGCGGCCCGCAAACTTTGGCCGCATATACGGCCCGCGAGATCCAGTTTGTCACCAAACAGCTAGATCTTACCGGCCGCCGACGAAGGCTCCGTCCGGTCGAGCTCCCAGACCTGGCCGGCACGCCCGCTGTGCGAGTGCTGTGTACGCTCGAAGATGAACGGATGCGGGCCTACAGCGCACCGACCGTAGAGGTTGTGCCGATCAGCAGTGCTGAACGCCAGCTGTTGGCCTGGTCAAGCCAACAACAGACGGTCGACGCTACACAACTGAAAAACTGGCTTGCGCAGGTTTATCCTCCTGGCATGATGGAACGGACCAACCCACAGACTAAAGAGGCATTTCGCATCGCATCGGTTGAAGGCACCTTGACTCTATCCCCGGCGGGTACCCGCGGCAAGTATCGCCTGATGATGCTTACGGGTACCATTACTTTGACCGACGAGGGCGACGATGACTTTAGCTACCAGGGCGAGCTTGAGGTTTTGCTGGCTTACTCCCAGGGGAACGTCGAATTTTTGGCGTTGCGGGGCGTTTTTGAGGGGATCTATCCTCGGTGGGACCGTATGCACCGCCGCCAGCGGAACATTCCGCTCATGGCCGTCTTTGAATCGATCGACACCAATTCGTGATCGGGCCGTTCACCTGGCCTCCGCAGTGAGGGTGGTGCTCGCATGCGGTGGTAAGAGGTGCCGGTTTTTGATTGCCCGGGTAGGGTGTTCTTGGAAGATCGCTGCCGTTTTACGCCAGGGTAAATCTTCGGAACCATTGCTAGTGACGAATCGTGTTGGCTAAGGGCGGGCGATTGTGGCGGGCTCAAAGGGCTCCCGCAAAGTGTACCGGCTGGGACGAGGTGGTCAGGCGCCAAATGAAGTTCTACGGCAATACGGTGAATCAAAGGCCTGGCAGCGTTCGAGAAAAGAGATCGCGAAAGTAAAATGTCGGCAATTTTTCGTCCGTCTTGCCGCCAATCTCTTCGAGAGGGAATTGCCAGAGAATGTAGGTGATACTCCGCGGTTTTTCTCTTTGTGTGTCGATCGGTCGTAGTGCTTAAAAAATCGAGCCAAAAGCTCTTGCCCGGTACCGGGGGCGATTATAATAAAGCCCATAGGCAGAAAAATGAACAGTAGAAACCGTCGCGAAAATCTTCTGTGAACGTTACGGTATCAAGATCCAAACATACTCTTTAAATGGGAAAACCGATGTGGAGATACAGTTCGATCTTCGTTGTCCTGGTGGTCATGCAAACACAATCAGCTGGTGGCGCCATCGTCATTGAAACTGGAACGTTGTCGCACGAAAACAGCGATGGCCTTTTCTATGGTGGTCCGTTGGATAATGCGGCGTACGGATCCGGTGGGGTCAACTGGAGTGGCTTGGCATCGCCGATTCGTTACGAAGCCACTTTTGGAAACTATACCAATGTGATCGATCGGGCTGACTGTCCTTTCCCTGGGAATTGCCATTACGAGAATTGGATGGAAATGTGGCATGAAGATGCGGACGCAACATTCAGACTGAGTAGCGGCGGAGTTTTGCAGGTCACCCCGGCGCCAGCCGGCAACCTGGGTTTGCAGATTTCCAATCAAGCAACCGGCGCCGTTTTGCATAACGCGGCGATGGATACGCTTCCGCCAACGATCTTGTTGCCGCCAGGAACTTGGAACTTTGAGGTCGATGATATTAGTGCCGGTGTCTCCACAAACAGTTCCAACAATTACTCTGACCCCGACACCGGTTCCTATGACAATTCGTCCTACTCTTCGTATGACACGACTGGCTGGGTGGAGATTATAGAGACCGTTTTAACGGGACCGGTAGTCACTATTGGGGATGTCGATCCGGGGGGGACTGGTATTCAGTCCAGTCCGTGGAACCTCGGCAGTGATTTAGTGGTGGGGAATGAAGGTCACGGCACGCTAGAGATTAGTGCCGGTGGCAAGGTGATGAATGAATACGGTTCGATTGCTGAGAATTCCGGCGCTGTTGGTGAAGTAACTGTTTCAGGTATTGATGCGCATTGGGAAAACTCAAACAACCTGGATGTGGGCTACACGGGCTCAGGTAGTCTAACCATCGAGGCGCAGGGTCGGGTTTCCAACCAGTATGGTTATATCGGTAAGTTAAGCCCTGGGGACGGTCTTGTTACGGTTACAGGGGAAAATGCCCGGTGGGAAAATGAAAAGATCCTGTATGTGGGTCATTGGGCTAATGGAGCTCTGAACATCACAAACGGCGGCCGTGTTACTAGTACGGGTGGATTTATTAGCCGCTATTCCACAGCTACAGGTGTGGTAACCGTCAGTGGGGCCGATTCAGTATGGAACCCCCAAACTAGCCTTCGTATAGCATACAAAGGCAATGGAAGTCTGGTCATCGAAGACGGTGGCACCGTGACCAATGATAACAACGGTTACATTGGTGAAGGGGCTACTGCGGTCGGTGCTGTAACGGTCCGAGGGCACGGTTCGCTATGGAATAACTCGGGAAATCTGGAGGTAGGTGACAAAGGAACGGCTACTCTGACCATTGAAGATGGA
>JAKVCB010000281.1 GCA_022448345.1 Pirellulales bacterium
GCCTTTCTCCGTCTCTTAAGGGCAAAATACCCTGTCTGGCTATTACTCTAGGGCAAGTGAAATAGGGATCCAGCTACTATCGGGTTGAACTGCGCAGACACCGCGCCAGCCGACACATCCAATATTAGTAACCCCTCACCACCAACAAAGTTCCGCAGAAAAGGCGTCTCGATTTTCCCTTGACTCCTGGTAATCAGAAAAGTATCGCTACGAAACCGGAGCACCTCGCCAAAACAACTCCCTGACGCTACATGGATTTTCTCGACGGTGCAACGTAAAAGAAATGCAAAAGCTCCTAAGACAGGCAGCTGAAAGGACCCATCAGACACTCGATTCTTTATAAGAGGCTGTCTAAAAGCAACCGGATTTTGCGCATTTCGGCCCGGTGATCGAGTCCTTCGATGGGCTCCATGTTGACCGACAACGCGCGGTCGTATTTAGCTTTGGCAAGCTGTTGCAAGAGCCTGCCATAATCGACTTCTCCCTGCCCCACACGAACCTGGAGAGTCTCTTTGGTCGAGTCGCGCAAATGCACGTGTTGAACGTAGGGAAATACCTTGTCGTAATTAGCGTCCTGATGAGGTCCGGCAATGTAGTGACTTGGGTCGAGTGATAGCCGGAGACCCTTGACGTTGTCGCAAAGGACAACTGCCGTACTGGGATCCTCGGTCATTCGACCAATCTCTGTTTTCACACAAACCACAGCACCATCCAGCGAAGCTATGTTCACAAGTCGTCGGAGTCGCTCGATTTCCTCGTTAAAAGGGGTGCCCAACTCCGCTGATGGAATGATGATGGTCACCACCTTAATGACCTTTGCCATTTTGCTGATGGCTTCAAATTGCTTGTAATAGGCTTCTCCCTCAGCAGCAAGCTGGACATTCAAGCCGGCGATATCAAGTCGATGGGTATCGCGGCAAAAATGGGCCGCCTTGTCAATATCAGCCAACACCTCAGACGGCCGCACAAAGCCCCCTTCTTCATGGACAGCCAACTCAACGGCTGTGAACTGCAAATCCACCAAGATTTGCAGAATTTCAGGTGGCGAAAGTTCAGGAAAACATTCCGTGGACGCAGAAACAAACACCCGGCGGCTCCTTGCGGCAATTGTTGATGGTGATTCTGGAGAAAACCAGACTGTACTGTAGCCGCAGTCTGGCAATCGAGGCAACACCCGCTGACCCACTTCCGGGGTGGCATACCCCCCAAATTCTATCCAATTGCGACCTGGACAGGCAGGACCAAATCACCATCCTTGGGATTTGCGCTCCGTTGCAACTTGTTCAATCCTTCACTGCGCTTAAAATTCTCAATACTAGCTGTCACATGCCATTTTGGTACCCAACAACCTTTCAGTGGAGAATCCGTCCTATGACTGATTTGGACCCCAACGCAGCTATTTCTGCAAATAACCCTCGTCCTACCGCCTCCCAAACAGCTCCTCCACAAATTATCCTCCAGCAAAAAGCCAGCCTATTTGGGCGCTTTGGCAAACTTCTGATCGTAATGCTCGGAATTGCCGTCTTTGTAATTCTGGGAATGTCGGCGTCCTATCGAAGTTACTTCAATATGACCAACGGGCCCCAGGAAAAATTCCATTCGCTCGCTCGCGATGCAACCAACAAAGTCGCCATTATCTCGGTGGCAGGTACCATCATCGAGGGAAATGGATTTGTAAAAAAGCAGATCGACCGGGTTAAGAAAGATGATGACGTCGTTGGTGTGGTACTCCGCATAAATTCTCCTGGTGGAACCATCACAGGCAGTGACTACCTTTACCACTATTTGAAAGAGTTGGTCAAGCAACGCGAGTCGGGCGATAAGAAATTCCCCATCGTGGTCAGCATGGGCAGCATGTGCGCCAGCGGGGGCTATTACATCGCCATGGCTGTAGGCAACGAACCTGACAGCATTTTTGCCGAACCCACAACTTGGACTGGATCCATCGGGGTCATCATCCCACACTATGACATCTCCGGCCTGTTGAAAAACTGGGATGTTCAGAATGACTCGATTGCCAGTGGCCCGCTCAAACAAATGGGAAGTCCTACCAAGCCGATGAACGCGGAGGAACGGGAAGTCCTTCAGGAACTTGTTGATCTGAGTTTTGACGACTTTAAAAAAATCATTCAGGCAGGTCGCCCGGCTTTCAAAGAAAGTCCCAAAGCCCTGGATGACATTGCAACTGGCCAGATTTATACTGCGACCCAGGCACTTCAGCTTGGCCTCGTTGACAAGATTGGCTTCATCGAAGCAGCCATCGATCGAGTGGCTGAATTGTCCGGACACGATTTGAAGGACCTGCGCTGCGTACAATACCAAAAACAAACCTCGGCACTTGATGCACTCATGGGCGCTCAAACGCGAAGCGACCATGCCCTCTCAATCGACCTGGTCTCCCTGCTCAACTTCACTACGCCTCGAGCCTATTACCTCTACACTGGTCTACCATCGCTCTTAACCAACACACCGTTGTCTCGCTAAAGGAAATCTTACCTTGCCCCATTTGCTGGATAACTTTGATGACTTGCTGAGCCAGTGGTGCCAGCAACAAGAAATGCCAGGCTACCGCGTCGCGCAAGTCCGACGTTGGATATTTGAAAAACGAACCCGTGACTGGGACACGATGACCGACCTCGGCAAGCCACTTCGCCACAGTCTGGCCGATCAGTTCACCCTGTGGTCAACGAAAATCGATCAGCACACGAAAGCAGCCGATGGAACGGAGAAACTACTCCTCACTCTGGCTACCGGAGGTCAGATCGAATGCGTACTGCTCCGGGATCAAGTCCGCCGAACCATCTGTATCAGCACGCAAGTTGGGTGTGGTATGGGGTGTGTCTTTTGCGCCAGCGGCTTGGATGGTTTGCAGCGAAATCTCACGACTGGTGAAATCCTCGAGCAAATACTACGCCTCGATCGGCTCCTGTCGCCGGAGGAACGACTCACCCATATCGTCGTCATGGGGATCGGCGAACCGCTGGCAAACCTCGACTCCCTGCTACCCGCCCTCGACGAGGCCCGCCGCCCCGATGGACTGGGAATTAGTCCACGACGAATCACAATCTCGACCGTGGGCCTGCCCCAGGCAATGCGACGTTTAACCCATAAATCCTCCCAATACCGCCTCGCTGTTTCGCTGCACGCACCCAACGACCAACTCCGCAATCAACTTGTAC
>JAKVCB010000282.1 GCA_022448345.1 Pirellulales bacterium
GGATATTTGCCAGTTCCAACCACACCTCACTGGAAGCGGTGTTGCTACCAGGGCAAACATCGATAAGACAGGGGGGCCGGTTTGGACATGATTGTTAGATTGTCAGGTTCCCCTGCAAACAAAGGATACGCCTCCAGGTAGACCTTCAGCCCTACTGCGTAAAACCCGTGCTGCAGTACGGTCTGCCCGTCGAAAAGTGTTGGGCTCGTACTGAAAGGCAAAAACTCCGGCTTTGAACGGTTTGAGTAAAAACCCCCATGCATTACTGATCCTTCTCATCCAAATACGTCTGGAACGCCATCGGCTGGGCGAAGCTGTGCTGGAACACAGTGGTCCGATTCTAACCGATAAACAAAGGGTGGATGCGTCTGGGTAGGTTCAGGTGTAGCCGCTGCTAAAGGTTTGGAAATTAGCGGAAATCTGTATGTGGACGTCGGTTAACCCAACCTCAGTTTGTCCAGGTACCACTCAGTGAACCAATCGATGGCAGTTTCAGTCGGTCCATGCGGACCAGGTTGGTAGCGACTGGAGTTTACACCCGCCTGGTTATTTTCACACAACGCGATATCCTGTTGCATGGTGACCTTCCAGAAGGCGGTCAACCGTTGCAACTCGTAATCTACACCCTCAACGGCGTCGGGGTGGACCCACCAGAATGCATGCACCTGGGTAGTGGTTGGCGTTGATGGCATCATCCAAATACCCCAGGCGTAGTCGCCGGGCGCCTCGAACCAGAAGTTGGGCCGGATCATCAGAGCCAACGCACCCAAATCACGTTCAGAGAACTTTCCCATCAGCGGCGCGACGGGCTGGCCGTCCGGGCTTTGGCTGACAAATCCCTTATTCAGAACGATGCGGCTGGAATCATGCACCGGGTCGTCCGCGCAGGAGATGTGGCTACATTCCAGGCCGATCTGGCGCCACCGGTTCATGCAGGTGTCTCTAATCCTGTTGGCTTGCATTTCCCCCTCGGCCGTTTCCTGCTCATGCGGGGTATTCATGATGTGGCTGTATTCGGAATGGCCGGCAAGGCAATGATAGCACTCGAGGAAATTTTCCGTGAACAACTTCCAATTGGCGTTGATCGTATAATGTTCGGAACATGCCGTCTTCGCAGCTTCCAGACCTTGCTGCTGCAAACGGGGGCCCAGGTCACTCTGGATCTGCTCAAAGGGTGGAGGCGTATCAGCCATGCAGATGAAGATAAGTCCCTTGAGTACACGCACGTGCACACGGTGCAAGCCGAACCTGGACTTATCGAAGTTGTTATCAAACAACCGCGCGGTCTTCAGTCTTCCATCCAAATGATAAACCCATTGATGGTATGGGCACACTAGAGTCTGAACATGTCCTGACGACTCCAAGCAGATCTGTGATCCCCGATGGCGACAAACATTGAAGTGGCCATGAATGGAACCATCCTCACCACGAACGATGATGATTGATTCTTCGCCAGCTGCAAAGGTGAAGTAGTCTCCAGGATGAGTGATTTGGCTGATGTGACCGACAAATAACCATTGGGACATGAAGATGTACTTCATATCCAGCTCAAAAATGAGTGGATCGACATAGAATGGTTGCGCCATCGAACAGCCAGGCTGGTGAGCGCTTACTAATTTGTCAATGTCCTCGGCTTTTAAACGCACTGTAAATCCTGCCCTAGATATCAGAATCAAACCGATCACTGCACGCCTTAGATGCCGTGAAGCGACTGACGCGCAATTCTTGTATGGTAAGGAGTTGTCATGAAGGAAGAATAATTCTTAGACAATTCCAAAAGGCTGAGCAAAGCAGACGCGTCTCTCGATGAGGAATCGCTGAGCATTGCCGGTAAAAAGTTGTCGTTGGTTATGTCATTGATTGAATTTACCCTTTACTTCCAATTCCGATTGGATAGAAAAACGACGAAGGATGCAAGGGACGTAATTGCTTTCTTCCATAGATTAACCATGCATAATACCGTCCATGCTGCGCGGAGTTAGCCGCCGTCGATGGGCCCATCACCCTTCCAGCCGACTGCCAAAGGGTGCAGTAGGTATCCTTGCCTTTCCGTAAAATAGTGCGCCCAAAAAGGGGATCCCCAAAACATGGGGTGGCCGAGGACGGAGACAGGACATCCTTGTTAAACTTGCTCCCCCCGGTCATGCTTCGCCCCAGCTACGCCGGGCACGGGGTAAAGTGGCCAAAGTGATGAGGGATAAGTTTTGGTCGCACGAAAACCAATATCGGGGTTACGGATGTCCGGAGGTATGCCGCACCTGTCGGGTCGCTCACGACCTGCAGGCTCGCGTAAGGCCCGTGCCGGTCCTGGCACCATTCCCACACATTGCTTTAGGTGCCAAAGCGGCCCCAAGTATTCGAATGAAAACCGGCAGGAGTGTTTTTAAGCATCGGGCCGTAGAGCGATTCGAACGCATTGCGTGTTGATTCTAGCCGACGTGGATTCAACAACTTCTCGTTTTTGTCGCTGCTAGTGCACCAACCGTCATCAATACGGATGCAGTGTGTGAAGGCATGCCGTCTTATCTGGCCGGGGATGAACCTCCTGAGGCAGCATCCATAGAAGTCTAGCCTTTCTGGTCAGATTCTTCTTTGACGGTCCCCAACACGTTGGGCAGGTCAATGCCGGCCTGTTCGGCCAGTTTGTGAACTTGTGGCAGGGATCCGATGAGACCCGAAAGAAAATTACTGGTTGCATTGCGACCGTTGTGCTCCTGACCACTTTCCCAGACGGTAGTTTTGTCAATTTTGAGGTTGTTGATTGCACGAACCTGTTCCTTGACGAGGTCGGGAAGCTTTTCGACCAGTAGCAGGGTGGGGGCCAGATGGGGCTGGCCCCCACAACTCTGGACAAGGCCTGCGTAGCCTTTGGCCTTTGCCTCGAGAACTTTCTGAATACCTTCAGCCTCTGCCGTGTAACGGGCAAGAATCGCATCGGCTTCACCAGCGGCTTCGCGACGGGCCTTTTCGGCTTCTGCTTCTGCTGCGATTTCGATCTGCTTCTTTTCGACTTCCTGCGGTGCAAGGATTTCCTTGCCGAGTCGGGCAACTTCCTCGTCGCGTTGCTTGTCCAGAATCATGCGCTGGGCTTCGGCCGTAGCAACCTCAGCCTGTTGTCGGGCTTGGGCGCGAATTTCGGCGAGCTGCGCGTTGGATTCGGCGATCTGAGCATGCG
>JAKVCB010000283.1 GCA_022448345.1 Pirellulales bacterium
AGGATCTGGAGGAAGGCCAGGAAGCTGTCGTCGAGCCCAGGCAATGGTGGAAATATTCAGTGTCGAGTCTCGCATCGGTAGCGTTCCACGCGGCATTGGTGCTGAGCCTGATTTTCGTCAGGTGTGATGGTGACCAGGGCCTGGGCCCCCCCGAGGAAGTGCTGATTGGTGTGATGCCATCGGAAGAGCTCAGCCAAGGGCAGGACGATGAACTTGTCCAGGAAGATCCTGAGGTCAGTGAGCCCGAAGAACTTGAGGTGACACTCGACATCGCACCCGCACCAACAACCGATGCTCCGAGTGACGAAGTGGTGGCGATCAGTTCTCCTTCGACGACAGGTAACGCGGCGTCGTTCAGTCAGGGGGCACTGACGCTTGGCGGGGGCGGTTCGATGTCAGGTGGTAATTGGGACGGGTTTCTGAAAAATCTTCAGCGTAACGGACTGGATATCATCATTGCGTTTGATAGCACCGGTAGTATGGGCGGGGAAATTCGTGCTGTGAAACGGCAGATACGGAAATTAGGGACGACTCTGTTTCAGTTGGTTCCCAAAACTCGGTTGGGGATCTGTACGTACCGAGACGAAGGGGAGGAGTATCTGGTGAGAGGCTTGCCTCTTACCAATAATCTCCAGGTAGTAGAAGAATTCTTGAGTGACGTTTATCCAGGCGGTGGCGGTGACAATCCGGAAGCGGTGCACAGCGGACTTGAGTGGTCGCTCTCCAACAATTCGTTTCGCCGGCGATCTCGCAAGGTGATCTTGCTTTTTGGAGATGCGCCGCCACACCAAAGAAACCAACAGCTTTGCGTCAGCTTGGCGACTGATTTTCGTGATCAGTACAATGGCCTGGTAAGCACCGTGACTTGCCGAGCACGCAGAAAAATGCCGGCTTTTGTGGAGATTGCTGAAGCGGGCGGGGGGGAAGCCTTCCTTACTACGGACCAACGCGAAATCATGACCCAATTGATGGTACTAGTTTTTGGTGGTCGTCATCGTAGCAAGGTGTTGGAAGCGTTCAAGCTTCTGGAAATAGAGGAATAACCAACCGAGTTGAATTATCGACAAGCCGTTTTCAGTGGCTGTCGAGGCGAACTGGTTGGGTAGCCTTGCCGCAACGCTTTCAGGACCCGCGTTTCTTCTTGGCGGTTTTCTTCTTGGCGGTTTTCTTCTTCGCGGTAGCCTTTGTCTTGCTTTTCTTTCCACCAAAGATACCGTCCCAGTTATTGGTGAATTCTTTGCTGGGGCCGGAACGAACAATCGGGCCTGACATGGTTCGAACTTCCTTACATCAGTGGTGTTACAAAAATGAGTCACGCCTAACACGTGACTACAGCCACAAAACTTACCGTTTACGAGTCGAATTTTCCAGGCCCCAATGGCTACCAGTGCGAATTACTTTCGCGGTGATAACACGTCCCAATAGATTGCCAAACGCAGGAGTTCGGGGTTGCCTTTACATCAACTCCAGGATTGGCCGCCCCGCATCGACGATGCTTACGGGGCGCCCGGTTGAGTCTTCGTAGTGGGTGTCGAGCGGTATTCCCAGAGCATGGTAAATGGTCGCGATGACATCGAGCGGTGTCGCCAGGCGTTCTTTGACACCGCCTCCGTGCTTTTCACTGGCACCGACGACACGGCCGCCCTGAATTCCTCCACCGGCAAGCATGACAGTAAAGCAATTTGACCAATGATCACGGCCTGCATGGCCGTTCATTAACGGAGTTCGGCCGAATTCTCCCGAGCAGTAAATGACGACGTCGTCCAGCATACCTCGTTGTTTCAGGTCGTCGACAAGGGCCCAGATGGCACGATCCAGCGGAGGCAAGTGTTCTTCCAGGCCTTTTTCAATCTCGTCGTGGTGATCCCAGTATCCCGTATTGATTGTTACGCATCGCGTACCCGCTTCGACGAGCCTTCTGGCCAGGAGCGCGCTTTGTCCATATTGGTGCCTGCCATACCGATCACGTAGCTTGGGGTCTTCCTGGCTGATATCGAATGCTTTGCGGACACGTTCACCTGCGATCATCTCCATTGCCCTGGCCTTGAAGGTGTCCAGGCCATCCATGACTTCAGTGGTGTCAATGTCGCGTCTCAGTGTGTCAAACTTGCCCAGCAGAAATCTGCGTGACTGGACGTTCTTTACGGTAAGCCCTCCCGGCAACGACAAGTTGGGTACCTTGAAATCCTTGGCATTTGGGTTCCCGCCGACTTCGAATGGGTTATGTGACTTTCCCAGGTAAACGGAACCCTGGTAACCAAATGCCTCCGATTTTGGGACGGTAACATAGGCGGGCATCTGACGTTGCCAAGGGCCCATGGCGCGAGACACAACGGAACCAAAGGAAGGCCTTTGCGCGGCAATGCGAGCCAGCGTCGGACCGAAAAAGCCAGTTTGCATCCAATGCGCAGATGGCGCGTGAATGCCATTTTCATGATGGACCGAACGAACTTGCGCAAGCAAATCCATCACCTTGGCCTGCATCGGAAAACGTTCCGAGACGATGACACCGGATTGCGTCGTTTGGATTGGCTGGTACATCCCTCGGTATTCGGGAGGGGAATCCGGCTTCATGTCATATGTGTCCTGTTGGCTCATGCCGCCATGAGTCCAGAACACGATTAGTGACTTTCGATTAACGGGAGTATCGCCGTTTTTTGCTTCCGATTCCGATCGTAAAATGTCCGACAGCCCAAGGCCTAACAAGGGGGCCCCGACTTGCAGGAAATTTCGTCGTGTAAACCCATCGCAGTTTTTATATGCGCTTCCCGTCAGCGAGAGCATGAACAACTCCTCAAGGGTTTGGCGGTAGAATCTGGAGCACGGTTTGATTTAGACCGAACAAAAACGTTAGTGGTTGAACATGAACTCATTGGTTGCCAATAAAGCCCATATCAACGACCGATATCCTTCTATCGGATCAGCGTCTTTCAGGAATTGAATTGCTGTGTTGAGTTCACTCGATTGGGGGTTGCGGCCGAACGTTCGCAGGAACACGTCGGCGATTTTCTGTTTTGTTGCTGATTCCTGCGCTGCCAGTTTTGTTACGTAACCTTCCTTGGCGGAAAGTTTGCTTTGCAGTAACTCTGAATTGACTAATTCAAGTGCTTGCGAAAGTGCAGGTGAATCGACTCTCTCGCACTCGCATGCT
>JAKVCB010000284.1 GCA_022448345.1 Pirellulales bacterium
CGCTGCCGCCATTCCTGTCAAGGCTTGAGTGATGAATTGTCTTCGGAGCATCGTTTTCTCCATTCGGTTCAATGCTGGTGATGTGTTTTAGGGTCGGGTTGCCAGGTGTAGTGCGTGGCTGTCAGGTTATCGATGATTGCCTACAGCGATAAGATACTGTCGCGTCCTGAATAACATAGTCTGACTTGCAATCGCAGGTGTGCTCAGGCAGTAGTCATCAAGTTGATTCCTCGCCAGCACTTCAAAGCGTGGGCCCGCCTTGATCGTGCACACTTCACCGTTTTCAGCAGTACAGTAAAGCCGTCCGTCGGCTGCCACAAGTGATGCTGTGAAGCTATTTGCACCGCCGCTGGAAATACGTTTGCGGTAGACTTGCTGCCCAGTTGGGGCGTGGTAACAGGTGAGCACACCCTGATTTGAGCAGCTGTAGAGAAAGTTTCCATAGACCAAAGGGGTTGGCAAATAGGGGCCGCCTCGGGTTTTGCTCCAAGCGATGAACTTGTTGGGTTGGTTTCCACGTTGAAGCGAGATATCTCCTTCGGCATCAAGCCGAATGGCGTAGATTGGTTGGATTGGACGGTAACCGCTCGTTACATACAGCAGGCCATGTGCCGAGAACGGTGTAGGAACTGTAATCGCTGAGTGGCCTGGCAATCGCCAGACTTCTTTGCCTGTTTTGACATTATTGCCGCGGGCAAAATGGCTTCCGTTTGTTACGACCTCGAGACCCCGTGAACTTTGATACGTTGTGGGTGTTCCCCACGAGGAGGGTTCTTCTCGTACTGTGGTCCAGACAGGAGTGCCATCGGCGACGTCGAAAGCCGTCAGGCAAGAGTTCGTTTGGCGGTCAATTTGCACAATGACTAGATTGCGCACGAGAATTGGAGAACTGGCAAATCCCCACTGGTAGTCAGGATCGTTGAAGGCGCCGTTGTCGAGGACACCAAGGTCTTGTGACCAGCACAACGTTCCTGTCATGTCGTAACAATAAAGTCCACCTGAATTGAAGACGGCAACCACGTGGTTGCCATCGGTGGCAGGTGTGGAATTTGCTTGGGTTGATTTTTGGTGGCGTTTGACACGTGGCACACCACGGTCAGCAGTATGGCGCCACAGAACCTCTCCAGAATCTAACGCCAGACAAAGCAGCTGCCATTCATGTTCGGATTGGTCTTTCGCAGCATCACCTGCGCCGTAGAGACCAATTCGCAGATCTCGATTGCCGTATTTGCTGGTGGCTGTTGTTACAAAGACGTGGTTGTTCCAAACAATCGGGCTCGAGTTGGCGAGTCCCTGGAGTGGGATTTGCCATCGGATGCCAGTTTTCTGGGAGACATTCCACGTTACGGGAAGTTGCTGGCCAACGCCGATGCCACGCGCTCCAGGGCCTCGGAATTGCGGCCAGTGCTTTTTGGAGGCGACTTCATTGTCACGTGTTAAATCATCGGCAAACCGCTCTGCTGGTCGTGCTGGCTGTGTTGGAACGGCTCTTTGAAATACTCGTTTGTCAGACCCATTCGATTCAGTAAACCCTGTTACACGTTGGCCCGTGAGCAGAAAGTGATACGTGTTTTCGTCATAGTTGAACTTGGACGCTGAGGCGGGGATCAGTGGCGTTGACCGAGAATTTCGAATCAGTCTCACCTGGTTTGATTGGATTACTATGTCGACCTCTGCTGAGTCGGCGGATTGATAATGCCCCGTTAGACGCGACATTTCCTGCCTGGTGAGAGCGGGAGGAAGCGGTAGTGTGCTTCCCGTTGTTTTCTCGAGTACTGTAATGATGTTTGCATGGCCTCGTATTCTTGCGTGGGCGGCCGCAGAAACTAATTCGTGGCGAGGAGGTGATTTGCCGGCAAGCAACGCGATCAGCAGGGAGGTTTGTCCTCTGAGAGCGGCTCTTCTCAGGAGTTTGTTTCGACTTCGAGAACCAGCTTCGACGAGTAGCCTGACCGTGTCCAGGTCGTCTGTCATTTCTAGCGGTGTTGCTTTCCAGACCTGATCTTCGATGTTTACGTCAGCACCTGAGTTCAATAGCGTCTGAGTTACCTTGAAGTTTCCTTTCCAGCTACTCTGCCAGAGTGCTGTGATTCCAAAGCGATTTTGCCAATTCACATCAACGCCATCCGCCAAGAGTTTCTTGATTCGCGGAAGGTCGCCGATTCGCGCCGCGGCGATGAGGTCCTGGCCGGGGTGGGCATGGATTCGGCAAGGCAGTGCCAAAAGTACAGTCAGTATGGCCAGGCTGAAGCTGAGTGTGATTGGCAAAGACTGGGAGCCGTTGTTGGCGTTCCTGTAAGACGTTGTCAGCGTTCTTGGGTTGGCATCCGGCTTGAAAAGCGGCGGCTGACGTCCGCCTGACGCAGCTGCACACCGTATGCGGATCGTCGCGGGGCAGGTCAAAACGGTTACCTCGGAAAGGTGCGAGCCGTGTGATTGGGGTGGGTTTCAACAACCGCCTGGGGTCAACAGCGAAATACCCGATTCAACTTACAGGAAACGTGCAGGAAAAACACGGGAAAACAATGCACCAGTTCCCTGTGGACTGGACTCTTTCACGCGACTGCGTACAGCAACCACATTTTCCGCATGGTACAATCGCTAATCTAGATGGCAAGTGGATGTGTCTGCTTGAATAGTGGATGTGGATTGGCTTTTTTCCGAAAGAATTCGATGCATAGCATTACGGCATTTCGGCTAGGGTTGGTGTGTTGCTTATGTCTGGTGGCCGCGGTAATTGCAACGGCACAGGAACTCGAATCAGACGAGTCACCTCCGGTTGAGGCTTCCACGGACGGGTTGTCGCCAGCGTTAGCGAAACAGTTAGGCCAGTTAATTGAACGAGACTGGCAGGATCGTCCTGAGTGGGCTGAAATGCTGGTCGCGTTGTTGAAGGGACGAGGTATGCGGCTAGGCGAAGGCTGGTTTCAGCGGAGCCAGTCGCTTTACGATTGGCTGTGGCTTTCAAGTGAATTTGACGGAGATTTGAATGGACGCATCGAGCCGCAAGAGTTACCGGAGAACAGGGTTTTAGGGAAGTTTGTGCGCCGTCTTGATGCTGACCGGGATGGCACGATCACGCTGCGGGACCTGACCGGTCAGTCAGGTGGTCCGGCAGCAATGATGGCAGGTCAGTTGTTTTAC
>JAKVCB010000285.1 GCA_022448345.1 Pirellulales bacterium
TTTTGTCGAGCGTCGCTTGCCTGCGATGTTGAGATTGAATTGGCCGCTTGAATTACCGGTGGCAATGGAACATGAACTGGTCAACGCGAAACCGGTTTCATTTGCGAGCACACTGATTCCACTAATTCTCATTTTGATGACGGTCACGGGTGCTGTTTACCCAGCTATTGACCTGACTGCAGGCGAACGTGAACGCGGCACCCTGGAAACATTGATGGCTGCTCCCGTGCCACGTCTTGGCTTATTGGCAGGGAAATACGTTGCGGTGGTTACGGTGTCACTCTTGACGGCTGTCGTCAATTTGGGCGCGATGGCGTTGACGATCGTAGTGACAGGCGTAGAGCAAATGGTGTTCGGGCCCGGCGGCATGAGTCTGAGCGTGTTGGCAAAGACTCTTGGTTTAATGGTGTTGTTCGCGTCGTTCTTTGCCGCGATTCTGTTGGCACTAACCAGTTTTGCTCGCAGTTTTAAAGAAGCGCAATCGTATTTGATTCCTGTCATTTTGTTGGCGTTGTTTCCAGGAGTACTGGCATTGACTCCAGGGTTGGTATTCAACCAGCTGTTGGCGATTGTTCCAGTCATCAATGTAGTGTTGTTGGCCAGGGACTTGTTTCAGGACGCCGTGAATCCTGTACTCGCGACAGCGACGATTCTTTCGACACTGTTCTACGCTATGGCGGCGCTCGGTCTGGCAGGGAGGATTTTTGGTACCGATGCCGTGCTTTACGGAAGCCAGGCAACCTGGCTTGAGTTGTTGCGTCCAACCAAACGTCGCCCAGAAGTTCCGAGTGTGTCTGCCGCGTTATTTTGTGTTGCCTTGGTGTTTCCGGTGTACTTTGTCGGCGCCAACTTACTGGGGCGTTGGGGCGCAAGGTCGGGCGTTTACTATCAATTGTTGATGGCTGGCGCGACGACGTTACTCGTGTTTGGTTTTTTGCCCTGGGTAGTGGCACGTTTACAGCGGCTCAACTTGGCAGAGACTTTTCGACTCCGGCGACCTCCTTGGATTGCGTTTCCTGCCGGTCTGTTACTGGGGCTTGCGCTCTGGCCATTGGCCTACGAAATTTGTTTATTGAATCAATGGCTGGGATTGTTGTCATTTGGTCCTGACTTGATCGAAACCGTGAACCAGCAGTTGCGGTCATGGCGGGAAGTGAATGTGACCTTATTGATTGTTGCGTTGGCGGTTTGTCCGGCAATTTGTGAAGAGTGGCTATTTCGTGGCTACTTGTTCAGTTCGCTGTCTCGCGTGACTTCGCCGGCCCGAGCGATATTGTTTTCGGCGACCTTGTTCGGAGCTTTTCATGTTGTCACAAGTGTCCTGGCGCTGGAGCGATTCTTGCCGAGTACTTTCTTGGGTATCGTGTTGGGCTGGGTCTGCTGGCGTACGCGAAGCATCTTGCCTGGAATCCTGATTCACACCTGTCACAATGGTTCTGTTCTTTTGATTGCCTATTACCAGAGTGAGCTGGAAGACCTGGGTTTCGGCCATGATGAAAGAGCTCATTTGCCGTTGGCGTGGCTTGTTGTGTCGTTGGCATCGGTGCTTGTTGGTCTTGGTATGCTTGGGTTGGCAACCAGGTATTTGCTCCCGTCCAGCAATCATCAGGAACCAGTAGAGACGCCTTGATCGTGCCAGCCGAGTGCGCGCATTCTTGTTCGGCCTCAACGCGCAGGCCACACGCGTTGAGGATTTCGCTAGTCAGGACCTGTTATCCCATAGAGAGAGGTATGATTCATGGCACGTGTTAGGATCGGTGTAACGGGATCAGGATTCATGGGGCGGACGCACGTTGATGCTGCACATCGTTTGGAAACAACGGAAATCGTCGCAGTGGCAGGTGGCGAGCGGGCGGTCAAGCTTGCTACGGATTATCAAATTGCCTGGGAACCGGACACAGCTTCCCTTATCCGTCGAGATGATTTGGACGCGATTGTGATTGCGACGCCGCACCATTGTCACGTTGAGGAAGGTTTGTTGGCGGCGGAGACTGGCAAGCATGCACTCATCGAGAAGCCCCTGGCAACGTCTCTGGAAGATTGTGACCGGCTGATTGAGGCGTTCGATCAACGTGGGCTAACTTTGTCGGTTGGTTACCACCAGCGTTTCAGGGACTCGAATTTGCTTACGCGTGAGTTAATCCAATCTGGTGCGATCGGGTCTGTCCGCTGCATTCAGATGTCAGCGCTTTTTGATGCTGAGGCGATGCGAGCGGACTCCGGTTTTGGTGGCGACTGGGGATGGTGGCGAGATCCGCGAAGTGTCGCCCATTTGTTGAACAGTGCTCCACATAATGTCGATTTGTGTCGTTGGTGGATGGGCACAGAGGTCAGTAGTGCCGTGGGACACTCTGCCACATTGAGAGAAGACAACCCGAATGAAAATACGACAATGGCATTATTGTCTTTTGCGAATGGCGCCATGGCCACATTTTGGTCTTCCAGCATGGTGCCAACGCCCGGTTTCTCCGGAGAAGATTTTCGTTTTCGTATTATGGGTGACGATGGATTGATTGATTTGAATCCATTTGACGAACTTCGTGTGGCACGTGGTGGAAAGTGGGAAACCGTGCACAAACAGCCCCCAGTCGAATTTGACAATGCCAACGCGGCATTTGAAATGGGGCGTATGCAGGCGTACTGCGGCCAAATGGAAGCTTTCGTGCAAGCGTCGCAGGGGATGGAAAGTGGAGTTGGGACGGCGCTTGATGGTCGTGCGGGAGTACGTGCTGTTGTCGATATGTTGGCCAATCCACAGGCCTGATGCGCAACAAGCGATGGCTATAAATGGTTGTGGTTGACCGCGGCCGATAGCGGATCACCGCAGGAGGACGATTGACACGGGGCCGTGTTGTCCAATGGGCGATAGCTCTAGTACTGTCTGTGAGTGCTCTGAATGACGCGTGTGGCCGTCACGTGTGGCACCTGCGAGTACCTCAAGAATTCCCGTTTGCCACGAATACGTACTCGTTGCTTACTGTAGCGGTGTAGATTTAACCCGGGTGAGGGAGTGACGAATGCGGTGATCTTGCCGAGATCATTCTTGAGCACGTAGGGGGGGATTCGCTTTTGAGCATCGACTTTTGAAACGGTCGGTAGTAGCCAACCGTTTTGCTCTCCT
>JAKVCB010000286.1 GCA_022448345.1 Pirellulales bacterium
GGTGTCGGGTACAAAAATAGTATGTGTGGTTGGCGTAAGCCCTTTTGTGGCAAGGAGATTGGATGATTCGTTTGGTGCTCAGCGAGCCTTTCCTGTAGAGGGGTGGCCGTTCACACGGTTTGCTACCGGAAGCGATTTTTTCCCATTAGTTGACACTTGTCATTTGTACGAGGTAAACTACCAAACGTAGTCTACCGAATGGTTTATGACGTTTCTGCGGCCTGTCGTCATGTGGCTTGGTCGCCGTAAGGTGGTTTATCAAGCGGAACGGGCTTAATAAGGGCGGCGTCGATTCGTACAAGTAGATGCTATCTCCAATTTATCGGTTCATTGGCTGGAAGATAGTAGGGGGGGCAAAACAAGCTTCCCCGATCGATGGTTCGCCTGATGAAGAGGCAGCGTCACGCGATTCGTGACGCGGATTTATTTTGGTTGTTCTTTTTATAGAAGGAGGAGAGAGTATGGGTGCGCGAAGAAATGTGCAGCGAGGGTTTACCCTCGTCGAGCTGTTGGTCGTGATTGCGATCATCGGTATCTTGATCGCGCTGCTGTTACCAGCGGTGCAGGCGGCCCGCGAAGCGGCCCGGCGAAACCAGTGTCTGAACCAAATAAAGCAGTTGGCTTTGGCGCTCCACAACCACCACGATACGCGGCTCTGTTTTCCGCTCGCGTCGACGGCCCCTTTTAATCAAAATAACGTTGTGCCAAGGTTTGGGCAGGTAGGTTCACAAAATGGAGCTATCTGGCCTGGCCAGCAAGGGGACGGTTACAGCTGGATCGTACAGATTCTGCCCCACATGGAAGAACTCACGCTCTACAACAAGCTTACGCAGCCCCTTAACGGAAAAACCGGGAAGCTGCGCGATGCTGCTTTCGACACACGCAACACGGTTGGCGGTACTGGCGCTGCCGGAAGCGATACGAATCCTTTCGCATGGCAGGTGCAAATCGAGGTGCTCCAGTGCCCCAGCTTTCCTGGCGATGAAGAGAGTACCGGGGGCTCCATTGATGGTGCTACGGGCAATTACATAGCCCTACCAGCCACGCATTACCTTGGCACGGGAAGGGCCCAGCATCTGGCTAGCGGCAGTGCCGGCTCAAGCACCAACTGCAGTAGCGGCGCTTACTGTGGCAATGGCATTTTAGCTTTCCCTGGGCAGACCGGTAGCGGCAACAACGCCAAGGTAACCACCAAAGGGCGTGCTTTCCGAAACATGTCTGATGGGAGTTCCAAAACGATTGTCTTTACCGAGTCGAAGGATGAGAAAACCAGCAATTGGTACAGCGGCAATGCGGCTTACACCGTGGGTGCTGTGCCCGGCCAGAACGTCACCACGCAACCTAGCGGTCGGTACGCAGGGTTTTGGATGGTCGGCAGCGGAGTATCGGCACTTAACTATGGCGATAATCGTAACGTAGCCCCGAAATTCCTGGTTCAAACGAACTGCCCGCATACAGGGGTGGGCCGCGATTGGGGGCCCAGTAGCCAGCATCCGGGTGTCGTTCAACACGGTTTTGGTGATGGTCACGCCAAAGCGATTGCTGATACCATGGACGGAAGTGTATACCTATACCTCATAACCAGTAATGGTCGCGAGCCAATCGATATGGAGGCGGCTGGCCTGTAATGGTTACCAGTAAAGCCGCAGGTGGCTTTACAAAGGGTTTGGTTGAATAGTTCAAAACCCCTGGCTCTGATGAGTCAGGGGTTTTTTTGCGCCGTGTGGTGAGGCGGCTTTTATTGCGGGTTGCTGGAATTGGCTGCCTGGTTGACGTTGGGCACCGCTTTTCGCGCCCCAGCAGCTTTGGCACCAGGGCTTGATTTTGTCCTGACCTAACGGCCGTATAGCCGTGCTACCAGTCCTGTTGCTAAAATGATTTCTCCGCGACGAACCAACAGCTATCCTGCATCTCCCTCAAAACGCGGTGCGCTACTTATGGTCGAAGGAGCGCACCTTCACGATCCACCATTGAAAACTCTAGCTACAGCAACCTTGCCTGCTCTGTGATACCCTTTAGCCATCTCGCGAAGTCGCTCTTTCCGTTGATGGAAGTTGCGCGGTCAATTGGCCTTGGTCGGCGATGCAAGATTGCTTTTGTCATAAGGGACATTTTTCATGACCGATTTTAAATATTCACTCAACGGAAGTACGATTCGTACGACGGGTGTGATGCGGCAAATTGAGGTCGCCGCCGCCGCCGGCTATGTGGGGATTGAGCTTTGGTTTGACAAAATCGACGAATACACGGCCGCCGGAGGAACGGTTGCAGAGATCAAGCAAGCTCTCGACGACCATGGCCTGGCAGTTCCCACCACGATTTATCTTTGCGATTGGTTTGACGCGGCCGGCGCGGCCTACCAGCAGGCCCTTGAGGAGTCGAAACGTCGCATGGAGATTGGGGCCCAGTTGGAGGCCCCGTTTGTCATTGCGGGCCCGCCTCGTGGAAGGGCTGATTATGAACTGGGAGCCCGGCACTACCGGGAGCTTTTGGAGATAGGCGCCGCGGTTGGAATCAAGCCTGCCATGGAATTTTTGGGATTTGTCGAACAGCTTAACACCATCGAAGATGCGCTTGACGTGATGGAGCGCTCGGGGCGTGAAGATGCCACGACGGTCCTTGATCCTGCCCACATCTATCGTGGGGGCGGTTCGGTCGAAGCAATTGCCAGCTTGCGCCCCGAGCAGATTGCCGTAAGTCATTTCGACGATTGCCCCGCCGAGGTTCCCCGCGAAATCCAGGAAGATGAGCACCGCGTGATGCCGGGCGAGGGCATCTTCAACTTGCAAAGGTATTTGGAGTTGCTTCGTCAGATTGGATACAACGGTTTTCTGTCGCTGGAACTGTTTCGTGAAGATCTGTGGGCCAGCGATCCACTCGAGGTGGTGCGTACGGGCCTCGAGAAAATGCGCGCAGTTGTCGAACAGTAAGTCGTTTGCCAGCGGCAGCCTGCAACTGGCAACCAGGTAGCGGGCCGATGGGCAACGAAAGGGCCCATGGCGGGGTGACCTCGATTTTGCCTAGTGCCGATGTTGCCTGGTTGCGATACTGCCTAGTGACGATGTTGCCTAGTGCCGATGTTGCCTGGTTGCGATAC
>JAKVCB010000287.1 GCA_022448345.1 Pirellulales bacterium
AAGGGTTGCCCGCTTGCATTGTGATCGGCGTGTGGTTGCTGGAACTACAATCGACTGAGCGAATGATCGAGAGTTGGTCAGCGATGGATGCTTGTAACGGTAGGTGTTCAGAAAATCTTACGCCCGGCAAACGGGTTGGAATCGTCCCGAAGGGACCACGAATTTCTTGCGGTGCAGATGGCTTGGGGTCCCACATGTCGAGGTGACTCGGGCCTCCCGAAAGCCAAAATAAAATGACGGCTTTGCGATCCTTCCCTTTTCGAATCGCCGCATCTGCCCCCTCGGTCTGGCTGCCCAGGAAGTTGTTCAGGGCCAAGCCGCCACAACCTGCCATGCCGGCTTGTAAAAACCAGCGGCGCGAGCCGACGGTGATCGGACTTGCGACGCGTTTGGTGGGAAGGGGCCGATTTGTTTTCATGACGACACTCTTTATGGATCTAGAGGAAGCCTTTTAGCAGACGCCAACATTAGTCGTTATCATACTTGATAAGTTGACGTCGCGACAACAAGGAAATTATCGGCACATCGGTAAGTTTGAGGACAGCTAGAGAATCTTACGCCAAAGCAAAAAACGCTGTTTCGTCGCAAATTACTTGGCTGGTTTGCTGTCGATGGTGATTTTAGCTTCGTTTAGAAGTTGGAAATAATCACGGGCAATTGCCAAGACTTCCGTTAAGTAGGGGCCGGTTGGACCGCTTTTGGCGCCCTCTTTTTCTGCCGAAGGTGTTGTTGTCGGAGGGGTAGGAGGCTGGTCGGCAAAGGCGGCCAGGTATTTCTGCTGGTTGAGTGGAATCGTTTTCGACTGCTGACTGAGTCGAACGCGGTTGTATGTCTTTGTTAATGCTTGCATTTCTGCAGAGTCTTTTTGTCGATCGGCGGACTGCTCTGTTAGTTTTCCGATTAGCTTGGGATTGGTAAACGCGTAGGGAGTAAAAGAGGTTGCCGTTACCGTGTCAAAGGGAAGTGAAAACTCAAGTTTCGACTCGCCGTGTCCGGTGGCCTCAGCAATAGACGGTAAGGCCACGTCTGGAAGGACGCCTCTTAATTGTGTTGTTTCTCCATTGGGGCGGTAGAATTTCTGGATCGTTAGTTTCAAGGCTCCGAGGTTTACTCGCTTGGTTGGACGCCGAAACAATTGTCGATTCAAATCCATGATTTGCTGGACGGTTCCCTTTCCATGCGTGGCAGGGTCACCGACGATGATGCCTCGGCGATAATCTTGGATTGCTCCAGCAAAAATCTCACTGGCGCTGGCGCTCATGTGGCTGGTGAGTACGACCAGCGGTCCCGACCAGGCAACTCCTGCTTCAGTGTCGAGTAAGAGTTGGGTCCGGTTGTGGTTGTCCTTGACTTGGACAACCGGTCCCTGGTCGATGAATAATCCCGTCAGGTTAATTGACTCCAGAAGGCTGCCGCCGCCATTTTTTCGCAGGTCGATAAGGACCATGTCCACTTTTTCTTTTTTGAATATTTCCAGGATGGTGCGTACGTCCCGTGAGCTGCTCTTGTAGTTTGGTCGGTTATTGCGGAGCCCATCCAAGTCCACGTAAAAGCTAGGCAAGCTGATGACACCGATGCGAGTTGGGGTGCCATCGGGCTTAGCAGGACCCTCCTTGATGGCGCTGCTCGCTTCCGAGTTTTGTAGCTTGACCTTGTGGCGTGTTAGCTGGTGAATGGTTAGTTCACCACCGTCAGCTGGCAGGATGCCGAGTCGTACGATGGTGCCTTCCGGGCCGCGAATGAGTTGAACGATTTCTCGTAGTGTATTACCAGTAACGTCGGCCATCTCTTCGTCAGTGCCCTGGCCGATACTCACGATTCGGTCTTTCGCTTTCAGCTTGCCCTGCTTGTGGGCATCTCCGCCAGGAATGATTTTTCGGATGGCAACGTATCCGATGTGCTGCTCAAGCTCAGCTCCAATGCCCTGGTAATTAAGCCGCATTCGGATCTGGAAGCTCTCGTAGCTGGGGGGAGATAAATAGCTGGTGTGAGGGTCAAAGCTGCTCGCCAACGAAGAAAGGAACATCTCTAGCAAGTCGTCTGCTGTGGTGTCCCCAATTCGTTGAGTGAATTGGCGATAGCGTTTTGTTACCTGTTTTCGAGTCGCTTCGGCTTGCGGGGCCGTTGCATTTAACGTCAGTAAGTCGTACTTGAGTTGACGTCTCCAGCGGTCCTCTGCTTCCTGCGAGTTTTTGGCAAACTGGTTGAGACTTGAGTCCTGGTTGATCGTCTCGTCCAAGTTGAAATTAAACTTGTCGCTCAATAGCTTGTCGATTGTTTTGCTGTGTTCGAGAACCCGTTGCTGGAAGCGATGGAAAATGGTGTAGGCAATTGTCAGGTCGTGGTTAGACAGGCGATCCTTGAGTTGACCGGCTAGTTTTAGGAACTGGTCTACGTCGGATTGGTTGAAATAAAGCTTCTGTGGATCCAGGCGTTTAAGAAACTGGTCCAATGTGCGTTTGGCGATTTCTTCGTCAAGGGGATGGTTGCTGAGATGTTGGCTTTCGAGCAGGGTCGTGACCAGGACGGCAACTTGGCGATCCCGTGGTCGTGGCTCTGATGCCAGTTCCGCGCCAGCCAGTGGCAGCGCGAGGCTCCAAGCCAACAACAGAGACAGCAAGCGAAGATTGGTGAGACGAGCCATGAATCAATTCCTTAAGCGGTGTTTATCCGCGGCACAGTTGCGTTCCTAGGGTTGATTGAGTCTCCCGATAAGTCTTGGTTGTGAAGGCCATAGCGTCAATGACTTTCCGTCGCTTTGAAGGAGACTTAGAAGGGAAAGGGACGCTACTGTGTGAAGAGTAACGTGCCGTTAAAGGTCAATCGGCAACAGGTCGGTTCAGTAATCAATCGCGGGCGTGTTGTGCGGTTTGAGCGGTTTGCAGGCATTGTACGAAACCTTTTGCTCACAACGGGGTTTTTAAGTGAAGTCCTCGCTCACCAGGTAGCAGGACCATTTGCGAAATGCCTGGTGCGTGGTTTCTTTTAACGGCTAACAGGATTGATGTCGAGGAAATAAACCCATGAAACAAATTGCGAAAGTAGACCAGTTTTTGTTACACATACCCGGTGTAAT
>JAKVCB010000288.1 GCA_022448345.1 Pirellulales bacterium
CAACAACTATCCCTATCCCTATCTGATCGGCCGCTCCTGCTGGGAATTTCCTTGCGTCGTCCCAAGCGACTGGGCTGCCCAGCACGTCCAACGATCGAATAACCCCAACACGGTTCGGGACATGAAAATTGCCCTCGATGCAACCGTCAAGAAACAAGGTGTATACAATCTCGTCTTCCATCCCCACGGCTGGATTCGAAACGACCAGGTCATCGAAATCATTGACCATGCCGTCACAAAATACGGCAATCAAGTCAAGTTTTTGACTTTTCGCGAAGCAGCCGACCGCCTACAAAAGCACTTGCTCGCGGGGCAACCGCTAAGAGCCGCCGACGGTACCGAAAACGGCGTCCGTTTACTCGACCTCAATCAGGACGGCTACATGGATGTCCTCATCGGCAACGCTGCCAAACGCCTAACACGCCTCTGGTCGGTTTCTGAAAACAAGTGGATCGACAGGCCATTCCCCGCCGAACTTCGTGGCGAAGCAACCCGCTTTGGGATCCTTAACAAGGAAATCATCGCTCTCCAACTCACCAGCCAGGGCAGGGGTGCATGGCGATGGACTGGCACGAATTGGCAACCTGCTAATCAACTCACACGTGGGCTGGAGAAGCTGGAAACTACTTCCGCAGGCAAAGACCGCGGCGTCAGGCTACGAGACGTGGATCACAGCGGACAATGCGAATTGATTGTCGCCAATGAACAACAAAAAGTAATCTATCGCTGGGCCAACGACCACTGGGTGCCAGCAAGCCTCCCCTGGCCGAAAGGGGTTGCCATCGTAGACGACCAGGGACGCGACGCGGGGCTCCGCTTCGTTGACATCGACCAGGATGGCTATGACGACCTGCTATTCTCAAACCAGGAGCGATACTCGCTGCATTTATGGGAGCCCCAAAAGTGGGCTGGCTGGTCAATCAAGGCCCTGGACGCAAACCGCGCCGATGCCGATCATGTTCCGATTATTTCACGGCTGGGAACGAACAACGGGGCATGGTTTCACAGCGACCACATGTGGGTCCAGAACGAAGATACCGCCAGGCTACCCAATCTTGTCGACCGCCGCTCCTACAACCAACTGCTCGAACCTTTACACGGGGACATGCCTCCCCCCAAGCCTCCCACACGGTCGCTCAAAACAATGCGAGTTCCAGCCGAACTGAAAATCGAGCTGGTTGCCTGGGAACCGCTTGTCACCGATCCGATCGCCTTCGACTGGGGCACCGACGGAACCCTTTGGGTCGTGCAAATGGGAGACTATCCGCTAGGTACTGACGGCCAAGGTTCCGCTGGCGGCAAAGTCAAAAAATTGATCGACGTCGACGGCGATGGTCGGTACGATCGCGCGACGATTTTTATGGACAAGCTCAACTTTCCCACTGGAATTAAGGCCTGGAAAGATGGCGTCCTCATCACTGCAGCACCCGACCTGCTGTTTGCAGCTGACACGACAGGAGACGGTAAAGCTGACAAGGTAGAAGTACTTTTCAGTGGCTTTCGCGAAGGGAACCAGCAGCACCGAGTTAACGGACTCCGTTGGGGGCTGGACAACTGGCTCTACCTGGCCAACGGTGACAGCGGCGGGACGATCAAGTCTCTCAAGACGGGAAAGACCCTCAACATTAACGGACGCGATCTCCGTATTAATCCGGAGACCGGCGCTATGGAGGCTCTCTCCGGCCAAACGCAGTTCGGCCGCAACCGAGACGACTGGGGCAACTGGTTCGGTGGCAATAACAGCAACCCGATGTGGCACTACGTCATCGAAGATTACGTCTTACGACGCAACCCACACGTACCCGCTCCGCCGGTGCGCAAGCAGGTCTCACAACAACCTGGTGCTGCACCTGTTTACCCAACCAGTCGAACACTCACACGCTTCAATGATCCGGCACGCGCCAACCGATTCACCTCGGCATGCAGTCCCATCGTCTATCGCGATCGATACCTCAAGCAACTTGTCGGTCAAGCCTTTATCTGCGAACCGGTACACAACCTGGTCCATCGGGAAATCATGCAGGCCAGCGGAGCAACCTTTTCCAGTCAGCGACTTGCTGCCGAGGCAGACTCAGAATTCCTCTCCTCCAGCGATAGCTGGTTCCGTCCTACGATGATCCGCACTGGTCCCGATGGCGCTCTTTGGGTTGCCGACATGTATCGCCTGGTCATTGAGCACCCCGAGTGGATTCCAAAATCTTGGCAACAACGACTGGACTTACGATCTGGGTCCGAGCTAGGGCGCATTTATCGTATTACCCGAAATGACGACCAACGGCCTGTCTCTGCCACGCATCAACTCGCAAACCGAACAACCGTCCAATGGGTCAAGGGCCTGCAAAGCAGTAACGGCTGGCAACGAGACGTGGCCCAACAGCAACTTGTTTTACGCAACGATCCCGCCGCGGTTAAGCCCTTACAAACGATGGCAAACGCTGACAAGGAACCGCTGGCGCGACTCCATGCCCTTTGGACCCTTGCCGGCATGAATCGCCTGAATGCCGAACTCGTCGCAAACGCTCTCCAGGACCCACACCCGGGTGTCCGTCGCCACGCTGCTCGGCTGGCCAGCCAGTTTCCAGTAGTCGATATCGAAAAGAAACTCATCGAGCTTTCGAGTCAGGAAGAAGAAGTTGGCGTCCAGTTACAAGTTGCCATTACGCTGGGCTATTTTGATTCTCCGGCAGCCGGCAAAGCCCTCGGGCAGTTTGCCAGTCGTCACACCCAAGACAATTATCGTTACGCCGCCGCTTTAAGCTCCATTCGGGCCAAGAATCTTCCACACGTCATGGAGGGAGCACTTGCCGGCACCAAACAAGCCAACGGAAGACTTCTCGAGCACCTGCTGATGATCTCAACAGGCCTTGGTAATCGCGACGCTGTTAGCTCCCTGGTCACCACTTGGACTGCCCAGCCACCGTTTCAAGCATGGCAAATTCGTGCCGTCAGTTCGACCCTCAGGAACTTACAGCGAAACGCACAAAAAACGCAGCCCACCCTTACCCTCGAAGCCCGGAAAGGCATCGAACGGATGATCCAAGCAGTACGCGAGAAGGTGTTAAATCCA
>JAKVCB010000289.1 GCA_022448345.1 Pirellulales bacterium
CACCAATCATCAGGGGAATCAAGAAGTTCCCAAAAGCACCGGCCAAGATCGGGATGATTACGAAAAAGATCATCACGGTCGCATGCATGGTAAAGAGCGTCGTATAAAATTCCGGCGAAATCTGCCCGCCTTCAGCGGAAAACAGCAGATTACCGATGACCGGCATGTTGGTCCAAGGCCACGCCAATTGCCAGCGAATCCCCAAGGCCAATAGACCACCGATGGCAAACCAAAGCAGGGTCGAGAACAAGAATTGGATCCCGATGACCTTATGGTCCCGAGAAAAGACGTAGGTCCCGATAAAATGTCCAATACCGCCGCTGTCAGCGTGATCGCTGTGAGCTGCAGATTCGTGGCTATCAGTTGTCGTACTACTCATCATTCATCGTCCGTATCAGAAGGACTGTACTCCGTTTGGTTCTGGGCATCGTAGGCAGCCTGTAGCCAGGCATCGAACTCCTTGCGGGATTCAACCACCAGACGACCACGCATTTTATAGTGTCCCCAACCACACAACTCAGCACAGACAATGTCGTAGGTCCCTTTACGGGTTGCGCGGAACCACATGAACTGTTTCATGCCCGGCACAACGTCTTGTTTCAATCGCAAGTTTGGCAGAAAGAAACTGTGCAAAACGTCCTGGCTCTTCAAGGAGACGACTACTTCTTCGTCTACCGGGATATGTAATTCATTCACTCCATGTACATCATCGGGAGTGCCCACTTTGCCATCAGCCCCCGCGTAACGCAAACGCCATTCAAATTGTCGACCGGTGATTTCTACCAGTGGTGGCTGCAACTGGTCGTCGGCTGTCCCATCAATCCCATCAACGCCGGCCGACACAGTCGGCCGCCGCATCTTCGAAGCAGCCCAAGCATCCATCTGATAAATCGCAATGAACAACAGAGTAACGGCAGGCAATATGGACCAGATTATTTCCAGGGTATGGCTACCATGACTAAACTTGACTGGCTCAGCATTTTTGTCTGCGTCGTACTTCCAGAGAAACCAGAACAAGACAATGCCCGTCACGATAAAAATGACACCCGTCAAGTAAAGAATAAAATTAAAGAGGTCATCGATAATGAAACCGTCCCGGCTAATATCTTCCGGAAACCAGTGGCCGTAGAGTGGCGCACTATCAGGCAGCGCAGCGACCACGAACAGGCCCGTGCCCAAAATCGGTACCAGCAAAAATAACAAGCTCCAAAAACGTCCCACCTTCAACACTCCTCAAATTTTTATAGACGCTCTCGCTTTAAATTGCGTAATTCTTCGTGTGGTTGACTCAGCGACTCGAAGGGAAGATTACGGATATAGTCCAAGATCGACCAGACATCGCCCGATGTCAGTTTCTTCGGATCATCTCCAGTGGAAATCTCCAAACCAGGCATCGGCGTCCCCTCGATCCCGTGACGAAGCCGGTAATAGAGGTCGATGGGTCGTCGCCCACCACGATAAACGCCTAAACGTAGATTCCTCGGTCGCAAGGCCCGCTTTTCCAAGATCCCGGCCGCCGCGCGAATCGGCGCCTGACGAGCCGCCTCTTCACCTTTGAGTACCGGCCAATTCTCCTTGGTCCAGTCATCCAGAAACGGCTTTTCAGGGTCAAAGGTCGTGTTACCATCTCCCAGCCCAAAATTACCGTGGCAACCAGAGCAAGCACCTTTCCCAAAAAACAACTGCCGCCCACGTGCCAATGACTCTTCAGAACCCCAGTTCTCAGGTGGGGCCGGAACTTCATCACTCTGGGCATTCAACCAGCGATTACCAATCGTCGCCAGTTGCTCCTGAATATAAACCGAACGTTCTACAAACACCTCGTTATCCGTCGCCTTTTTTGACATATCAAGGAACAACTGATCCCCCTCAATCCCCAGTTCACCGACCCCAAGTGCTTCGGGAACCAGCAACCGCTCCATCTCTCCTCGCATACTCAGATAAATGACGTATTGAACCAGCGATTCTTTCTGGTCTTCCGGCAACACCCGAAAAGAGGGCATGGCAGTTCCAGGGACTCCTTCATGGAGAATCCGATGCAGATCCTCACGCGTGGGGCGCGAATTTTTCGGAGTCGACTTAAACTTAAAAATACCCATTCGATAATCGCGCGGGTAAGGATTCAAAAATTCAGCCGTCGGCCCCATCCCGTCACCAGTGATGCCATGGCAATGAGCACAATGCTGACGATAGAGTCCCACGGTGCGACCGTCTTCATCGACAGCAACTGCCCCCCCAGCCATCTTGAGTGCCGTCTCATCCAACAACTGGGCCATTTCGACACCCGGAACCTCCGGGATTTGAGGATCGTCTGGCGTTCCAAACAATCCTTCCAGGATCGTAGCAATATTCTCTTGCTGACCACTGGTTAATTGTGCTTCTGCCTCAGCTTCCGTCTTAAGTTGAAAGCCGACGTTGGGACGAAACTCAGCTACCGGTGAACCACAGCCTGCAACGCCCCCTATCGCCAAGGCGACGAGCGTTACAACCCACCGTTGTTTTGGGAACCAAACCATTTTACTGCCAGCCATTCGCTTTCGCATCGAGTTCAAACTTCAATTTAAGCTCATCACCCGGATTAATCTCGGAGAGCTTGATTCTTCCGCTCTTAATAGCGAGCGGCTTATCGTTAAGTGTCAAAACAACACGACCATCCTTTTCATCTAAAAAGCGGCCTTCATGGGACACCCGAAACTCCAACTTAACACCCGCTGGTATATGCGGGATTTCAAAATTGCCTTTTGCATCCGAAACCGCAAAAAAGGGATTGGGACGCACCAACATCCAAGCATCCATCCAGTTATGAATACTGCAGGAAACCTTAAAGGGCTGGTTGGAATAGCCAATCGGCTCGTACATGACGCTGCTGTTAGCACCAACATTCGGGTTCGCGCCAGCCGCTCCCCCTCCCGGATCCCCTTCAATCTTCGTGTTATGACCAATCGGATCACTATTAATAATCTGCAGTTTCTGGGTCGATTGCATCGCAAAGGTACGGGTCAGGAACAGACAATTCTTCTGGTCAAACCCCCTGTCTCCAGTTAA
>JAKVCB010000029.1 GCA_022448345.1 Pirellulales bacterium
CCGATGCGCCGCTCATAGATGGAGTCGTGCGGAACGATCCTGGTTTTACTTTCGACAATGAACAGGATTTTCACCACCTGAGCACCAACAATCTGCCACTGGACAAATTGCTCTATTCGGGGGCAATGATGGAATTTTTTACCCATTTTCTGGGAGGGCCTGTTCGCCACTTTGACCGGACCTGGATGCGCGTAAAAGGTAACCACGCCGGCGCGTCAGGTTCTCCTCTGCTGCGCCGCATACTATCGAGTACCTTTCCACATTGTGACATCGTCTACATGGGACGTGGTACCAAAAAAGTTTATACGAGTTGGACTCCACTGGGCGATACGCCATTAGAAATGGGGGGGCTGATGATTGCCGAAGGGTCTCACCAGTTAGAGGAAGTCAAACGTACATATGGAAAACTGGATGTCGACACGTATTGTACGAATTCAGACGAGGCAAATGACATCGAATCGGGCAAGAAGATCTGGGCAGACCAGGTCGACTCGGGGGCCTATTCGCAAGATGCGGTGGCGACACAAAAGCAACTGGACCGACGCTGGTTGTCGGCCAATTACCAGGCGGGTGACGTGCTGGTATTCACGATGTATACGATGCACGCGGGAATGGACAATCAGACCAATCGTCTTCGGATCTCCACGGACACACGGTATCAACTTGCCAGTGAACCTATCGACCAGCGATGGATTGGAAAGAACCCGATTGGACACGGTCCTGACGGAAAAATCGGGATGATCTGTTGAGTGACTGCCGGGCATACGACGCTGCTGGCATTCATGACACTCGACTGTCATTCACGTCACTCAACGATGCCGTACTGGCCGCGACCCCGCACCTGATGATTATTGTCGAAGGTAGTTGCGCCGACCAGAAGATCATCAAGGATGGACTGGTTCGCGATAGCGGACAATAGCACGGGCGCCAATGGCCCGCAGTCGTGAAAACACAGAGCTGTCTGCGGCTTGGCCTGAGTGCTAGCGCGAAGAGCATTCTTTGCAGCGACAGATCCAAGCTTTGCGGCGGTGGATCGATGGAAGGGTGGAGAACTCCCTTTTCAGCCACGGTCCGCTGCACTCTTCGCAATCGTACCGTCAGAAAAATGAGCCCGGCGGGGTTCGAACCCACGACCTACGGATTAAAAGTCCGTTGCTCTACCAACTGAGCTACAGGCTCCCAAGGAAGTTTCCAGTTCCTTGGCGGTCATGATACCGTATGTGATAGCGGACCGAAACCGCCGATTCGTGGGAGGGGATCGTAATGCCTGATCAAACCAACCGGTAGCACTGGAAAAAACGAAATGACTGGTATCTGTGCTGAAGATAACTTGCGAGCCTGCGAAAGGTAACCCCTGCTCCGGTTTGGACCTTCACCGGGCGGGCTTTTCATTCAGTGGGCCGGGTATTTCGTCGCTGACCTCAAAGCTGTGATTTGCGGGAAGAAGAGGCGGCTGCGGGTTGGGTCGCCAACGCCAAAGGCCAGGCAGGGACCGTGGTTACGCGATGATCTTCTCTACGACGTGCGCGTCGGTAACGACCGCATCGGTCAGAGTCTCTGGCCTTCCGTGATGCGTAAACGTCAGCTGGTTGTGGTCAAGCCCAAGCTGGTGGAGCAATGTCGCATGCAGGTCATTGACGGTAACGCGATCTTCGACGGCACGGTAGCCAAAATCGTCGGTTGCGCCGTGAATGTGGCCTGATTTAAATCCACCACCTGCGAGGAGCAGGCTGAATGCATTGCGATTGTGATCACGTCCGGTGCCGTTTTGTGAGATGGGCAATCGTCCAAACTCACCACTCCAGATGACAATGGTGTCTTCCAGCAGTCCCCGCTGCTTCAGGTCGGTGATCAATGCAGCAGAGGGCTTGTCTGCAAAGGCGAAACAGGCTTCGTTTTCTGATTTTACATTTGAGTGGGAGTCCCAAACCTGCAAATTACCACCAAGCAGATCTGGAAACACCTGGACAAATCTCACACCCGCCTCAACCATTCTTCGTGCCATCAGACACCGCAAACCATAGCGCTCTGTCGGCTTATCGTCCAGGCCATACATTTTGCGGGTTGCAGCAGATTCATTGGAAAGGTCGAGCAACTCCCCGGCGGCCATTTGCATCCGCGCCGCCAGTTCGTAATTTTGGATCCGAGCTTCCAGCGCCGATTCGTGTGGGAATTTTTCCTGGTGTGCGCGGTTGAGTTGGGCCAGCACCTGTAGGTTGTCGGCTTGAACCTCAGGAGGAGGTGGTGACTCGGCCTTAAGGTTGAGGACCGGGGTACCTGAAGTGCTAATTTCCGTGCCGCGAAACATGGCTGGAAGCCAGCTGTTTTGCCAAAGGAGCGTACCGCTGGTGTTGTAGCCTTTTGGGTCACGGAGCACGATATAGGCAGGTAGATTTTCGTTAGTACTGCCTAAGGCATAGGTGATCCAGGAACCGAGTGCCGGTCGCCCGGGAAAAATCTTTCCGGTGTTTAACGCAACAAGCGCTTCGGTATGGTTGTTGTGAAAGCTGACCATTGACCGGACCATGCACAGTTCGTCGGCAACGGTACCAATATGCGGCAAAATGTTGGCCATCCGCATGCCACATTGTCCATATTCTTGAAATGGAAATGGGCCGCGCAGCAGCTTGTTGAATTCGCTGCCAGGCTGAAACTGCTCGACCTTCTCCGTGTGGACCGTCCCGTCAAACTTGGTAAGCATAGGTTTTTCATCAAACAGATCCATCTGTCCAGGACCGCCGTTCTGCACCAGCATGATGACCGACTTTGCCTTGGCCGGGAATTGCGCCGGCTGCGGCTGGGAGTTCATGCCAGCCAGGTTTGCAGCGTGGTTCGTGCTTCCGTGGGCGAGATCCAATCCGCGAAGATAGGTCGCTGCCAGGGTGCCAAGTCCCAGGCCGCTCATCTGCAACATTTCGCGACGTGATAATTGAGGTATCCAGGCCATGGAAGAAACCTTAATCCGTTGTTGGAGTTAGAACCGTACTATTGTACGTACAAAAATTCATTGGTGTTGAACAATGTGTGGCAAAAATGGACCAATGCTTTTTTAGCAGCTTCATCAGCGTTCATGTTTAATTGCTGGTACCGAGCCGTGTGACGATCGATGAGCTCGACACAAAGGCGTGATTCTGTCTCACTGGGAGTGCGGCACAAAGCAAGCTGGTATGCCCAATCGACCTGTGCCGCAGACGACCCATCGGCAGCTTCGCGGGCCACCCGCTGGGCAAAATGGCCTGCCTGCTCGAGAACAAACTCGTCATTCATCATCGTAAGCGATTGAGTCACGACTGCCGACGGTTTTCGGCAGGTGCAGTTACTCGTTAAGAAAGGCTGATCAAAGGTGGTCAGCATCGACAAGTGATAATTTCTCCGGTTAAGTATGTACAGGCTGCGACGGAGATGGGAGGTGCTTGTTGGCAATGAATCCATGTTGATCACGATTTTTCCGTCAGGACGCGCCAGCAACGGAATTGGTGGTCCGCCGAGGGTGCGATCAAGCTGGCCGCTCACCGCCAGGATTCGATCACGGATGTGCTCTGATGAGAGTTGTCGCAACCGGCCGTGCCAAAGCAGGTTGTTGGCTGGATCGGCCTGGAGTCCAGAGTCCAGATCCTGACCAAAGGGTGCTTGCCGATAAACGCTGGACATGACGATTTTTTTTATGAGTGGTTTGACCTTCCAGCCACCCTCGATAAATTCGGTTGCTAACCAGTCAAGCAGTTCAGGATGCGTTGGTCGTGCTCCGGAGATCCCAAAATTATCGCTCGTCTCGACAATGCCTTTGCCCAGCAATTCCTGCCAGATTCGATTGACAAATACACGTGCAACCAAAGCCCCAGCGATGGAGTCAGGGTTGGTAACCTGTTTTGCGATCGCCAGACGCCGACCGCTTGTATCGCCCTGTGGTTGTAGCTCCGCCTGTGACTCGAGATGATCTGCTGACTGATCTTGAGTTAGAATCGTCAACGACGCCGGTTGGACTTCGACACCAGGTTTTTCGACCTGTCCGCGGCGCAGCAGGTATGTGGGGGATGGTGGATTTTGCTCAACCGCAACTTGCAGTACAGGGTACTCTTTCCTTTGGGCGTTCAGGGCAGCAAGTTTTGTGTCAATTTCCGCAATTTCCTCCGCGCCTTTTTCTTTGTCGAGCAGGTTTCGCTGCTCTTTGAGCGCTGCGATCTGGGGATCAATGTCAGCGTTGTGGTGATGGATCTCCTCTTTTTCCTCTTGGGTTGGCCCGGCCATTCCATGTTCTATGGAGGTGGCCCATCGCTGGGGATTAAACACCGGAGAAAAATTTGCCAGCCACCGATAGTAGTCGAGCTGGGCGATGGGTTCATACTTGTGGTTGTGGCACTTGGCACATGCTACCGTCAAGGCAAACAGGTTATTGGCCACAATTTCCCCGGTTTGCTGCAGCACATAGTTGCGAATATCGGGAGTGTTTAACTCGTTCTGATCGGTGTCATCATCAGCACACAAAAGAAATCCGGTGGCCGTCAACAGTTCCACCATTTCCGGGGTCAGGTGCTCGGCATTGCGCCAGTCCACCAGTTCGTCGCCAGCCAATTGTTCCATCAAGAATCGGTTCCAGGGCTTGTCATGATTTAATGCACGAATGACATAGTCCCGGTAGCGCCATCGGCCGCGAAGAGGTTTGATGGCTGAAAAGTCATTATCTCTTCCAAATACATCGACATAGCCGCTCCAGTCGAGCCAGCTTCGCCCCCAGCGTTCACCAAAATGCTCCGAGGCGAGAAGGCGATCGACCAGCTGCTCATAAGCCTGATCGCTTTCGTTGGCCAGGAACTGCAGCATTTCCTGTGGCGAAGGGGGAAGGCCGAGTAGATCGAAGCAGATCCGGCGGAGCAGGGTTACCCGGCTGGCTTCGGGGGCCAGGGTCAGTTCCAGCGGCTCAAGTTTCGCAAGCACAAACGCATCAATGGGTGTCCGTACTCGATTCGCACCGGTCACTTTTGGTGGTTCGTGCCGGGCTAGTTTTTGAAATGCCCAAAAAGACCGATCTTCCTCTGAGATCAATGCATCCAAGTCGACCGGAGCAATCTCTTCATCAGCAGATGCGCCCGTCTCAATCCAGCGGCGAATCACAGAAATTTGGTCGTTGTCAAGTAAATCAGCCCCCTCGGGTGGCATGCGGCCTTCGATGATTTGATCCATCAGGTCACTGAATTCCGGGTGACCGCGCGAGATCACCGGTCCGCTGTCGCCACCGCGCAGCATCCCAGTGACAGACCGGAGATCGACGCCCGCTTCCTGCAAATCGCTACCATGACATTCGTGGCAATGTTGGGCCAGTATCGGACGCACATCGCGCTCGAAATGTGGCGCGGTTTCAATCGATAGATCGAGTGCATATTTTTCAGCAAGGTAACTCTTTATGGAGTTCTGCTCTTCAGGCTCGAGCATACGGTTATAAATCAGCACCTCTGCCAAATCGCCTTCAAAATAAGAATTTGGGTCTTCCCACCCAAACTGCTGACCGATCGCCAGTCGCACTTCTTTTTTGAAGCCGTGAAAGTCGCGACCACCCAATAGTCCAGCGCCGTTGCGCGCTCCATCAAGAAAATGTATCCAGTTCTGCGCGCCGGCGTAAATAATTTCCACAACGTGCGACCTGGCATCGCAACTCACCGACAAGGCGGAACCTTCATCACCATAGTGAGTCCCGATTCGCATCCGCCCATCACCCTGTGGGCCGACCCAAAAGCCACGTTGTTTGACCGTGTTCGGCTTGGATAAATCGCCGTCTGTAGGTTGAAATTCCAGCAGGCGAGGATGCGAATGCGTACTGCCCCTTGTGGTCCTCATGACAAGTACGATGTGGATCGGTTGGTCGCGGTAAGGAAATCCCTCAATTTTTCCGCAGGTCAGTTGATCATTGCCGTGAAATCGAACTGCCGGTTTTCCCCCGAACTGGCCTGCTTCACACGTTGGTTGTTGGGCAAGTTTATCCTGTGTGAAGTGATTCGCTTTTCCGCTTTTGTCCAACCAGGATGCGAGTGGTTTGCCGTTGGAAGGTTGTGCGTCAGGTTTGCCGTCGTTGTTAACATCGCTGGCATCGAGCCACAAAACGAGTCCCTCGGGCGGGGGAGCGGTTGCCCATGCGCTAGAGATCAAGATTGTCGCGACAAGCATGGTCGTGACCGCAGAGGTAATGTGTCTGGCAATCGCAAAAAACATGACAGGTTCGTGGGAGAATCGGAACGAAATCGATTGCGGCGGCGAAAAACAGAAGCCTTACTCCAGTTTAGCAGATATTTGCCCCCTGGGGCACCTTGTAAAATGGTGTGAGCCCTGTGCAGGCTGCCACTACCGCTGCAATCCTGGAGCCGTGCTCCTTGCAGTTTTTGGCAGCGGCATCGTGCTGAACATGCGGCAGCAATGGACTTCGGCCTTGTGTTTGCCCGTTTTTCAGGCGGGTTTCCCGAGAGGTGTCTGGGAGGAATAAGATCCCGAAACTTGGGGCCAGAAAAACAAAATGCACCGGGAGTATTCTTCACGTTCGCCAGTGAGTCGGCGTGCTGTTACAATAGTCCACACTCAAGTATCTGAAACGCTGCTCGACACAACCCAGTACAGAAAACAACCCGGATAGAAAAAACAAGCGGAAATGAGTTCTCTTCAAACTGCCGCCTCTAAAATCGATGCCGCACTGGCCCACCTGTTGGAGCACGGCTATGCCATCATTGAAAATGTCTTGTCAGACGCGCAGCTATCGACTTTGCGGAGCCAGGTCGATGAGGTTCTCACCACCGAACGTGCCGCACCGATAATGGGTGGAAATGGGGCCTCTGCTTCGGCTGATGCTGCAATGGAAGCGTACATGGCCGATAGTTACTCAGTCAGTGCCGACGAACTGGCCCGGCTATTGCAGCGCGTGCGTACTACCCGCGCCGCTGAGCTCGATACACCATGGCCGGTTGACATCGCAGAAGTTAACAAGACATTTTTGCATTTGCCAACGTTATTCGATGAGGACCTCTCGCAGCGACTGTGGAATTTGTTGAACAAAGTCGACGGAGCAGGGGCCCTGGTTGAGCACCCGCTGATTTTGGAGTTGGTCGGTGCGATATTGGGGGCCGACTGCGTGCTTTCAGATTGCAGCGCCACGAGCATTGGGCCCGGCTCGGGCGGCGGCGCCTGGCACGTGGACGTCCCGTTAGGACAACTCGCCGAACCGCTTCCCGATTTTCCACTCACCACTCAGAACGTGTGGATGCTCGACGACTTTACTGAGGATAATGGGGCGACGCGTGTTGTACCGGGCAGTCACCTCTCCCGGCGCAAGCCAAGTTGGTCCGAAGACGCCGTGCCGGACGAAATTACGCTGACTGCTCCGGCAGGCTCAGTTGCTATGTGGCTTTCTAATACCTGGCATCAATCTGGCCCCAACAAAACGGAGCGACCCCGTCGGGCCATCCTTTGTTACTACAGCCGATCCTGGATCAAGCCGTTTAACGACTTCCGGGCCGGTATCCCACGCGAAAAGGCCGAGCAATTTTCGCCAACGTTGCGTTACCTGATCGGCTACTCGGCACAGGCCCCCAGGCGGGGCTAAGGGCTTTGTTCCGCAGACCTGCCCCTTTCAATGCGGTTTCACTGTGCCTGCGCTGGATCAACTCATGGCCAGCTGAGTTTCTTTTCGTAACGCATAATGCCGCCCGCGCAACCGGACATCGTCTTCTGCAACGGCTTCTAGCTCGGAGCCTCGAGGCGTGGCGATCCAATATTCCTCAACATGTTCATGGTTTGTTGTCTGTACTTTGTGCGGATGTCGCGGGTTGGTGGCCGGCAACGACTCGATGGTAACCCAATCAATTCCATGCAAAGCTTGTCGAGATAGCCGTCACCGCTGGTGTACTCGTTCTCGATCTGAACCCAAAGTTTGTAGAAGGGCATGGCCTCCTCGACCAGCATACGGGTGATCTCTGCAAAATTATTGGCGTGCATTTCATCGACTAGCTTGATTCCCCACTCCGGCCAGAAATTACAATGATGGACCTCGAATGCGCGGGCACCAAGAGCGGGGGTCGCACTCATTCCAAAGAGCAAATTATTGTCAATGATCGTAAATCTATCCGAGAAATGAGAGCACACATCCTCAAATTCCATAGCGTCCGTGCGCGGTGCGGCCCATTTAAGCCCAACTATATTAGGCATATCGGCCAGCCTTTCTATCATGGCGAAAGACAAGTTCCGAGCGGTCCAGAATGTATTGTAGATAATTACGCCCAAAGTCGGTTCGGCCTCAGCAGCTGCCCGTACATATGCCTCAAAATCACCTTCTGTGTGGGCAAAATAGAACGGGCAAGAAACCTGAATATAATTCGCTCCGATGCGTTTGGCTGCGTGCGCCAGTCGTTTTAATTCCAACGTGCTAGAGGTCTGTGCACCCATGATAACGGGTACAGCCCCTGAGACCTCATCGACAACTGTTTCGGTAACTTTGATGCGTTCTTCAAAAGTCATGGTTGAAAAATCGCCAGCTGCGCCGCCTGCAAGTAAAGTTGCATACTCGTGCGTCAAACCGCTATCAATGAGAAAGCGAACATGGGCCCGTAGTGCTTTTTCATTGACAGGCATCTCATCAGTGTCATAGAAAGGCGTTGGGATGGTGACATAACATCCCTCAAGTGAAGACTTCAGTTGGTCCAAGATAGCAACCTCCGCTCTAATGCCATTCCGCCCAGACTGTCAGCGTGGCACCCTGTGCTGTCAGTTTGAAACTCATCTACAAACCCAAAGTGTCGATCGAGATGTGCCATAAGTTCGCTCTCTGAAGCTGTCGCTGACGTGGTGCGGCACAAGGCCCTGAATCTCTTCGTCACTGGAATGGTTTTGCAAGTGTCTATCTCGAACTCAACCGCCTCAGGTTTACCTTAAGAGCCGCTTGCATGAACCCAATTATCTCTTTTGCAGCTTCTCTTGTCAGCTGCAAAGTAATCTTCGCGCCACGCATTTTCGTTTTCTCTACACCACATAGAAGCATAGACGAAACAAACAATTTCCAACGAAACAGTGTTTCCGCCACCGTCAGATCGTTTTCAATAGCAGAAAGTAGAAATCTCAGTTTGGGAGCGTACTGAGAGCGTATGAGAGCTGGCGGATGCTAAAGGCAGATATCGCCAACATTGCAAAAACACTTTTATAAAGCAGTGGGGACGACAGGATTTGAACCTGCACTCCGATAAAGGAACTGGATCCTAAATCCAGCGCGTCTGCCAATTCCGCCACGTCCCCGATTTGGTGGAGCGATGAAGTATAGTGCCCCTTCCATAAGTGGGCTAGGTGGCCTTGGATTCTTCCAGGGGAGGCGGATGGGGTACTAGCAGGATCGATCTTTCGTGCTTCGTCAGGACGACCAGATGACCTTGTAGGGTTACCTGAGCCACTAGGTTTCATCCCTAAGCGGGCACGGGTTGTGGGCGAGACCAAGTTTTCAGGATGAAGATGCCGGCAGCGCCTCCCACCAGGCTTGCCAGCAGCCAGAAGGCAGGCAGATGAGTTTGGGCCTCGCTGCCGAATCCCCAATCGGTCAACTGGGGGCGGAAATGAGCCAACATCAGGAGCAGCCCGTTGTGCAAAACATGCAGAAACATGCCTGGGATGACGCTGCTGGTACGATAACAAAGCCATCCCAAGACCAGACCAAGAAAGGTGCTTGGCAAGAATCGCCATTCCGCCAGTACGTTGGCTGTGATGACATGAAACAATCCAAACAGCAGGCTTGTAATAAGAATCGCTTTCCATGGTGAGATGACACTGCGTAACGAGCAAAGGAGGAACCCACGGAAGAAGAGTTCTTCACAGATTCCAGGCACAATGGCGAGAGTGAACAGCAAAACCCAGGGTGAGATCTCTGGTATTTCATTGATCAACTGTTTGATGCTGGCCAACTGATCTATTCCCATCGCACGAATGCCGAGTGCCTGTTGAGCAATCACGATTTCGTAGGCCAGGGGCCACAAGGTCAAGCCGAGCAGACCGGCGGCGGCAACGGCAAGCATCTTTGGCTTGCGGAGGGCAAGGCTGCTATTGAACGGATAACGCCCCAGCGAGGCGAGGACCAGCGGTATCCCGCCAAACAACAGTATGGTCACCAGTGCCCCCAGGATGGCTTTGACATCGAAGGTACGTTCTGTACCTCGCGTCACCAGATTGGAAAGCACAAAATAGCAGGGAAACAAGGCTGCCAGGGAGGTAAGTGCGATCGTAGGGTGGATGACCGCGCGCGGTTGTTTGGACGACCGATGGAAACTCGACCAACTGGCCCCACCGCCATACAGAACGGCATCGGTTCCAAAGATTCTCGCGGCAATCGCAATGGCTCCGAGTATGTAGAAGGCCGTCGAGACCACAGTAGCGGCGGCCAAGGTTGGATTGACGCTTCCTTCCAGCAGGTTTCTGGCGAGGAGCACAATGTTCACGAGCGGCACGACTGCCAGTAGTCCCGTAAATTCAATCCCGGGGAGAAGACACAGAATCCCAGGCATCAAGCAGAGGAGCATCAGCGGGATAATGTAGGCTTGGGCTTCTTTAAAGGTCCTGGTGTAACTGGTGAGGGCAAGTAAAACGGCTGAAAAGAATGCCGCGAGCAGGATCAACAGTGCAAGTACCTTCAGCACAACTGACAACGATAGACTCGCCTCGGCAAAAAGGATTGCGTCGAGCCCGGTACTGCGCACCGTGATCGCCATTCCCACAAGATTTACCATCGCGGTTAAAATGGCGACCGTCAGCACAGCCACATATTTTGCCAAAAGCAGGCCGATTCTTGGAACAGGAGAAGCGATCAGTGTTTCAAGGGTGCCCCTTTCGCGCTCTCCAGCAGTCAGGTCAATCGCGGGGTAAACAGCTCCGGTAACTGTCATTAGGACCAGGATTAGCGGCATCACTGCTGCCAGGGGAAAGGTTGTTGATTTGTCGGGTTGGATTTCATGGGGTTCGATTTTGGCGGGCAGCGACACCCCGACGTTGGCAGCTTGCAATTGCCGGCGAAGTTCAAGTTCGTTCAACGCTTGTAGCCGCTCTTCGACATATTCGAGCGCGGCCTGGCTGGTTGGTGATCCTTGACGGTAGAGCAGTTTGCAAATGAGGGTTGCGGCAACAGGCTGCCGCGGGTTTTGTTGGGCGGATTTTTTTGGGGAGGTGTTGGCCAGGATTGCGATATCGATGCTTCCGTTTGCCACTTTTTCGCCCGCGTCCTTGTTGGTAATTTTATCCCACCGCAACGGTGACGTGTTGTTGGCAGCCTCTTTGGACGGACGTTCTAGCTGGTTAGCTGCCCGGAGAGCCCTGTCTCCCTGGGCGAGCAGGTCCACGAAGTGGCTAGCTATCTGCTTGTTCTCAAATCCAAGTACATATTCGATGGTTGATTCAGATCCATAGGAGCCCAGCAAGATCCGCTGGAACAGCAGGGCCAAAAGTGGATAGACGATTAGAGGCATGAGGATCAGAGTGATCATCGTGCGCCGATCGCGGAGAATTTCGCGAAGTTCCTTCAGGCAAAGACGTGATAACCGTCCAAAGAGATTGGTTCGTACGGCAGACCGCAGATCGTTCTTGCTGGTGTTGTTTTCGGCCGGTTCGCTCATGAAATTTGCAGACGTTGCAACATTAGCTGGTGAAATTATTTGGACACGACATCCAGAAACATGTCGACGAGTGACTCTTGCGCTGTCACGGACTGTAACTCTTGGAGAGTTCCCTCGTGTAATAAACGACCCTCGTGGAGAAGTCCGAAGCGGTCGCACAGACGCTGGGCCTCGTCGAGTCGGTGGGTACTGACAATCACTGATTTGCCCCGATTTCGGAGTTCGGCGATATAGTCCAATACCAGCTTGCTGCCGATAATATCGAGTCCTCGCGTTGGTTCGTCCAGGAGCATGACTGGCGGATCATGAATAAGGGCCCGAGCCAAGGTCACCCTTTGCCGTTGCCCAGTACTTAAGTGAATGGACCGTCGATCGAGGTAACTGTGCATTTCTAATAACTGGCTCAGTTGTGCCACTCTTTGGCGGGCGCAAGCTGGCTGGATGCCATACAGATCAGCAAAAAAGAGCAGGGTTTCCCTTACCGTCAGCCAGGGGTAGACTCCATCGCTTGCCGAAACGAGGCCGATTCGCGACTTGACTTCGTTTGGTTCGTCGTTTGTTCGATAGGGGCCGATCCTGGCATAGCCTTCGTCCGGTTGGAGCAACCCAATGATCATACGCAGGGTTGTCGTTTTACCCGCCCCGTTCGGGCCCAATAAACCATAAACTTCTCCTTTGCCAACGGAGAACGTAAGATGGTCAACGGCCAGCACTTCGGTCTGTTTGACGAAGAAACGCTTTGTCAGTTCAACGACATTGATCATCAGCGGGTCCGGTTTGCAGGGACGAATTCCCCGGGGTGGAAGGAAACCAACCAGCAGGGTTCAGGCATGCTGTGATTTGAGAGTCAAGTTTTCGGGATGTATCTAAGGTGGGGTCTCCCGGTTATTCTAGCGGAAGAAAGATGACCGGTAATCGGTGAAAACGGGTAAAGACCTCAATCTACCTGTAAAGTTTAAAAATCATGCGGAAAGCCAGACCATGGAACCACAACCTTTAGAAATTTCGTGTCAAGACGTTTCCCGCTGGATGGAGACCGAGGATCAGCCCCTGCTGCTCGATTGTCGGGAGGCCGACGAGTTTGCCCTGGTTGCCATTGCTGGGGCCAAATTGCTACCGATGAGTGAAATACAGTCCAGAGCAGGTGAACTGAGCGACCATAAGGAATCCCCAATCGTTGTTTATTGCCATCTAGGCATGCGGAGTGCGCAGGTGACCCAGTGGCTAAGGGAGCAGGGATTCAATCAGGTCCAGAGCATGGCCGGTGGCATTGATCGGTGGGCTGTAGAAATCGACCCTTCGATGAAGCGATACTAAGCCTTCGAGGAAGCGATACCAGGATCTTGGCGGGCTGTGGGCTGCCAGTGGGATTCGGTGTTTTTGAAAGTCCCGGGCAAGTTTTATGAGGTTCGCTGAAACAACATCACTTGCAGGCCAGCGGGCGATTTGGGATTATGGGGGTTCTTGCCGCCGTGGCGGAATTGGCAGACGCGCATGGTTCAGGTCCATGTCCTCTTAACGAGGGTGGGGGTTCGACTCCCTTCGGCGGCACTCAAGATGGCAAGTCGGGAAGGTAGAAAGCAGGGTGGCAGCCAGCAAGGTGCGCTTGTTTGCCACCTTTTTTGGCCCACACTACCCGACCTGTTTAAACTGACAACCTTCGACAAAGAACTCAAAAAACCCTGGATCGGTTTCTAATTCCACGTGCTTGATCGATTGGACGAGGCGTTCTAACTCGTGGCGTCGGCTTTGTGAGATCAGGGCAAGGGTTGCTCCTTCAATAGCGGCATTTCCTAACTGTTTGATTTTTTCGTCGGGCAAGTCGGGAATCAGTCCAATCCGTCGGGCCGCTGCCGGGTCGATGTGCCGGGCGAATCCTCCTGCGAGATAGAAGCTATCGATGTCGCTGGCTTGAATCCCGTATTCTTTCATGACGATCTGTATTCCGGCAACGTTTGCCCCTTTGGCTTGTGCCAGTTCGCTGACATCGCTTTCTCGGAGGAACACATTTTGTTGTGGATCAAGGACAAGAGAGTCAAGCCGGTCACGAAATCGGCCCATTTCGTTCATCTGCCCGGTACGGACGAGTTCACTCAGCAAATCAACTAAACCAGATCCACATATTCCCTCAGCTGGAACTTTGCCAATCACTTCATTGTGGAAACTTCCATCTGGCTGAATTTGTACCCGTTCGATGGCACCCTCGAGGCCTGGCATTCCACAGGCGATAGCGCCACCTTCGAATGCTGGACCGGCGGGGCAGGAAGCAGCAAGAATTCGATTGCGATTCCCCAAAAACACTTCGGTATTTGTGCCGATATCCATCACGGCGACAAGGCGATCTTCGGTTAGCATATCAATGGCCAGCAGGCAGGCGGCCGCATCGGCGCCCACGTGACCGCTGACCAGGGGCAGGCCGTAGATTCGGGCCGCAGGATGGATGGGGAGGCGGAGTTGTTTTGCTTGGACTGCCAGACTCGTTGTGGTGCGATTGTGATCAAGAAACTCATGTTCCGTGAGAGATCGATATGGTTTTTGTCCGATGGACTCAACATTGAGTCCAAAGAACAGGTCGCGCATGGTGGAGTTTCCAGCCACGGTCATTTCGTAGATGGTCGTAGGATCGACCGGTAACGATTCAATAGCCCGCGATAAGTATCCTAGCAGAACGCGTTGCAGCAGTTTTCCCTTATGATCCGAATCATATTTAATACGAGCCATGACATCTGACCCGCCAAAGCGTTGTGGATTTTCGAACGATGTGCCAGCCACGAGTTGGCCAGTTTCTAAATCCATTAACCGCAACACAACAGTGGTGGTTCCCAGATCCATGGCCAGGCCATGAATTGCTTCGGAAGATTGTGCGATTGGTTCACCAGACAGAAAGATTTGGTTTCCGACCCGTGTGACCGCAGGATCGATCTGTTGAATCGTGGCGGAATCGGGTAGTCCCGTGCCACTATCGACGATGCGTAGCGCGGCTCGACGCATCGTGTGACACTTAACGGTGCCACTGGTTCCAGTGACCTGGGTTCGGCATGAAAGTCGAAAATTGTCTTTCAGATGGGCTTCCTCAGGTGCAGGATCTGAGAGCAAGTTCATGCCAGCAACGATTTCCATGAGGCACTCGCGACATTTGCCTTGTTTGAGGCAAGAAGTGGGTACCTGAATGCCGTGCTCTTCGGCGTGATCGAAAAGAGTTTTTCCCGAACGGGCTTCGATGTCGAGTGAGTTGATGTGGAGATGGACCGTCATGGCAGATAATTACGGGTTCAGAGTGAAGCTTCCAGCTCCAGTTTGACCGCTTCGGCTACTTCCTGCGCAGTACCGTCGCGGTTTTGAGGTTCACTCCATTGCCAGCCGTCGAGATATTCGTCGGTACCCCACATTCCTCGCTTCATTGCGGCCTGGTCGATTCTTTCTGCGAAGGATGAAGCCAGGGCCACGTTGGCCTCAGTCGTGCCGTCAGTCGCTTTCACTTGGGCTGGGAATTCATGCCAGTAAAGAACGCGATAGGCAGCCATCAGCAAAAATTTTCTATTGAAGCAGAGAAGGCGATCGGAGGAGACCCTTACTCCGCTGGCGTATCGTGTTGGTTTAAATTGTCGGCTTCTGCCGGCGTACGAGTCTTTTCCAGTGTGACACAATTGCCAGTATCATTATAGGCAACACGGTTCATATAGGTGCGAATCAGGAACAGTCCTCGACCCCCACAAGCCTCGAGATTTTCATCCGTTGTGCAATCGGGAACCTGGTCGGGAATGAAGCCTTCACCTTCGTCGCGAATCTGCAACCAGAACTGTTCAGGGCTGACTTTACAGAGTACAAAAACCTGTTTGCTTTCGTCGAATTTGTTGCCATGACGAATCGCATTCGAGAGAGTTTCTTCAAGAGTTAACTCGATCCCGAAGAGATCATGCTGCGGCCAGCCAAGTTTTGAAAGTTGCGCAAGGATATCTGTCATGCATGGCACGTGAGCGCCCCGCCGGCTGACGAGCGTCGTATCGAGCGTCCACGTCCAAGCTTGGTCTGGCATGCCAATGGGTGCTTCCGCGTAGGGCGAAAAACAACGATCCGGATCGAACCTCAACAAGCGACATCCTCGGATTGTCTTTGGGTTCGAATGTCCAATCTTGGGCCATATCCCTGCCGCTCTCGCTACATGAGAGCTAATGCATCCGCCTCGTCATCCTTAATCTCAAAGAGCTTGGTTAACTTGGTGATTGCAAAAACTTCGTAGATTTCAGGACGAATGTTGGTCAGCATCAGTTCGGCTGAATTCAGCTTGATCCGTTTTTCAAATCCAATCAGTTTGCCGAGTGCGGCACTCGACAAAAATTCAACCGCGCCGAAATTCAGGATGATCTTTTTTCGACCGTCCTTTTCAACCAGATCATACAATTCTTGTCCCAACTCTTGGATTTCTTGCTCGTTAAGGATTTTTGAATCGTTGAAAGTGACGACGGTAATTTCACCAAATTCGACGGTATTGATGCGCTGTGGTGTACTCATCGTGCGGAAGACCTGCGGAACCAGGGGGGTGGATCAGAAATAACAACCAACCACGATTCTGACGCGGTCTGTAAGGAGTGTCAACGGGCACCTCGGGAGGTCGAAACCCAGCCAGGCGACATTTGGCGGCTGGGGATCGCGATTTTGCAAATGCGAGAACTTAATCGGGCCGGGGCATGGCCAAACTATGCAGAATACAGACGGTTCCCACCGAGATTAAGCACCATCCGAGCCATTCAGGTGGTTCAAGCACCTTGTTTGGTGTGGCAGCGGCACTTTGGGTGACCGTCGAAATAGGGTTCTGAGCGGAAGTGCGTTCGGTCAGAAACTGAGTCGTGTTTTCATTCAACACGTAGGCGCTGACCATCCGAACCTGCAGTCCGACAAACAGCAACAGAACTCCGAAGAAAAAAAATTGGTGTCGATTCAGGTCCATGATGGTCGTTCACTGGGGAGAGAGGGACCTCGCTGGTACAGGTACCTGCGGTGAGTTTCCATGAGTGGGACTCTACGGGAAATTACCGGGAGGGTACTGCTTCCTACGTTTTCATCGCACGAATCGCGGAAGTGACTTCACCGCAGAGTCGATGGTCCGCTTTGCACCAGTCGTGGGGTAGTAAAGGAGTGTAGGGTTTGTACTAGAAAGACCGATTTTCCGCCGTCAAATAAGCCTGATGGCCGAGTTGTCACAGCTTGGTATTCTGCCTGGTCCCGGGCTGGCGAACGCCGTTGAGTGACAATGGCCGATTTTAGGGTTTGAGGACGATGTAGGAACGAGGCGAACCCCCAGGTGTGAGGTGTGGATTGCACTCAAGCTATGCAAAATATGCCGTGCGTTCATCATTGGTGAGGGGTACCTCCAACAGAACTGGGTTTTGAGGAGGACTTCGGTCACTGGCCAGAAGCGGAAATCATTTCCGGTGTTGCCGTTTTTGCCTGAGAGAGCAAGCATACCAATGTTCAGGGGATTGGTCAGGAGCCACCTATCAGTGCCAGCATGGCGCATGCTGGCATGACGCATGCTGGCATGACGCAGGCGGGGATGGGACTACCGGAACCGGCTCTTGGTCGCTATCTTGGGCTACCCCGGTGCCAGTGCCCTTCTCATGGGACAGAACATTGATCCTCTCTCGAGTTATGATCCGCAGTTGCCGACGGTCACAGTTTCGTCGGAAGGTGTCTGATTCCAGCGGGCAGGTGTTGACCGGTGCCAGCCTGCTGATGCGGATTCTTATTTTGCGCCGGTTGTTGATGCGTGAGGTTTTCACCGTCGGCGAAAAGCATATTGGGATTTTACTACCGCCATCCGTTGGGGCAGTTATCGTCAATGCTGCGGTAACCCTGGCGGGTCGCGTGACGGCTAATCTGAACTATACGGCGACTTCGGAGCTTGTGAACGCTTGTATTGGAAGAGCCGAGATTAAGCACGTGCTTACGAGTCGTCGCGTGATGGAGAAACTCGACTTGAATCTCGATAGCGAGGTCCTTTGTCTGGAGGATCTTCGTGACAAGGTGACCTGGCTGGACAAAGTGGTCGCAGCCATTGAAGCCTATTTGTTTCCGGCCGCATTGCTTGACTGGTTGCTCGGCTTGAATCGAATCGATCTGGACGATGTGCTTACGGTCATTTTTACTTCCGGTTCAACCGGGGACCCCAAAGGGGTGATGTTGACTTACCGGAATGTGGAGTCGAATGTTGATGCCATCGCTCGGACGGTACGACCACAACGTGAAGATACGATTCTTGGGATTCTCCCATTCTTCCACTCCTTCGGGTATACTGTCACCTTTTGGGGGGCGATGGCGCTTGACCTTGCCGGGGCTTACCACTTCACTCCCCTCGACGCACGTGCGATTGGCAAACTGGCCAGGCAATGTCGCGCGACCATTCTCTTGGCAACGCCGACTTTCTTGAGATCTTATATAAAGCGTTGTCCAGCGGAAGACTTTGCCGATTTGAATGTTGTTGTTGTCGGAGCTGAAAAACTTCCCGCCTCGGTAGCAGACGGATTCGAACAGAAATTTGGTGTGCGTCCCGCCGAAGGCTATGGTGCGACCGAACTGTCGCCGCTGGTTTCGGTCAATGTGCCACACAGTCGGTCCGACTGTATGGCAGGAGAAGTGGATTTCAAGGAGGGGACCGTAGGGCGGCCAGTCGAGCATGTGAAGGTAAAGGTGGTAGATCGGGAAACGAGCGTTGATTTGCCCGTCGGACAGTCAGGCATGTTACTGGTAACTGGCACAAATGTGATGAAAGGATACCTGGGCCAACCGGAGAAATCTGCAGAGGTACTTCGCGATGGATGGTATGTGACTGGTGACATTGCCACCATCGATGAGGATGGTTTCATTACGATTACCGGGCGAGAAAGCCGTTTCTCGAAAATCGGTGGTGAGATGATTCCGCACGTTCGAGTCGAGGAAACGATCCAGGAATGTGTCGCCGGCGAGAACGAAGAGGAGCCGCTGGTTGTGGTGACCGCTGTTCCCGATGAGCGGAAGGGAGAAAAGCTGGTCGTTGTGCACAAACCGCTCAGCAAGTCAGCCGAAGCGATTTGCGCCGAATTGGTGGCTGCCGGTTTGCCTTTGGTTTGGATTCCTGCAGTTCAGAACTTCATGGAGGTTGAAGAGATTCCGCTGCTGGGTAGTGGAAAGATTGCTCTCAAAGCAGTTGCGGAGTTGGCAAAGCAGCGGTTTGGCGCACCAGAATAAATTTCGAGCCTGGTTTGCTACTCGGTTGACGGTTTTGTTTCTGCTGGAGCTAAAGAAGCGACCTTTTTACTATCATCCTGACCAGCTTTCAGAGACTCTCCGGCGGCATAGCACAGTTTAATGAGTTCGTCGCGTGTGGCACCGTCCACTGCATCGAGTCGCTGGGAAAAGTTCTCTACGCCACGCGGATTTCGCTCGGCGGCACGTGAGAAGTTACTGACGAAAGTAAGGGTTTCAGTGAAGTTGTGGTCGGCAACCCGTGTGATAAGCGGCCGGATAGTTTTGGCAACCAGTTCTACTCCAACATTTTCAATGTCCAAAAAAGTGTCGAGTTGGGCCGTCACGTAGGTCCGGCCATTGGTTTCGACCACCGAACCCGTTCTGAGGAGCATAACCGAACGTGCGCGAATAGGACGAGGAAGTGGTTTTCCCTGGAAACTACCTTCTGCAAAAATGAGGACACGGTTAAAAGCCTTGGCTCCCCACTCGGCACTCAGAAAACTGAATTGACCGGTTGTTCCCATGCCATCTTCGGCATAATACGTTTGTTCCCCCTGTCGTTGGACCTTGAATTTGCTGACACCCAAGGTCCGCCAGGTATCAGCGACCACTTCAGGGCGTTGCATCAAGAATGAAAAAATATTCGGATCGCAGTCGATAACCCGCACGGGAAGTCGGCGATAAATGTTCGACTTTTTGCAGACACTTTGTACGGATCGACGCTGTTGAAGGGTGAGTTGTCGCCACGGAATTGCCCGTTTGGCCTCTTCTCGTGCCTGGCTCTTGGATGTCGCACCCACGGGATGGGCTGCTTGCACTTTGTGTTGTACGCATGCTAGCACCAATGGCGTTATGCCGATCAGCACGCTGGTTGTCAAAGTCAGAAGACTGCGACCTGCAGCCAGGCAGTTGCGGTAGCGAACCGAACAGATCGCACCGAACCCACGGATCAATAGCATACAGTCTTTCCCCCCCGAGATTTGCTGCCTGAGTCGACCACGCTTCCGTATTGATGACCGGAGCGACTTTGCGGGTCCGATAAATTATTTCGGACAGTTTGGCCGTGGGGCGCCACCTAAAATGAGAGGACCCAAGAGAGAGTCGTGTACCACTTTGTTGATTTAAGAACGGCAGTTATTAGTGAACCGTGCGCGTAAAGAATAGACTTGGGGCGTTTTCAGCAGGACCGGCCCATTTCAAGCCCGGTTTGCTTCATAATCACAAGTCTTTCTGGAGCTGCAGTTGTGAGGGTGAGAGCCGCGCACGCAGAGAATAGCGTCGTTTCGGGAGCCCTCTTCCACAGATTGGCCATGACGTTTCTAGTGGCAGTCGGTAGTGACTTTGCTAGCAGTGGCTTCTTTCATTGCCGTCTGCTGGAGAGGTACCTACCGTCGGAAGGAAGCATCGTCGAGTGGGGTGACTCGGCCGGCTGTGACCAACGTTTGGCGTAGATCGGGCAGGTAGGCTTGACGCCCAACGACTCCCACACGCTGCCCCAGAAACGGTTTGAGATTGACATCAGGCGTGGGGTTCACGAACGAGATGACCTTTCCTGTTCCATCGACCAAGGCGTATTGCGGTGCATTTGGACGCCCAGAGACCACAGGCTGCAGCAAACCTTCGGCCACGTAGCGACGATGCCGTTTGCGAGCTGATGGGGGGCGAGGCGAGGGCGTGCCCGAGATGTCGGGAAGGCCAAGGAACGACGGACTGGTAGCCATGGGATGGGGTGCGGGGTGAGTCTGTTGTGTTATTGCGCCAACGGCCAGCGGTGCCACATGGCCTTGTTGAGGGACAAGCAGATTCCTGCCGGAGAGTGTCTGGTGCCCGCGCTGCTGAATCTTTGCAAAACGGTCGATTTTTTGGAGTACATACTGGGCAGCCTCTCGTTCAGAAACAGTCGTGGCCTTGTTTAGAAGCGATCCAGTTTGTCGTGTCAGTTCTTCCAGTTGCCAGGAGTTGCGCTGTTGGACGACCGTTTGTGAGAGTTGTAAATCGAGGCTGACGAGTTGTCGTGTGAAGTCGGGATCCAATTCTCCCACAGTTGTTGACAGTCCGCTGGTTGCGGGCGCAACTGGTTGACCCGCCGAGGTACTTCGCTCTGGCAAGGTGCTTTGGTCTTGCTCAGCTCCGGGCCCATTCAGAGAAGGCACTTCAGCGGTTGGCAATTGAGATGGCGTTGTTTCCACGGTCGGCGAGGCTGATGATGTGTCAGAAACCGCCAGCGTTGGGGGACGTTCCGTATTTTTGCCCTCAGCCGAGGAGGACTTATCGGAGGGGCGGTCGTGTGATGTTCGGGCTATCCAGCCCCCTTTGTTTTCAGCCGCTTGTTGCTGGAGGTCGGTGACCGGAACCTGAGGGATAACCGGTTCCGTTTCCAAGTCGCGAGCTCGCACATAGCGGAACTCACCCGAAGGTGGCGCAATCTGGTACCACCGTTGACCGTTTTGTTCCTCTTGGCCGACAATAACCACCTGTTCGTTTTTGTGGAATCGAATCTGAACGACTTGCCGTTGGTCGTGGTGGCGGCTTCCAATTCGAGAGGGGACATCATTTTTATTGATTCGCCCATGTGTCGGATCGATCAACTCGATATGGCGTCCGAAAACCCAGCTGAAACTGTCCTCGGGTGGCCGGATGGCCAGCCACCCGCCCACAAGGTGCTGGTGAACTTCCACCTCGGCATTTTGAGCAATGGTGCCTGTTACGTAATATTCTTCCCCAGCTCCGCTGCGGACTTCAATGTCAGCAGTGGCTGCGAATGCTCGATAGGGCAATGTTGGTCCGGCGATCGAGATCCCACAGGTGGCAAAAAGTGAAACGAGCAAACCCAGCAAAAGGGTAATTTTTGTGTTACAACGCATTTTTCAGGGCTCCTTGAAGGAGGCTGACAAGGATCAATCCAGCTTCGATTGCTTGCGGACCGGTCGTTAAACTCACCCATGCTTGAGCCCGGTCACTGTTGGGCCCTCACCTGGGCCACGCTACAGCGGCTTGAATTTGGTCAGACGCGAGAATGGACTGCGGCTTTTACCCCAATTGGTTTATCTTCTCAAGAGAAGCTGTAGAAGGTACCGGCAACAGCCCCTGATTTTGAATAGATTAGTTTTTCTAGTTCTGTCCTTTCCGAGGTGCTACCATGCAAGCAGAATGCCCCACGGGTACACTTTCTGGAAATTCGCCGGGTTTTAGGAGTTTGTCGTAATCGGGAACCGTATTGACCATGGAATTAACCTGGCTTGGCCCCTATAGACTCGGAAAAACCATCGGTAAAGGTGGGATGGGTTCGGTCTATGAAGCGACCGATACGACCACTGGCGAACGTGTCGCAGTGAAAGCGTTAAATCCACAGTTGGCACAAACCGAGGGATTTCGTGAACGGTTCGATGCCGAAATCGAATCGCTCAAGACACTTCGGCATGAGGGCATTGTCCGCTTGCACGGTTATGGTGAGCAAGATGGTATCCTTTTCTATTCGATGGAATTGGTTGACGGCACAAGCCTTGAAGAGGAACTCAAGACGGGGCGACATTTCAATTGGCGTGAGGTGGCTGAGATTACGATTCAGCTTTGTCGTGCACTGAAGCATGCTCATGATCACGGAGTGGTTCATCGCGATATCAAACCAGCCAATATTCTGGTTGACGCTGACGACCACGTAAAACTGGCAGATTTTGGTATCGCCCGTTTGTTTGGTAGCACGCAATTGACCACTGCCGGTGGAGTGTTGGGAACGGCAGATTATATGTCGCCCGAGCAGGCTGATGGTCGTCCTGTCACGGAACGTTGCGATCAGTACAGTCTGGGGGGGGTGATGTATGCCTTGCTAACGGGGCGGTCACCATTTCGCGCAAATAGTTTGCCCGAAATGTTGCAGTTGCAACGGTTCGCCGAACCAGAACCAGTGCGGCGTTATGCACGCGAGACTCCCGCCCAGATGGAAATTACGATTCAACAACTCTTGTCGAAAGACCCAGCTGACCGCTTTCCCAATACGTTAGTCATTGCCCGGCATCTGGAGGCGATGCTCAAAGCGTTATCACGTCCGGGGAAAGATGAGTTTTTATCGGGCGAGGAGGTTGACGACACGGGAGCCGCAGCAGGAGATTCGGATAATGGGCTTTCGGTGACGCGATCGCAAGTTGTGAGCAGCAACGCCGTCGACCCCTCCGAACCTTTGGTCTCTGACAGTGATGTTCCTCCCGACGCACCTACGATGGGAGTGCCGTCTGATGATTCCATTGAGGTTGACGAAGATCTTTCGTCGCTTACTGCAGACCATCCGGCCGAGGGGCGCGTCTCCGAGAAAAAAGTTGGCGAGCGCACCCGGTTTACAACGATCGAAGATGAAGTGCGCCGCAAGAGGCTTGCGGAACAAACGACCCGGAGGGGGCTGGCGGTCCAAGTAGCCGGATTCACTCTTGTTCTGGGTTGCATTCTGGCAGGTTTCTTTTACCTGGGGCGGCCCAAATCGGACGAGGACCTCGTTGAGCAAATTAATGCATCGGCTGGCTCTTCAGAGGTAGAAAAAGAAATTCGGGAATTCCTGGAGCGTTTTCCCGAACATGCCCGATATGACGAAATTGATAAATACCGGCGAAAACTTGACATCAACAAGCTTGAGCGAAAGCTCCTGAACCAGTCGCGCAATGCTTCCGGTTCTAACAGCCGACTGTTGCCCATCGAACGACATTGTCTGGCAGCTCTTGAGCTTGCTCGGCATAATCCCGCAGCTGCAGAGCAGATGTTTGCGGCAATTCTGACCCTGGATAACAGCGCAATTTCCGGTCCTTTGGAGGGAAAGCAAGCCGAGCGCCGCGATGCTTGTTTGCAACTTGCCGCAGGACGCCAACGCGAACTAAAGTTGGTGGTGGCCGATCTGGCTGCCCGTGAGAGGGAGGATTTACTAGAGAAACTGCGTCTTGCTAAAGTATTGGCTGTGGAAGAACCACAGCAAGCACAGGAAATTTATCAGGCCATCGTTATTCTCTACCATGATCAATCATGGGCAAACGAGATCGTTGAAAAAGCCCAAGCAGGACTCCAGGCACTCAATCCTTAATGGAGAAGTTTAACCATGCCTGACCCAACCCAGTCTGATGCATTTGCATGTCTCACCAGCGGATGCGAGCGAAGCCAATCGCTGTTTAACAGCGCCAAAGCACTCATCCCAGGAGGTGTGAACAGCCCTGCCCGCGCCTTTGGCGCTGTCGGAGGAGACCCGGTCTTCATCGAGCGGGCCGCGGGTGCTCATCTCTGGGATGTCGACGGAAATGGCTACATTGATTACGTCGGTTCCTGGGGCCCGATGATCTTAGGACACGCTTTTCCACCAGTCGTAGCCGAACTCCACGAAGCGGTTGCCCGTGGCACGAGTTTTGGAGCACCCACTGAGGCTGAAAATGAACTGGCCGAATTGATCACCGCTGCTGTTCCCAGTATCGAAAAAGTGCGCCTTGTGAATTCCGGCACAGAAGCCACGATGAGTGCGATTCGACTTGCTCGTGGTGCAACGGGGCGCGATTTGATTGTTAAGTTTGCGGGGAATTACCATGGGCATGTCGATAGTTTGTTGGTCGCGGCTGGGAGTTCTGCCGCAACGCTCGCAGTTCCCAACTCACCCGGCGTTACCGCTGGGACAAGCCAGGACACGCTCGTGTTGCAGTACAACGATCCGGAAGGGTTAGCGCAGGCCTTTCTTCAACATGGGGATCGAATCGCCGCAGTGATTTTTGAGCCGGTAGCCGGAAATATGGGAGTCGTCCTGCCGACGCCCGAGTTTTTGACAGCACTTCGTCATGAGACCCAACGAGCAGGAGCCTTGCTTATTTGTGATGAAGTGATGACGGGCTTTCGCCTGTCCCTGGGAGGTGCACAGCAACGGTTGGGGATTCATCCCGATATTACTACGCTCGGAAAAATCGTCGGGGGAGGGTTGCCTGTTGGGGCCTATGGTGGACGGGGCGAGGTGATGAACCACGTACTTCCTGCCGGCAAGGTGTTTCAGGCTGGAACCTTGAGCGGAAATCCGTTGGCGACGGCAGCTGGGATCGCCACCTTGCGGGCGCTCCGCGACCAACCTCCCTATGAACACCTCGAGTCGCTTGCTGCTCGTCTGGAAAAAGGACTTGGCCAGGCAGCTAGTCGAGCGGCGATTCCTCACTGGATTGCCCGTATCGGAAGTATGATCACGTTTTTCTTCAGCGAGGAACCAGTGACGAATTGGGATGTGGCCAGTCGGTGCCGCACGGACCTCTTCGCACGGTACTTTTGGGGGCTTCTGAATCGGGGCAGCTATCTTCCCTGCAGCCAGTACGAAGCAATGTTCATTTCTGCCGCCCACACGGAAGACGATATTGATCAGACGGTCGCTGCTGCCGAAGTTGTGCTGGCCGAGTTGAAGCATTGGCGGTAGGCATCCGTCTTGCCCGTCAGTAAGAGTGAAGTTTTTATCAGGAGATGGCGGGCCAATCAAAACCGCCAGTCTCCTGCGACCTTTAACGTGTCATATTGGCCAGGTTCTGTGGGGCGGGTCAGTCCGGACCTCTCCGTTCTTCAGCAGCGCTCAACCGGTAGTAATCGGGCACCAATTGCCAAAGGTCGTCCTCCTCCTTTCGGCAAAAGCGTTTCCAGGCGACCTCTCCAACATTTTTCGCAACCGGTTGCCAGAGGTGTTGCTCGGTGATGTCAACTCCTCTGGGAAGGGAATCTTCGAGATGCGTAAGGCCAGGTCCCGTAACAGTCTCGCCTGGGGAGAGGCTCTCTATCCAAGCAGGGATGGCAATGATATGGGGCGGTTTGACCATGTCCCAACTGCCTGACTCAGCCGGTTCAAATCTGGCGGCAAAAAGCTCTTCCCGTTGGGCATCCAGCACCGTGTAAAGGGGCCCGGTTGTTGGTAGTACCTGGCTGGCCAGCACTTCGAGCGTGTTCACACCAAGGATCTTCGCACCGACGGCGTAAGCCCAGGTTTTCGCCATGGTCATCCCGATCCTCAAGCCGGTAAATGATCCCGGGCCGGCAGCAACGGCAACAAGATCAATGCTTTGTGGTGACCAATCGACCTCTTCGAGCAGGTTTCCGGAGGAGGGTGCCAGGGTCCGCGCAGTCCGGTTGGTAGGGGGCAGCATTGCCTGGCCCGCTGTTCGCAACCCTTCTTGGCAACTTTCCAGCAAGGCAATTGATCCGCTCCGGCCTGAGGTTTCTACCGCCAGAATTCTTGTCATGATGATAAGGTTGCCTTCAGTTGCCAAAGCGTGCCACTGGTAAACTGGGTGTGTCCGAGGGAGCCACCCGACTGCCGAGGATGGGTAGTTCGTTCGTATTGGCCGGGCTTGACGGATCCCCGGGTTGACCGATCCCCCGGGTTGACCGATCCATTGTGCAAATTTAAACTTAGGTGTTCCATCACTGGTTGGCTAGCCAAGTGATGGGAATGATATTTTGTTTCCGCCAGGGGCGCCGTTGGTGGCCGCTGGGCGGAAATCCTTCCAGGCCACTCCCCGAATCCTGCATTTCAACCGATTCCTTGTGGTCGGTCAGATCCTGCTTTGCGAAGACCATTAGTTTGTTAAAACGCGCCATTATCAGTGACATCCATGGCAATTACGAGGCTCTTCAGGCCGTTCTTGCGCATATCCGTGAGCAGTCCATTGAGGAAATTTACTGCCTGGGTGATATTGTTGGCTACGGTCCAAACCCGTGTGAATGCCTGGATGCGGTGATCGACGGCTGTGCCGTCTGCCTGCTGGGCAATCACGATCAAGGGGCCTTGTTTGATCCAGAGGGATTTAACAGTGGTGCAGAAAGGGCTATCTTTTGGACCCGCGAACAACTGGAAAACGCGCGGGACGACGCCAAGAGTGATCGCCGTTGGGATTTCCTGGGGGCATTGCCGCGGATTCACCGCGATGATCCCTGGCTATTTGTTCATGGTTCGCCACGGAATCCCGTCAACGAATATGTATTTCCTGAGGATATCTACAATCAGAAGAAAATGGAGAAACTCTTCAGCCTGGTGCCACAAGGTTGTTTTCAGGGGCATACCCATGTGCCCGGTATCTTTACCGAAAGCTATGGGTTTGTGACACCAGAAGAAGCCGGATACAAATATGAGTTCGCGGACCGAAAGTTTTTGTGCAATGTGGGGTCGGTTGGCCAACCTCGTGATGGTGACAATCGTTCTTGCTATGTGGTTCTTCAGGATGACCATTTGACCTATCATCGTGTCGAATACGATTTCAATAAGACGGTGGAGAAGATCTACAAAATTCCCGAGTTAGACGATTTCTTGGGGGATCGTATCAAGCAGGGTCACTGAAGTGGTGCAATTCCTGTTTCGCAATTTCAGGTTCAAGGTAAAAATTATTCCTGCACATCTTTGCGGTGACCAAGAACCGCACTTCATTGGCGAAACCTTCATGACGGAGTTCACATTTTCTTGTTCTTTGGGTTGGTGGGACTTTGGGTTCTCGCGGCCCATGAAAATTTTTTCGTCTGTCATTTGCTGAGGGATCATCGTGGACCAACGCCGCTTTCTTTCTTGGGTGCTGCTTTCGTTTGCGATTCTCATGTTCAGCCAGATGCTGTTCCCGCCCCCACCTCCGCCTGAAGAGCCTGACGCAGCCCGGCAAATTGCCGAAAAGGATCAGGACGCTCAAGGCCCCAAGCCGCTTGCCCCCGCTGAACAGGACAAACCGTCTGCCACGGGTGCGGCTGGCGAGGCTGTGCCTGCTGGGGTTGTGGCTGGTGAGATGGCCAAAGCGATTGAAGTGCCACTCGAGTTTTATACGCTGGGATCGGTTGACCCAGAGAGCGGCTATCGAATGTTGATTACGCTCACCAACCAGGGAGCGGCTGTCGAACGCATTGAACTCTCCAGTCCTCGCTACCGCGATTTGGACTTTCGGAGTGGTTATCTTGGCCATATTGCGCCCACCCGTTTTTTGGCAGCGGACCAACCAGGTGCCGACTCCGTTGAGAGTGGCGTTGTCGTTGATATTGTGGGCAGGGGGACCCCAGCCGATAAGGCGGGTCTCAAGCAGGGGGATCGAATTGTGGGCATCGGTGGTGATCAGCCGATCGCAAACCGCCAGCAATTGAGCAAGGCTCTCGAGAGTTATCTGCCAGAGCAGTCCGTGGTGTTGGAAGTCCAGCGCAAGGGTGGGGCGCTGGAGTCGGTGAGCGTAACACTCACTCGACGACCCCTGGAGTTGGTTCGGCCGGAAATCGAGAATCTGGAAATCCGCGGTGCAAACATCCCACCAGGATTTGAATCTCCGCCATCCTTTCTGGCAACGATTACCTCGATCGACGGTGTCGCTTTGGATGAAAATACGCGAAATCGCGTGGATGCACTATTGCGAGATACGAACTGGGAGGTGAGTCAGCACGATGCTCGGTCGGTAACGATGCGTCGTTTGTTGCCAGAGTTGCAACTGGAAGTGATCAAGCGGTACACGCTGAAGCCCGTGCCTCCTGACCAACTCAAAAATGCCACATTTCCCGGGTATGATTTTGACCTTGATGTGGAGGTGAAAAATCTGGCACCAGACACGCGGAACGTCGCCTACCGTTTGGCCGGGCCGAATGGTTTGCCTATCGAGGGCTGGTGGTATGCCAACCGCATCAGTCGCACCTGGTCGGCCGCTGGTTTGCGTGATGTGGTGGTTCGTTTTGAAGGGGAGGATGCTGAGCAAGTACGTTGTTCGACGCTTGCCGATGAGGACCCCGATCCCATGGGACAGGGAGTTCCGCTTGCCTTTGCAAGTGTTGATGCACAGTATTTCGCGTCCGCATTGATTCCCAAAAAGAAGGCTCTCGAAGATCTCTGGTTTGATGAAACGCAGGCGATACGGATTGGGCCCAAGCCGGAAAAACAAGACCGCAAGACGTACACCAACGTGAGTTTTGAAGTCGAACGTCGGCCTGTGCAAATCGAGTCGGGACAGGCACTTCAGGATTCGTATCGTGTTTTTGCTGGTCCAAAACGGCCTGAGTTACTGGCCCACTACTACGTCGCAGATGCCAAGCAATACAACCTGACAGATTTAATTTATTACGGTTGGTTTGGCGCGATTGCGAAGGGCATGCTTGCGGTCCTCCACACGTTTTATGGATGGATTGGAAACTACGGAATCGCGATCATCATGCTTACGGTTGTTGTCCGTGGCTGCATGTTTCCGTTGAGCTACAAGCAAACGCAGAACATGGCCCGCATGCAAGCGCTCAAACCGGAACTCGATCGCATTACGGAAAAATACAAGAACGACACTCAAAAAAAACAGCAGGCGATGCAAGAGCTGTACGCCAAGCACAAAGTCAATCCACTCAGCGGATGCCTGCCGTTATTCGTGCAATTGCCCATCTTTATGGGGCTTTATCGTGGCTTGATGATTGATATTGAGTTGCGGCAATCACCCTTGTTCAGCGATTCAATTCGTTGGTGTTCGAACCTGGCTGCACCAGACATGTTTTACAACTGGTCGGCTTTTATGCCCAAAATGATCAATGACGGGGTGGGTTTTTTCGGCCTGGGCCCCTATTTGAATGTATTGCCGTTGGTCACGGTGTTCATGTTCCTGATTTCACAAAAAATGTTTATGCCGGAGGCAACCAATGACCAGGCGGCACTACAACAGAAAATGATGAAATACATGACCCTTTTTATGGGGCTTATCTTTTACAAAGTGGCTGCCGGTTTATGCCTTTATTTCATCGTTTCCAGTTTGTGGGGCATCGTTGAGCGAAAGTTGCTCCCCAAAGCGACGACTGGTGGAGAAGTGACAGGGAAATCTGCATTGGGAACAGGTGCCGCTGCAAAGAGTAAGCCAGGTCATGCCAGTTCCAGTGACAAGCCACGTAGTACCGCGCCGGCCCGTAATGGCAGTCCCAAAGACAAAAAACGGCAGAAGGCCAAACGAAAGAAGTAGGGTGGGAGGTCACGGCGACCGACGAGCCCATGTTTGAAGCCGAAGATACCATCGTTGCTATTGCCACATCCTCTGCGGGGGCTGCCCGTGGAATTGTCCGCTTAAGTGGGCCGGATGTTGTCGACCTCGTGGGGCCTTTGTTCTCTGCCACCGGTGGTGTTACTATCTCTGGAGTCACCGAACCTTCGAATTTGGATGGAAAATTACAGTTTTCCAACCTTCCGGACCCGCCTATTACGTTGCCTTGTGAGTTGTTGCTTTGGCCCGGAAGTCGTAGCTATACCCGTCAACCGGCCATCGAGTTGCACACACTGGGTTCCCCCCCTTTGTTGGAAATGCTGGTCGATACCCTCTGTCGACGCGGTGCGCGGCTTGCCGAACCGGGCGAGTTTACGCTACGTGCCTTTCTGGCTGGCCGCATCGATTTGTCTCAGGCTGAGGCAGTCCTTGGCGTGATTGATGCCAATGACGACGTACAGCTCAACACCGCACTAGCCCAGTTGGCAGGCGGTATCGCGCAGCCCATGGAACAATTGCGAAGCGACTTGTTGCAACTGCTCGCTGAATTGGAAGCGGGGCTTGACTTTGTCGACGAGGATATCGAGTTTATCACCACCGATGAGATTGCGTGCCGTCTCGTGCAAGTTCAACAGCAACTGCACGAGTTGGAACAGCAAATGGCCAACCGGGCGGAGCGTGGGTCAAAATTACAGGTGGTTCTGGTCGGGCCGCCCAATGTGGGAAAAAGCAGCCTGTTCAATGTGCTACTTGGCAGGTTTGGCAGCAATTCCGCGCACCAGAGCGGGGCACTGCTGCCTGCGATCGTCGCCCCCCAACGTGGTACCACGCGCGATTACCTCACCGGCACACTCAAGTTGGGTAATTTGTCATGCCAACTCGTAGATACTGCCGGCGTCGAAATAGCCAGTAACGTTCCAGCCAGCGAAGCGGAGGAAATGACTCAGGCTGCCCAGGCATGTGCTGCCGAACAACGTCAACGGGCTACGTTACAACTGATTTGTTTTGATTCCGACAGTCCCTTGCCACAAAAGCTTCCCTTGCCGGGCCGAGAGCTTCTGGTTTTCACAAAAGCCGATTTGGACCCACAGCGGCAATTGCAGGGAGTGATCTCCGTCAGCAGCGTCACGGGGTGCGGAATCGATACGTTGGCCGAAGCCATTCGGAAGCAGTTAATTGACGATGTGAATTCGCCAGCAGAGGTGGTGGCGTCTACCGCGGTTCGATGTGGCGATAGTTTGCGGCTCGCCCGGGCAGCGATCCAAAGGGCACATGAACTGGCAACAGCTCAGGGTGGTGATGAACTCATCGCGGCCGAAACGAGAAATGCTCTCCAGGAGTTGGGGAAAATTGTCGGCGCTGTCTATACGGACGACATTCTTGACCGTGTCTTTAGCTCGTTCTGCATCGGGAAATAAATCGGAATCGGAATCGGAAAAGAGCTGACGGGTCGAACACGAGCCAATTTTGGTCACTTTTGCGCAAATGCCGTTGGTGGTGGGCGAGACTTCGATAAAATTTCTTCAGGGATCCAGTTGGTTTTGTTCGGTTTGAAAAGGGTTTGCATGTCGTACCAGCAACTCATGAGGCGGTTGTTCCGCCTGGTTCCCATAAGTTTCTTGGTTCTGACGGTTGGCATTGCTACCTCGGGACAGGCTAAAAATCGTTTCCATACCGCTACGCTTTCCATCACGGCCCTGGAGTTGCAGGACCATCTCTCGGTGTTGGCCGACGACGTCTATGAAGGGCGTTTAGCCGGTAGTCGTGGAGGTCGGGCTGCTGCCAATTACCTGGCTGTCACGCTTTCAGAATACGGATTAGTCCCTGCCGGCGACGATGATACTTACTTCCAAACTTTCCAGCGAGGTTATCGCAATATTTTGGCGCTGCTGCCTGGAAGTGATCCGGAACTGGCCCATGAAGTGGTGGTCCTCGGCGCCCACTACGATCATGTTGGCTACGGTAGCTCAAAAACAAGTTATGGTCCCACTGGCCAGATCCACAATGGTGCCGACGACAACGCCAGCGGTGTGTCGGCTCTGTTAGAAGTCATGGAAGCACTGCAGCTTGCCCAGATTTCGCCGCGACGCTCCATTTTACTCGCCTTTTGGGATGGCGAAGAACTCGGCATGGTGGGTTCCAAGCATTGGCTGGCACATCCGACTGTGGCCCGAGAACGGGTCCGCCTGCTGCTCAATGCAGACATGATTGGCTGGCTCCGTAAAGGTCGCCTGATCATCAATGGTTCACGAACCGGTTATGGTTTCAGGCGTTTTTTAAGTGGCGAACTCGATGAATCACTTCGGCTTGATTTCAATTGGAATTTGGAGGCTAACAGTGACCACTGGCCTTTTTTCCAGCGCCAGGTACCTGTGGTCACTTTTCACACAGGTTTGCATGACCATTACCACCGACCGACCGACGATGTTGCCAGAATTAACCAGGAGGGGCTCGAGCAGGTTAGTCGTTACATCTATAAAATGGTCGTCAAGGCGGCCAATAGTCCACAACTGCCTGAATTCCGCAAGACTGCCCGCCGTGAATCATCGCGCGTGCAGCGGCGCAGCGAGGCTCCTGCGCCGCCGTTGCGGCCCCGGATTGGAATTCATTGGCAGCCCGTTGCACCACGGAGTGACCTGCAGCCACTTGTGGTCGTTGTAACCCGGGTTGCACCCCGTTCACCTGCCAGTCATGCAGGGTTCTCCCCGGGAGATCAGATCAAGACGCTTGATGGAGCAGAAATTACGAATCTGCAGTCCTTTCATAGGACGTTGGGCAAGGCTGAACAGCCGTTGATTTTTGGGGTAACCCCAGTTGCAGGCCCTGCTGATTCGGAATTACGCGAAGTTGTGGTGGTACCCGTTGGCCCGCCGGTAAGACTTGGGATTTCGTGGCGTGAGGACGAGGCCGAGCCGGGCAGTGTCTTCTTAACTCGAGTCGTTGATGGTTCCCCGGCAGCGGTAGCAGGAATGGCCGTATATGACCGAATCTACGAAGTTGATGGTCAGCCATTTTCCAATCGCAAGCAGTTTGGCGAAATGGTTCGCTTACGTCTTGATGACAACTTGCCACAGATTGAGTTTCTCGTCGAAACCAGTGGATGGGTCCATCCGTTGACCGTACGCCTGGATTCCGACCAGCCGTGATTGCCGCAATGATCCAGACCAGCCATTTCGATTGAAGGGCTTTTGAGTGGTTTACGAGTTTTTCATCTGGGCGTTGATCCAGTCTTCCAACTCGTTCCAATTAACCTCAGGCAGTTCGCAGTGGTCGGGTCGAAGTTTTTCCGCCTCGCGAATATAAGTGTGCTGAATTTCTGCTTGAGACTTTTCCGTGTTCCAGTGAATTAAGACCCGAATGCAATGGGCCAGACTGCCTGGAACCGTCATCTCATGGCCACATAAGAGCGGTACGTCGAGCCAGTCAAGTTGCCGGGCAGCCAACGCCGGGAATTCTGCGTCAAGGTCTGGTGTTGTGGTGAAAATCGCGCTCGCAATATCTTTTTTATCTATGCCATTCCGATGAAGCATCAGCGCAAGGAGCTGCCGCGTCGCCGTGAGAATTTCTTCACGGTTGTTGTGGTCTACTGTCGTTGCTCCTCGCACTCCTCG
>JAKVCB010000290.1 GCA_022448345.1 Pirellulales bacterium
CCCTGCACCAGCGGATTGCAACAGGGTTTAATCGTTGCAATGTGACCACGAGTGAAGGTGGTTCAATCGACGACGAATACTATGTTCGATATGCAGTGGACCGTGTTGAGACAACGTCGACTGTTTGGCTTGGCTTAACATCTGGCTGCGCTGCCTGCCATGACCATAAGTTCGACCCGCTAACCCAAAAGGAGTTCTATCAAATGTTCTCCTATTTTTTCAGTTTGACCGAGCGGGCCATGGACGGAAACAATCTGCTGCCGCCACCAGTTGAAAAAGTACCCAGCCAAGAACAGACACCATTAAAATCGCAGCACCAACAAAAAATCACTACTCTAAATAGCGGCATCACCGAGTTGCTTGCCAGCATCGAATACAACGATGCAATGCATGATGCAACTCTGGGTGAACTACAACAGGGTGACGCAATATGGTTTGACGACGCCTTGCCACCGGGTGCTAAGCCACAGGGTGATGGCCCCTACCAGTGGAAATTTGTACCAGCCTCGGAACACCCGGTGCATAGCGGAAAGAACTCAAGCGTTCGCACGGGTACAGGTCTTACGCAACACTTTTTTGACAGTGCAAATCCAAAACTCAAACTAGGCAATCCCGGACGCCTGTTTGCTTATGTCTATCTGGACGCAAAAAACCCACCGGAAACTATCCAACTTCAATTCAACGATGGTTCGTGGAACCACCGAGCTTATTGGGGCGCGGATAAAGCACACGGTGCAGGACAAACGGGAGCCGCAAACTTTCATGCGGGTAAACTTCCGGAAACGGGAAAGTGGATACGTCTGGAAGTTGACGCCGCGTCCGTTGGTCTGAAACCCGAATCAGAAATCAATGGATGGGCATTCACCCAATTCGGCGGCACCGTTCATTGGGATGCAGCCGGTGTTGTCTCTTTGCAAGAACTTCCACCCGAAAAACTGGCGTCCCTGAACCTGTGGAAACAATATCGCAAGAAGGTCACTTCACCGCCCATTCCCACCGAAATCCAGAAGATCCTGGATTTGGAACCGGAAAAACAAACCGAAGAGCAGCAGCGCAAAATTGAAGAATACTACCTGCAGAACATTCACCCCGAGCATGCGGATTCGTTTGCAAAGATGCGCAAGGATCTCGACGACACCAATAAAGCATTGGCTGACGTTGAAAAGTCCATTCCTGCCACCTTGGTGATGGAAGACCGCAAGGAACCGCGACAGGCACATGTCTTGGAACGTGGGCAATACACCGAGAAACGGGATGCCGTGTCATCGGCGGTTCCCCAGTGGATCGCTCCGCTTCCCGAAGGTGTTCCCAACAACCGCCTTGGACTCGCATCATGGCTTGTAAGTCCGGAAAATCCATTGACTGCCCGCGTTACTGTGAATCGTTTTTGGTTGCAACATTTTGGAACGGGATTGGTTAAGACCGCGGAGGACTTTGGCATCCAAGGCGAACAGCCATCCCACCCCGAATTGCTGGATTGGCTGGCACTTGAATTCATCCAAAGCGGTTGGAACATAAAACAACTTCACAAGTTGATCATGATGTCTGCAACCTATCAACAGTCATCCAAAGTGACACCACAGCAACTACAAAAAGATCCAGAGAACCGATTGCTTTCCCGCGGCCCCCGATTCCGCCTTGATGCTGAAGTCATCCGCGACAACGCGCTGGCAACAAGTGGTTTGCTGGTGCGTGACGTGGGTGGAAAGAGTGTTCGCCCCTACCAACCATCCGGACTCTGGAAAGCCGTTGGCTTCGGTGGCAGCAATACATCCGTCTTCGCTCAGGACAAAGGCGAAAAGCTGTACCGCCGGAGCATGTATACCTTTTGGAAGCGGACTTCACCCCCACCTTCAATGTCGACTTTCGATGCTCCCGATCGCGAAACTTGCCAAGTTCGCCGAGCGCGAACAAATACACCGCTGCAATCATTGGTGCTGATGAATGACGTCCAGTTTGTTGAAGCAGCCCGAAAATTCGCCGAACGAGTACTGCAGGAAGGAGGCCCGACACCAGCCGAACAGTTGGTGTTTGCCTTTCGAACCACCACCTCCAGATTCCCAGGACCATACGAACGGGATTCACTGATGCTGCTGCACAAGGAATACCGTCAAGAATTCCAAAGTAAGCCAGAAGATGCTGAAAAGCTCTTGGCCGCTGGGGAATCCGCCCGTGACACGAATCTGCCTTCAGCAGACCTCGCTGCTTGGACCATGATCTGTCACTTACTTTTAAATCTTAGTGAAACTGTAACCCAGAACTGAAATCATCATGAATCCGCTTCGCGAATCCAAACTGATTGAAACACGGCGTCACTTTTTCGGCCGTACCGCTGGTGGAATCGGCACGGCTGCCCTCGCGTCGCTGTTAAACGAGAATGCCAGCGGGACAACATCCGCCGGCGACACAAAAAGTGAACTGGGTGGCATTGCGGGTGTACCTCACTTTCCGGCCAAAGCAAAACGCGTTATCTATCTGTTCATGTCGGGTGCTCCGAGCCAATTGGACATGTGGGACTACAAGCCCAAGATGAACGATTGGTATGACAAGGATCTTCCAGATTCCATCCGTAATGGTCAACGCATCACGACGATGACTTCCGGTCAAAAGCGTTTTCCAATCGCGCCGTCAACGTTCAAGTTTTCTCAGCACGGGAAAGAAGGGGTCTGGATAAGCGAATTGCTACCCCACACGGCGAAGGTGGTCGACGACTTGGCGGTTATCAAAACGGTAAATACAGAAGCGATCAACCACGACCCCGCGATCACTTACATTCAGACAGGTAGTCAACTGCCAGGACGCCCAAGCACCGGAGCATGGCTGTCATACGGTCTGGGCAGTATGAACGAGAATCTGCCCTGCTTTGTTGTTTTGCATTCGACGGTCAATGGTGGATTCGGTGGGCAAGCACTCTACGCTCGACTTTGGGGGGCGGGCTTTCTGTCCACACGTCATCAGGGCGTCAGCCTACGCTCCACCGGCGATCCGG
>JAKVCB010000291.1 GCA_022448345.1 Pirellulales bacterium
GCCAGTTGTTGCAGTCCTTTATCGGTCACTTTGGTTTGTGAAAGCTGCAGTTCGTTGATGCTGGGAATTTGCGCAAGGTGCTCAAGCCCTTCATCGGTAATGGGCGTTCCGTAGAGGTCAATGTATTCCACCCGCTTAAGTCCAACCAGATTGACCAGTTCCTCGTCGGTGATAGGTTTATCACCCAACCACACCGTGACGATCGCCTTGTCGATACCGCTGGCATACTCGATCTCCCCACCATACTTTTCCACTAGCGCCACCACCCGCTGGCGCGCTTTGTTCTGTTCTTCTGTGCGACCAGCGCAGGACGCCACGAGGAGAGTCAGAGGCAAAATCAACAAGAAGAGTTGGCGACCGTTCACGACGACATTTTAGCAGACAACTCTTGCGTGGGGGAATACGAAGACCGGCATGCATAAAACACGAGCTTATTGCTCTGCTGGCCAGGTCGCACTCAGAAATCTATTACAAACCGAATACCGCCTATCGTTGCCTTCTGGACGAGGGCCCGATAAGCCCCATCGTGGGCAGCACCAGGGAGACTGGCACCGGAATGCCAGCAATGAGCACGGCATGGCTTGAAAACAGCACGTGCCGTACGCCTCGGAAGTTGCGCCATTGACCGAGTCGCACGGCCAGATCCCAACGGCCTGCATCCGCGGCAAGCAGTTGCCACCGCTTCCGATTTGGCAACCATTTTTCAGCAACTCAGCCGTCAAAGATGATCCCCTGTGCTGTAAGAATAGACTGTGTACTAAGCGGTTCTATTGGGAGCCTTTTGTGGAATATTTGCGACTAGAGTGCGAACGGGATATAAAAGCCACTATCACAGCAGTGGTTATTAGAGACAGTTGCAGGTCACACCGAACTCAAAATACGGGCATTGGCCAATTGCTTCTGAAACTCGGCCCTCGGTGTTGATTTCAGCCCGTCCTACAGTTGCTGAGCAAAATATACTCCCGCCACATCGGACGCCCATTAAAAGATTCAACGAGGGTCCTGTCGCTGAAAGTCAATCTCCAAACCGGCGTGGTTTCGGAATTCGGAAGTTGAGCAGATAACAAAATAAAGCAGGACAACTCGTGGAAATCAATACTTTTCAACTTTTTGGGAATCAGGTGCCTCTTTTCCTGTTGGCTTCCAAGGGGCTGGCAGAATGGGCCTTACTGGCATTGTTCGCCACTTGCGTCGTTGGCGGCGAAACTGAGGTACCTATTTTTGTGGATGTCACCCATCAGGCTGGCCTCGATGACATGCATCCGTACCATGTCGCCTGGGGAGATTTTGACAACGATGGTGCGGTGGATCTCCACGAATACAAGCACGTCTGGCGCAACGTCGGTGGGAAGTTCAAATGTGTGGCTGTGCTAGGCGGTGTTGGGGTCTGGGGGGACTACAACAATGATGGCTACCTCGATATCTTTTGTGCACGGGATCAAAAGCTCTATCAAAATATTGCTGGCAGTTCGTTCAAAGATGAAAGTTCGCAACTGCCGGCATGCCCGATAGGACGCCCCTGGTCAGCAGCCTGGGCCGACTTCGACGGAGATGGGTTTTTGGATCTTTATGTGACCGGATTCGAGGCACCCAATATTTCGGCGTACCATCGCGACATGCGGCTTCGGAACCGACGGGACGGGTCGTTTGAGGTGGTCTGGACCGGGGGCACGCAGCCGGGCCGTGGTGTCACAGCTGCTGACTTTGACGAAGATGGTGACATCGATATCTATGTATCTAACTACCGTCTTGAGCCTAATATCCTTTGGCGCAATGATGGATCAGGTTCCTTCAAAAACGTCGCTACCCCATACCAGGCGCTAGGCGGACATGGGCACACGATTGGGTCGGCATGGGGGGACCTGGACGATGACGGTCACCTCGACTTGTTTGTGGGAAATTTCGCCCACCCCGGGCAACCGGAACCGAAGTTCCTCCGCAACCTTGGGCCTGCGGGAGATTGGCATTTTGAGGATCGGAGTGCCGACGCAGGTTTGGCATTTGTTGAATCCTTTGCCTCACCAGCACTTGGTGATTTTGACAATGACGGTGATCTCGACCTCTTTCTCACCGCGGTTTACAGTCCCGATGCGTGCGTACTTTACCGCAACGACGGATCCTGGAAGTTTACCAACGTTACCCAACAGGCGGGCCTTGCAGGCCTGGTGACCAGCGAGCAAGGAAACTGGGCCGACTACGACAATGACGGCGACCTGGATCTACTGGCTGACGGGCGCCTGTTTGAAAACCGGAGCAATTCTGGTGCATGGATCAAACTTCGCCTCGTCGGCAGGAAATCGAACCGCGCTGCGATCGGGGCGCAGGCACGTGTCACCATTGGCGACCGCACATTGACGCGGCAAGTGGCGGGGGGTACCGGGGAGACTCATCAGAATGAGTTAAGCTTGCATTTTGGTTTGGGACAGGAACCCGGCCCGGTCAGCGTGAATATTTTGTGGCCAGGCGGCAGTACGCAGAAGGCATTGGTGCCGGCCAACGCAACGACGACAATCATCCAAGGTGATTGGTGACAGGTGGAAGCCGAGTGGTTAACTCTTGGATTTACGGTTGCGAAATTTAGGGACCATCATTTCGGAGGTTATTATCGGCGGCTTTCAGGAAGAAACCGATCGCTCGCAGACGAAGGGGATCGTGGAACCAAAGAGGTAGCTGTCGAGTATGGTTTTTCACGATTGGGCCTATCTAGACAGGTTTTTACCAGAGGCTCTTTTCCAGGCTGGACTGCCGGGACAGGCCAAGCGGGTTGAGCCTGTTCAGTATCTCTGAAGCGATTGCCGATCTCCCCCTTGCGAGCTAATGGCGAGAAGTTGATGATATCGCCAAACGAGTGGTAAGCGGCTACCATGGTCAAGGCGGTTCCAAAATTCCCACTCGCCGGAATCGGTTCGGTTCCGGTAGATT
>JAKVCB010000292.1 GCA_022448345.1 Pirellulales bacterium
AGGGGCAAAACTGACCGAAAGGAACATCACGATGAAATCCACAACCACAACCAACCACCGGTGGCGTTACCGTTTTGCCTCCCACAGGCGGCAAGCGACTCATGTTTGCCAAGCCCCCAAGGACCGGTGTGCGATCACGCTGGTCGAGGTCCTGATTTCGATGGGCATCTTAACGATTGGCCTGTTGAGTGTGGCGGCCCTGTTTCCGGTCGGTGGCTATTACATGCGCAAGGGGGAAATCCAGGACCGCGGGGCGGCCATTGCCAAGGCGGCGTTTGCCGATGTGGTCGCCCGGGGAATGCTTAAACCAGAATCTTGGAACATGTGGGAACAACAAGGTGATCCAGTCGATCAACTACGAACACTACCTACGGCAATCGAAATCGTTCGAAAACCGGCACTCAGCGACATTCAAAATGAATCTTTTACCCGGCCAGTGACTGACTCGATTCGAATCCTGGTCCAGCACCAAAAGAGAGACTCTATTGCCCAGACGACTATTGCCCAGACGATTGGGTCGACATTTGTCCTCGATCCGTTAGGAACCGCCAGCGTGTCGGGCGCTTCAAATCCTGACCGAGCCCTAAAGATAGCAAGCAGTTTTCCAGTGTTGGCAACCCGAGGCACTGCTCCGGAATGGCACCATTGGGGCAACAAATGGCCCGTGCGGCGGATTACTACCACGGCGGGACTTACCTCGGGCATTTTACCTTCAACACTCGCCGAGTCGTTGTTCTCCTCGCACGACGACCTGGTAACCGAGGCACCCAGCGGAAACAATGCATCTGGAATTCAGCAATGGGAATCGGCAGCGTCGGGTGCACTCAAGCGGAGCTGGAAGGGTGATTATTCCTGGATTGTCATGATTTGTCCCTCCAATCCCGAAGCGCGTGATGGTATTGGCCTGGATCCTTCGGCCCATAAATACCACGTTTCGGTCGTCGTCTTTCACAAACGGGTCGTGGCAACCAGTACACCCAAAGACAATGGAAGTGACAATCTTCAAACTTTGGTCGACAACGAACGTGTGGTAATTGGACGGGTTCTCTCGACCAGCAGCGGAGGGGGAGAAATCCTCTTAGAGCAGCTTCCTACAACTTCCATGACTTTGAAAAGGGACCATCTACGCGAGAACGACACTTATTTTGATGATGTCAAATCAGGCCAGTGGCTAATGCTCTCGGGCCCACATCCCAGTAGTACGCCCCAACGGCCAATGTTCTTTTCGCGCTGGTACCGTATTGTGGCGGTCGAAGGAAAACACCAACAACTTAATGCGGACGGGAGTGTAAATTCAAACTCCAGCGATGAAGACCCGGAGAATTGTCTGGTCACTTTGCGCGGACCCGCCTGGCCGTGGGCAGCCAACGCGCCGCTTTCCCAAGATCTTCGTGTGGGAATCTTTTCCAGTGCCGTCGCCGTTCACAGTCGCACCATGCAGCTGGAAGGTGGCCAGTCAAACGAATTATGACGTGGAAATAACGGCTTCCTATCGCAACGGCGAGTCGCCAAGCAGACCAGAACCTCTGGGGCAAATAGCAAGAACGAGACTTCCGATGACCTATCGCCAACGAAACCAAATCCGGCAACGTCGCCGACAAGCCCGCCTCCGGCGGCGGCACCGCCGTGGCGTACTACTGCTGGTCGTGCTGAGCATGCTGGTGTTGTTCATGATGATCGGCACCGCCTTTCTCATGACCAGCGATATGTATCGCAAGGGTTCCAAGGCAGCTGCCAAGGAAGGCCGCGTTGGTAACCCACCCCGCGAGCTACTCGATCGGGCTCTCTACCAGCTGTTGCGCGATACGAACAACCAGTTCTCGGCCGTGCGTTACCACAGCCTGCTCCGCGACATGTACGGAACCGACGGTTTCGAGGCCACGGCTGCTGAGGCCCAGTTTGCCATGGGTACCTCCAGCCCAAACCCGACCCAGGGACAATTCATCGACATTGCCATCAATCTACAAAGCGGTGTTCGGAAGCTCCATCGCACAATCGATAACTTGCCCATCGGCCATTCGTTACCGCCGAATAAGGGTTACTACAATGGCGCGCTGCTAACATTCACCAGTGGGCCGGCAAGGAACCAATCCTTTCGAGTGATTCAGTACGAGACGAATGCCGGCAATCAATACTGGCTACGGCTCATGGCAGTTCCCCATGCGAATATGACCGTGGTTAACCCACCAGGCCAACTTGCCGGCCATTCTTTTATCGTCAACGGCAGGCCCTACAACGGGACCGGTGTCGGATACAACCTGACTGCAATGGCTGGCACCGCACGACTCTCAGCGATGGCAGCAATACTTCCCTCCCTCGAAAATTCGTCGTTCTATGCCGAGGTGGCGCTCACCCCAAACTCCGTCAGTTTTGCCACACTTCCTGCAAACGTGGAATCGCTTGATGAGGATGTAACCTCGCTAGCGATGGACCCCGAAAATATCCTTGTCGATTACGGTCATTATCCTGGCGTGGGCGATTGCGATGAATCGTACGATGCGCCCGACTTCCAGAATATGTTCCTGGCCCATGAAACGGTGATGCCGGTGGCAAAAGGTAGTTGGGAGAATCATCCTACTGCTGGGCCAATCTTCGGACTGGAAAATGTACCAATCCCATCGTTCCACCGAATGGCGCTGGTGAACTATTGGCGCAAAGAGGTATTGGACGCGGGCTTGGATCCAGCTTCAGCTTTGGCCATCGCCCTCAAACGTAAAATCATGATGCGCCCCCTGCGAGAAGACCATCCCAACTTTAATGGCAGTAATCCCCAGTCCCACAACACTCCCCACTGGGAAATCGTCGGTCCGTGGGACGTGGATAACGACAACGACGGGGTGCCCGACAGCATTTTTGTCGACATGGGCGACCCGGTCCAACAGGCCGAAGATGGTACGCTCTAC
>JAKVCB010000293.1 GCA_022448345.1 Pirellulales bacterium
AGGTGTGTTTCACCTTTGCTACCCCCAACTGCTCCATCTGAATCGGTTCCACACAAAAACACTATCGGTCCTCAAACCATTGAGCACGAATCAGCGCTCGTTACCACACGATCGGAACCTAAGATCGCATTGAGTGCTAATTCAGAGGTCATATGACATGTTCATTTTTCTCAGGACATATCAATATTAATTGCATCGCTGCGAAAAAACCATCGTAGCTTGCTACGCCAATTGCTTTGCACGACCTATATTCCCGGTTCGTTCAGGAATCAAAGCGAGCATATAGTTCCCAAGAGAGCGTCCAAAAGGTCGAAAATGGACCGATGATTGGCTGTTTGCAGGTTGTATCTTGAGTTTAAGGAAATCGGTTTAGAATACCTGTTTTAGACCTTCCGACGAATTTCCGGGAGGTGCTTCCAGAGGAGTTTTTCACACTGCGTGGATGAAAAGCCTCTGCCGCCTACAGCCCGTTGTCGATCGACAGGGCGGTGAGTGAGCATTGGTGTTTGGCGTTGTAGATCGCATCGTAGAGGTAGATTCTTAATTCCAGTTGCGTCAGGGCGTTGAACTCTGTGCCAGCCAGGTTAACGCTTAACGCGCCGGTTTGGCCGTCGAAGGTGGCGATTTCGTCTCCCTGCGTAAACCCGCCAGCACTGGCAAACACCGCCAGGTCCTGTGCGGCATGCATGCTGTAGCGATTGTAGAAGAAGCTGAGCGCCCCACCGTCTAGGTCCAACGTCTCACCGGGATTGCCTGCAATGGTGAAGGTGAGGTAGTTGTCTGCTACGATGGAATCGGCCAGAGAACTGCGGGTGGAGTTGTCGCCAGCGATCAGGTGCGGGTTCCACAGGCCAAAGCGGAACTCGTTATCGCCCTCACGCGGGGTCATGTTGCCGCTGCCGGTGCCGGGGTTGGCGTTGATAAATCCAGTAGCGGTGAGATGCTGACCACCTTCGTAAGCCACGATCGGCACGCCCAGGGCATTGGCCGTGGCTTTGAAACGGTTCTTGATACCTCCGTAAATGTCAGCCTCAAACAGAAGCGCGGCCTCTTTGAAGGTGTCTTCGGAAGCATTGCCGCTGGTATCGTAGTCCAGCTGCACCAGGCTGCCAGACAGGCTGTTGCCAAAGTAAGTAGTGATGGCAAACACATCCACGCATCCCGGTTGGACGGCCTCGGCCTGATTGTAGACGGCCGAGTTATAGTTGGCACTTCCCCGCAAGCCTGCGGCCACGCCCACGACTTGGTCGGCGGGTTTGCCTAGGGCCGACCACTTGTCCTTGAAGGTCTTGAGAAAATTGCCCGTCAGATCGCCCGTGCCCCATCCCGCTTCGGAGCCGTTATTGTCTACTTCCGACAGCGGCACATTGAAGGCGGCTGCATCGCGCTCGCGGGCATAGGTGTTCTGCATCAAGTTGGCCGGAGCGGTGTTCCAAAACTCATTGGAAAGCTCGATCCACACGCGGCGATTCGAATCCAGATTAGCAGCAACAAGTGCGGCAAAGCTTGCAATGAACTGAGTGTCCACATCGTGCGGGACCTGCAGCCAAGGGTCGGCACCCAGCTGGTTACAGAGGGCGATGAGATCTTCGTAACAGATGCCCAGCTTGTTCTTGTAATCGTATTCCCAAAGAGCTTTGCTGCCATTTGGCGACCAGACTTGGCCACCAGTCCGCACGGCATAGTCGGCCACCGTGCGGTCCGCCCAAGAAGGTGTTGCGAGGCGGTCAGGTTCCTCACCGCTAATGTTGTCAAGCTAACCCATAAAGCGGATGGGCCCGGGGTTGCCCTCGCCCAGTTGCTGGAGACGCACCGGGTGGAACAGCGGGCCCGTCTGGCCACTGGCCGGCTCCAAGCTGCCGGCTACGTTGCCCACGCTCAGGTCATCGTTGCTGGTCAGACTGGAACCCGCTCCCGCGCTTGCCGGGCGCCAGCAGCGGATGTTGCGCAGGTGGTCGTTCTCATCGATGGAAGTGATCTCAACGCGCAGCTCCACGCCCTCCGGGTTGAGCGCTACGATGCGACGGTTCACCTGATCACTGAGCAGAACCACCTCTTGGTTACCGGGCGTCTTGGCTGCGATGGTGCCAGTCCCCTCCCAGGTGATGACATGCACACCGTAGACTTCGGGACAGTCCTCAATAGCATACCAAATCTTGTCACCCACATCGGGAAGGCGAATGGTCCAGCCATTGGCGTCCAAGTCGGAGGAGGCGAAGTTATTGGGATCCCCCCATAGGGTGAAGCTGGAGTCTCTAATGCCATCGGTATAGAGGCCACTGGTGGAGCCAGTGTGCAGTTGCATGGTCGGTAGCTCATCAAAGTTGATGGCCAATGCGCCTTGCACAAAAGTAGCCAAGGCAAGCAGGGAAGCCCACAAGGGAGCACAACGCCCGGAAGAAAACGACAGAGCATTCATAGGACTATTCTTGGAGTTTAAAGCAGAAGACCTCACCAACAAAGGCCAATAGACCGAGTGTAAGCGCGGGACATATTATGAGCAACACGAAGCAATCATCGACAATGACTTTTTTGAATCCGCTAGCTAATACCACTTTAAAATTTATTGAACCTATGGCAGAGAGATAAACTTGTGCTGGCACGGCGCGGACACCCACTCACTGCCGAGGAAATCGCCACAAACAAATTGCGCAGTCGTATCCGGGTGCGCTGCGAGCATATCTTCGGGCGAATGAGCCAAATGACATTGGACAGGCTCAGGTCAATTGGACTTGTGCGTGCCAACCAGCACATCGGCTTGAGCAATCTCGTTTACAACATGGATCGCTATGCATTTCTGTGCAAATAAACCTCAAATGAGGTTTGGGACAGTGGTTCCAAGCTCGGAAACCGAGAACCACTCACCAAAATGACAACGGAGCTTGA
>JAKVCB010000294.1 GCA_022448345.1 Pirellulales bacterium
GCTTCGCGGTCGCGCAGGAGAAGGGATTCGACTTTCCTGTCCCAATGCCCGGCGACACCAAGTTTGTGCGGTTCACCATGACCGGCGATGAGAGCCGCCTGAACACGTTTTGTGTGATTGCCACGGAACGATGAGCTCAGCCCGTATACATGCTTGCCCCGTTCATACAAACGCGGCGATGTTGGTAGCGGCCGTGCTGATCTTGGCGCCCGGCGAGACGCTATGCGCTCCGCGCGAGAAGCAACTCACCTTCAGCCCCCACGGGCATATTGTCACGAACGTGGGTGCATGGTCACCCGACAGCCGATGGATCGTGTACGACGTTCGGAGCGACCCGGCCGGATCATGCGTCTTGTGGACACGGACCAGCCAAGCCTAGTTCTCCGCCCCGAGAACCTTCCTGCTAGTCGGACTCACCACACCACCGTCGCGAGGTAACTCGATGCCCGCCCGGTCTACAATGGGCCCATAATATTGAACCTGTCGATTTTTTGAAAAGTTGAACAGCTCACGATACGCGCATGCTTCGTCGAGGTCGCACGCATAGACAACGAGTTCGTCCGCCAGTGTGCGACTCTGGGCTACGATTTCGCCAGACGGAGCAATAATCGATGTTAAGCCGATCTGACTCACGCCTTCCTCAACTCCAGCCTTGGCAACCGCGACCACCCAACATCCATTCTGATAGGCGCCTGCTTGCATGCAAAGCTGGTGCTGAAAACCGACATGACGATCGAGCTGGGGATGTTCGGGAATGTGATCCGGCGTGTTGTATCCCAAGAGAATTAACTCAGCTCCCCCCAACGCCAAAACTCGATAAGTTTCTGGCCAACGTCGGTCATTGCAGATGCACATGCCCACAATTCCGCCCAGCATGGGCCATGTATTGAAGCCCAAGTTACCTACTTCAAAATATCTTTGTTCCAAATTCTGGAAGGGGTTCTGCGGTCGATGGTCCTCGTGACCGGGTAAATGAATTTTGCGGTGTTTACCAATCACAGCCCCCTGCTGATCTACCAAGAGACTCGCATTGAAGCGACGTTTCTGACCGTTTTCCCACGCCAATTCTGCAAAACCCAAATGAAATGCAATTCCCAAACGCTTGGCTTCGTCAAACAAAGGCTGTGTTGAATGGCTGGGCATCTCGAGCTCAAACCAGGCATCCAGTTCTTCCTCGCTCTCAATCCACCAATGTGGAAAAAAAGCGGTTAAAGCGCATTCGGTAAACACCACCAGGTCACATTCCTGACGCTCGGCTGCACGCAACTGCAAAATCAAGCGGTCGACAACCTCAGCCCGGGATTCCGTACGGGCAATAGGTCCACTTTGCGCTGCGGCGATCTTAAGGATTCGAGTCATTGCGTGGCCTCATCATTTTATCCCTGCGTCTGTGCAGCTCACCTTACAGTACGATCCATCATGCGTAGTTTCCTTCCAGGTCCTCTGACATCTCCTCTAAGAGAGCCTTAACCGCCTGAAATCATACCATGACGCCCGTCCTGTGAAGTTGTTCAGGACATTAAAGGGCCTGATCGTGATGCTGGCGGGATAGAAATGATGCTCCCGAAGCAAAAAAATAAACCTTACGGCCAAGCACTTGAACCAGTCTCAGCAACTTGTGCCCCAGGGACACTCTGGAAACAACCATGTCATCAGACATTTGAAAACCGACCATCGATGAGCGTTTCAAAACCGATCGGTGAACAGAAATTCGGTCGAGCTGTCGTGTCGCAAATTCAACTGCTGTTTTCGCAGCGACGCCCAGAGATTTGTGATTCAGCACTGCAACCCGGTGAACGCTGTTGGCCGCTTTTGAAACGTGCCTGGCCAGCGTCAGTAATACAGTGAAACATCTGCGTTGTCCGCCGATCCTCCAGGACCCGACAACGGCCGCTAGATCTCTGGAAGTGCCACGTGTTTGTCGACGATGTACGGTGAGCGTTCATACTGGTCGGGCACCATCAAAGCCGACGAATCCAGTCTCAGGTTGCGGTACAACGTCGCCAAGATCTCACCAAAGTGCACCGGCTGGTTCTTGGGAACTCTGCCCAACCAGTCGGTCGAATCGATCACCTGGCTGGTCTATCCCACCGCCAGCAATCAAGCCTCCACCAACCTCTGGCCAGTAATCGCGGCCAGCCTTGCCGTTGCTGTGGCAGGAACGTAGGTCACGTCCGCGTCTCCAGTAGATCGGTCCGGACGGATTGTGTAGCACGCAGCGGCTGAGACAATCGTCTCCTGAAGCATTTCGGTAGAAAACTGTGTGCGATCGTCTTCGGGTGTCGTATTGATCTAAATCCAGTTGGGGCAAATCACCCACAGTTTCTTTCCGAACGCAACCCGACTGGGCTCGCCGACGCCTTCCGACACGACGTGAAAGGGAGTTTGTAAAGAAATCGAAATCTTCTCATTCGGCACCACCCATTATTTGGCAGCACACATTGCATGTTGGCAAGCCGCATCCCACGCGTCATAATCCAAAATCGGGAGACCAAATCTCAATGCTCAATGCCGTTTTCAAAACTATTGATGACCGGCGCGATGATTACATCGCCCAACTGCAAACGCTCTGCCGCCAGCCAAGCGTGGGCGCCCACGGCGGCGAACAGATGGCGCGGACTGCGGACATGGTCGAGGGCATGGTACGAGAGGTCGGGGCCGAAACCGTTCAGCTTCCGACCGAGTCCTTTCCGATCGTGTTCGGTGAGGTGCCCGGCAAAAGCGACCGTATTATCAGCTGCTACAACCACTACGATGTACAGCCGCCCGAGCCCCTCGAACCGTGGACCACGGATCCGTTCGGTGCCGAGATTCGCGACGGTTTGATGTTCGCACGTGGTGTGGCCGACGACAAGGGGGAACTGCTGGCGCGCGTCTT
>JAKVCB010000295.1 GCA_022448345.1 Pirellulales bacterium
CCAGCCGAAGAAGTTTTTGAGAACCTGTGCCACGAAATTGTTTTGAGCACAGGTGGTGCTGAAAACCCACCTTTCCTGTCAAAGCCTTTCCTGTCAAAGCCATGCGCAATCCGGTTGGGTTTAAAGGCTTCATGCTGCCAGAAAAAAGCAGCGGACAAAAATCCAGGGACTGGCGAAACCCTCAGTCGGGATTCGCCACATGAGGATATTCTACCACGCGCATGCGTTTTATTGCTAGTTTGCCAGCAAGACCGGTTACGGGTGGTCAATGATCATGGGAGCCGACTCTTGGGGCGGATGCGAAGTGACCATGCCATCGGGCCAGCGGACCTCAACGCGTTTGACCTGGCCAGTCTGGCCCAGGCCAAACACCAACGTACTGCTCGACTGAGAAAGATAACCACTGCCTGCATAGACCTCGGCCGTTTGGCTTGTGCCGTCCTCCCGTTCTACACGCACGCGGGCACCTACGGCTGCCAGGTTTCCCGGCCTGCCCCGCAGACGCACGTTGAACATGCGACCATCTTGGCATCCACGGTTTTCAAAGGCCAATAGATCACCGTCGTTGATCGACACGACAAAGTCGACCCAGCCATCGCCGTTCAGGTCGGTCACGGTCAATCCCTTTGCGTCTCCCGGCACGACCAGGCCGCTCTGGTCAGGCCAAACCGGATGAAAGGTTCCATCGCCATTGCCTTTTAGCAGCAGGCTCACCCCACCATCCATCCGCCCGGTCTCCTGCTGCGGGCTATAAAAATTTTGCACGAGGTACATGTCTGCGTTACCGTCACCGTCGACTTCTGTAAGCACCACGCCAAAACCGGGTGACAGCTGTGCAAGTCGAGGCAAAGGCTTGAAATGAAACCTGGCCTCACCATCGTTGATGAGTACGCCTGACTCCAGCGCATTGACCTCAAACCGTTCCGATTGTGTCAAGCCTTCCTCGGTGTAGATGTCCGACAACGAGGCCAGCGCAAATTCCTTGAAGGTGGGAAGTTTTTCGCTCACAAACGGCATCGCGTTGGTCGAGCAGCTTTTGCCGCGAATCGGATAAAGCGTGTCATGTTCGTAGTGGGCCTCGACCAGGCACTTTCTCCCTTGGCCATCGAAATCGCCATGGTAAACCAGTACGGGATTATCGGCAGTGGCGTGGTATTTCGTATTCAGGCCAAAATTGGTGACCACGTAGTCGATGTCACCATCGTTATCGAGGTCGCGGGCTGCAATGCCGTTGAACCATCCCAGTCGCTCCGACAGCTGTGCCTCCTGGGTACGGTCGACCAGTTGGCCCTCGTTATTTTTCCAAAGCTTGACTGGCCCCCAGTCATGGGTGACCAGCAAATCGGGATCGCCATCGCCGTCGGCGTCGGACCAAATCGCACTGGTCACCATCCCCGTTTTGCGAAGCCCTGGTGCCAGCTGGTCGGTGACGTCGGTGAAACCACCATGCGTCGACCAATCATTACGCAGAAGTCGGCTTTGGGGAGTTTCGGGATATTTCCCCGGAATCGAACGACCTCCCACAAACAAGTCCAAATCTCCGTCCTGATCAAAATCGGCTGCAGTCACGATGCTGCCACTGTCCCGCAAATCGGGCAGGGGTCCCTGGGGCAGGTTTGGGTCGTTATCCAATCCTTCGGCAACGTCTGTTTCAACCTTGTTTTTCTTAGCAGGCCGCATCTCAAACTCGTCCGTAAAACTGCCGCCGCCGTCATTGAGGTACAACCGATCACGGAGGACATCGGCACCCGGATCACACTCTACACTCCCACTTACCACGTACAGGTCAAGATCCCCGTCACTGTCGACATCGAACAACAACGAACCCATATCTTCAGAATCTTTGTCCTGATAAAAGACGTAGCTTTGGTGCCCAACCGATTCGAACTCTCCCTCCCCATCGCAAACCACCACCCGACCCGGCTGGCCTGATGCGCCGCCCACGTAAAGATCGTCATCCCCATCGCTATCGATATCTCCCCAGGCGAGCCCTGGCCCTAGTTGGGAGAGTTTCTGTGGCAAAAGCGGCTGTCGCTCAAAGTCATTGAAAGAGTTTTCCTCGTGCTGCAGCTCCTGCAATACCCCAGAAGCTGTGAACATCGTCGATTGTGGTTCACGTGGTGTCTGTTTTGGCAGGGCGCCGTCGGGCTCCGTGATGGTGTAAAGATGATCGGCGTCAAGGTTTTCAAATTTTTGGACCTGGCCACTGGGCCACTCAACCGTAAGTTCTTTGATGACTTTGTCCGCACCCAACCCGAAGTGAATCGTAGGATCATTGGATGACATAAAACCGCGGGAAAGGGTGAGGTATCGCATCTGCTGTCCTGCTGCAGACCGAATCCGAACCGTGGCACCAATTCCAAACTGGTTACTCTCCACACCTTGGAGGCGAATTTTCACCTGGTGGCCCTCGGTGCTACCGTTACGGTAGACGGATGCCGGTTCTTCAAAATTATTCACCACCAGGTCCAGGTCGCCATCCTGATCGAGGTCTCCCAGGGCAGCCCCAAAGCTGACACCCTCGTAGTCCAAACCCCACGCTTTGCCTCTGCTGCTGAACTTGAGATCCCCTGAATTCTCAAAGGCAATATTCGGTTCGCGTTGCTGTGGCTGGTTGCGCCAGAAGGCATCCATGGCCTGCTCGCCACCCTGGTCCAGAATTTCCTGCGACTTGTTTTTCAGATCGCTGTTAAACCATTCGCGAGTCATGCCGTTGGAAACATACAAGTCTTCATCACCGTCATTGTCGAGGTCACCAAACTTGAGCGCCCATGTCCAACCGGTATCACTCACTCCGGTCATTTGAGCCGCTTCCATAAACCGGTCCACTCCCGAATTCAGGTAAACCG
>JAKVCB010000296.1 GCA_022448345.1 Pirellulales bacterium
CCCGCCAGCGTCAATGGGTTTCGCAAGTCGCGACCAGCTTACAGGCGATGCGACCCTAAAAACAAAAAAAGATGTGAGCAGAGCCAATCTTACAAAACGAACAACTCCAAAGGCCGGTTGCAGCATCGGCGGCTCAGGACGCCTGACCGTCCCGCAGAAATTTCCGTCCGGCTCTTCTTTTGCAGTATTTCGCGAGATTATTCCAAATTGGGACAGGGGCTCTAAGGTGGCGAATGCTATTGCATAATTCGAGCAATTTGAGAACACTGAATATTAGCAATCGCTGTCCCTACCCTGTTGATTTCACCCGTGGCCGACCGTACACCAATCCGCACGACAATCGCTTTCACTTCTGGTTCACAAAGGGCAACACCGAGACATGTTTGATTTGGCGTGCAGGCATATCCCATTTTCCCTATTGCTCTTAACGGCATCGCTAAGTGGTTTCTGCGCAGGCTCCTTTGTCGAATTAACTGAGGGTGAAGTAGCTGGCAGTGAAATTGAAGAGGTCATTCTTAGTCGACACAAAAGTGATGACCTGGCAGCCAGCAAGCCGATCTACAACTCTCCTGCATGCAGATGCCACAACTCCCTACTTGGTCCCCTACGGGCACCAGTCCATGGATGCTCTGAAAATTCTGCCCGCAATGGCATTGGGGCACCTCTTGCGCTTTGATGAGGCAAATGCTGCGGCTGCCTTACATTGCGCTTGTCTATTTTAATTCGTTCCCCGTTGCGAAAGTGACCTTCGTTCACTTCGCTATTATTGAGCATCAATCTTTGCGAGTAATAAATGAGTACTTTATCTCCGTCGCATACACCACGCCCCAAGTTGGATTCTTCGGTCAATCTCTTTTCAAATTTCAAGGAAGACTTCCTGGCCTCGATCGTTGTCTTCCTGGTAGCGCTTCCGCTTTGCATCGGAATCGCAGTTGCTGTGGGAGTTGACCCGGCAAGAGCACTAATCACTGGGATTATTGGTGGATTGATCGTTGGTTGGTTTTCTGGATCTCCGTTGCAGGTAAGTGGCCCAGCGGCAGGCTTGTTTGTGATTGTGGCCGACCTGATAAAGGAGGGAGAGGAGATTTATCCCGGGAGCACCGATTCAGCGATAGACGCCCAGGCGTACGCGTTGATGGTTTTGGGTACCAGTGTTTTCCTGGCAGGCGTGATCCAAATCGTGGCAGGACAGCTTCGACTTGGCCAGTGGTTTCGAGCGGTTTCGCCTGCCGTGGTGAAAGGGATGCTTGCGGGGATTGGCATCCTGATACTCCTTAGCCAGTTCCATGTGATGCTGGACCATAAGGCTATGTGGCACGGGGAAAAAGCGCATGGGGCACTGCAGTACCTGGCAACCATTCCTGAAGCGATTGAGAATTGTTTCTTGCCGGATACTTCAGCCAACCATCATCTTGCTGCCTTGGTTGGAATCATCGCCCTGGCATGTTTTGTTCTTTGGCCAAAATATTCTCCAAAAACACTTCGTTTTCTTCCCGCTGCTTTGATAGGGATTCTGATTGCAACGCTTTTTGCCATCGCGACCAAACTTCAAGTTGATTTCCTTACCATTCCCGATAACGTTTTGAGTGAAGTGACATTACCTAGTGCGTCTTGGGTGCAACTGTTGTGGAATCCGACGGTTTTAGTCGGGGCGGTGGTTATCGCAATTATTGCCAGTGCAGAAACGCTGCTTTGCGCGACGGCCGTGGACCAGATGCATCAAGGGCCTCGAACCAAATACGACCAGGAACTCTCGGCACAAGGTGTCGGCAACATTTTGTGTGGCCTGGTTGGCGCATTGCCCATGACGGGAGTCATCGTTCGAAGCAGTGCAAATGTCAGCTCCGGTGCGAAAACCCGCATGTCGACAATTATGCATGGCGGGTGGTTATTGTTGTTCGTTGTCGCAATTCCGTTTGTGTTGACCTATATCCCGCGCTCCGCGCTTGGCGCATTGCTCGTGTTTACGGGCTTCAAGCTGGTGAACGTCAAGGATATCAAGGCGCTTTGGCAAACCAGTCGCGGGGAAATCGTTGTCTATTTGGCAACCGTCGTAATGATTATTTGGACGGACCTGCTGATGGGTGTACTTGTTGGAATTGCCCTTTCTGCACTCAAAGTCTCCGTCCTATCGAAGGTTCTTGTCCGGCCTTCAAACCTTCGTGTACGCCTTGAAAACTCCGACAATGATCAACAGGCATGCCTGACTCTTGCCGGCGCAGCTACGTTTATGTGCATCCCAAAACTTGCTGCGGAACTTGGGCGAGTGCAGGCAGGATCAGAGTTGCACGTTGACTTCGAGCAACTCACTTATATTGATCATGCCTGTCTGGAGTTGTTAAATGGTTGGGCTTCACAGCATACCAACATGGGAGGTGGAGTAGTGATCGACTGGGAAACACTACAGGCCCGTTTCGCATCGCGCGCCCCCTCGTGATCGACTGGGATGCACTTCATGCCCGTTTGACATCGCGCGCCCCCTCGGGTGCCCATGGAATAGCCAGCGCAGCTGCTGGATGCGGAGGTTCATCCAGATGGCATTCTGCTCCGATTCAGCTGCTCGCTCGACCAGAAAGTTGCCACGAATCGAGTAAGTTACCAGGCCCGGCAGTGGCTCTATCGCTGGGCACCCAATTATGGGTCGAAACATTACTCGGTCAAAGATCCCGACCAAGAGGGGGAAGACACCCTCGAAATTACCGCAGCCCAAATTGCCGAAAAGGGCAGGGCGGTACTCCTTAAAATCCCTGGCCTCCATCCGGTTGACCGGTTACGAATTGATTTTCAGCTTCAATCGGCTCACGGAATGGAACTAAAAGAAACTG
>JAKVCB010000297.1 GCA_022448345.1 Pirellulales bacterium
CCATCTACCGCGACAATCTCGGTAACACGGCAGGCGTCGCCACCGCAACCGGCAGTGCCCTGCCCTCCCAGGATAATCCGTCCATCCCATCCAGCGCCAATATAGCCCAACCGACCACCGAACAGCTGCAGCCAGAGCAAGAGGCATCAACCGTCGCTGAAACTATTATCCCGGCTAATCTCACAACCACCATCGCGATTGCCACCACCAACAGCCCGGTCGCTCCAGTCGCCTCTGCCGTCAACAACACGGTTTCGCAAACGGCCGGCAAACAGTTCCAAGCCACGGCCAAACCCCTCGGCCACGCCTTACGGTTAACCGAACCGGTACAAAAATCCCGCTACCTCAACTGGCAGACTTCGCCGGCGGATGCTGTCGCAAAACGTTTCGTGTCACTGCGGCCCGGGCGAGCTGAACCTCAACCGGCCCTTAACCACGATCTCGGTGACGGCCTTTTGGCCATCTCTCGTGCGGTTCGCGAATTCCACCGCCCAGCCAACTCGCCATTTCGTCCAGCCACTCACCTGGCTCACCACCGCCACGACCCACTACCAACGCGACCGGCCCTTGCTCCGGAGTGGCACCAATTGGCCAGCCGTTTTCGGTTCCACGGCAGGTAAACGGCCCAATCCCAGACCAGCCTAGCCGGCGGTTCCTTTGGAAGGAGATCCACGAACGTGCACACCTCTGGCCTGAAGGTCTCCAGAAAACAGGCCCGGCCGAAAACTCAGCACCCAAACCACGATCGACACAAAGCATTCACGCTACTTACTTATATATAGGGGCGCTATCCAGACATTATTCGTTGGGCTTTGATCAAAACCGCCCTGTGGGCCCACAGATATCGTTGGTAAAGCCCTTTTATATAAAGATTTACGCGATTTTCCCCAGACAGATCAGCCCCATCAATCGGCTCCGAGTTCGGTGCCCCGCCTGCCCCGACGCACCTCGCACAATCGAAATTGCGGTAAACCGTAATTCAAGACTTCAAAGGCGCAGGTGCTTAACTCTCAGTCCCCCTGGTTTTTTAGAAAATTACAAGAATTCTATTGCCTCCATTCGAAGCTCAAAGGCGCAGAGCCTGTTTTGCAGAATTCGCGATCTTTATGGCTTGTTGCCCCAAATCCAGAAACTATCATGAAGTTTCCCATGTTGAAGGCAACTTTCCGCATAGATATTGCGGCTGTTCATAACAAGTGAAAATTCTCCGAGGTCCATAAATATGGCCCTCTCTTTTGTTTTTTTGGGTTCGCGGCCATAGAGATCGCAGCATGAGTCGACAGCTTGCCAATCCGGGGGATGCAGCTGGCCGCCTGCGCAAAAAGAACCGCCGGCGTCAGTTCGAGACGCTCGAGTCCCGCGTGATGCTCGCTGGCGACCTGCTGCAGTCGATAGAAATCGACCCCGAGGAACTGCTTGCCGCCCAGGTTGCCAGTGATCAAGTTTCCAGTGACCAAATTGCCAGTGATCAAGTTGCCAGTGACCAGGTTTCCAGTAACCAGGTTGCCAGTGACCTTCGCGTCGCCGAAGCAGCGCCGGAGGGCGAAAATTTCACCGGCCCAACCGCGGCGGCGGCCGACGACTTTTTCTTGCAGGAGGCCGCAAGCGAGGACCTGTTCTCGGCGCCCGAACCGCCCGGCCTCTCCCAACTAGCGCTCGACCAGGCACTCTTTGAAACGTCTGACCAGGCTCCCGCGGCACCCGCCGAGGAGACCTCAGCCCCGGCCGCCGACCAAGCCCAAACCATTCCCTCGGCCAGTTCGGCCGTCCCGTACACCTGGCCAGCAACCGACCAGCAGGCGGTTCTCACTGAACCATCTTCGATAGTTTTTCCGGGTGAAAGTCCGGCGGTGAGTTCTTCCAATACGGACCAGTCTACCAATCCGATTCGCGGTCCGCCTGCTGCCTCAGCGGCACAAAACAACTTAATTTCTAGCAGCTCTCTCGTTCAGGGGAACTCTTCCCCGGTCGCTGCGCAAACTCTCGCAGCCCAAATAAACTCACCCGCTCCAGCCCCGGCAGAAATGCCCACTGGTGACGTGACCGACCTGGCCGGCGGCATGGCCGTTGCCGCATCAAGCTCCCTTGAAGGCGAAGCGATTGTAGTCAACACGACTGCCGATGAAAACGACGGGATCGATGCTGGAGCCATCTCGCTCAGAGATGCCGTCAGCCATGCGGCAACGCACACCGAACCGGTGGAGATCTTGTTTGCCGATTCCCTGGCTGATCAGACCATCACGCTCAGTTCGGCCCTGGGTCCCATCACGCTTAACGACGACCTCGTGATTGACGGTGAGGGCAACAACATTTCCGTTAGCGGTGGCGATGCGACCAGCATCTTCAAGATCACCGGTGGCGATGTCACCATCAGGAATCTCACCCTGCGTGACGGCCTGGCTCGTGGTGGGCATGGTGAGCATTCTGGACGTGATAACGACAATGGTGGTGGTGGCGGTGGTGCCGGCATGGGGGGAGCGGTGGCCATTGAAAACGGTAACGTGGCGATCGACTCGGTCACCTTCATTGATAACCAGGCGATCGGAGGCAATGGTGGAAATTCGAGCACGCCCCAGGGCGGGA
>JAKVCB010000298.1 GCA_022448345.1 Pirellulales bacterium
GCAAAAATTTCGAATGTGTTCCATGGCATATGTTTTAGCAGGAAACAGCGTGAAGCAGCAGGAGGCGCGGGAAAGCTATATGGCAACGCACTGAGAACCGGCGTAGAATTTCCAGTCAAAAAATATTCAACTCGACTAAAAGTCATTACGCGGGCTGGTTTAAAGCCTTGGCCAAAACTATTCCAAAACATGAGGGCCACACGGCAAACCGAGCTGTCTGGACAATTCCCCCTGCATGTCGTCTGCGATTGGCTTGGCAATAGCGCACCGATCGCCCAGAAGCACGATCTCCAGGTGACTGAGCAACACTTTGCCGAGGCCATTTCCGGAGGCGCAAAATCAGGCGCACTTTCGGCTAAAAGGGGGGCGCAAAATCAGGCGCAGCACTCGCACGGCACCCTCTCGCAACCACCCGCTAAAAACAAAAACAGCCCGGAAAAACCGGGCTGCTTTGCCAATCGGTGCGATCCACAGCGAGTTGCTGCAATCACACCCAGTACCCCGTAGGGGAGTCGAACCCCTGTCTCCGCCGTGAGAGGGCGGTGTCCTGGGCCACTAGACGAACGGGGCCTCGCTGCTGCCAAAGGATAGCCTCCGGCAGCAAAAAACTAGGACCTTCGAGTATCTAAAACCACGCGACATTTGGCAAGGGCCCACAGCCCATTGCCCAAAAGGTACCATCCCCCTAAGCGGTAATTCCTTTGGTCAGTTCCATGAAGGCTGTCTCGAGATTGATCTCTTCTTCCCGGAACATGGTGAGCTTGTGACCGGCCGCAACCAGCACCGTGGCAAGTTGACTGTAGTCTGCGTCTCGGTCAGCCAAGGTCACCCTGAGACAGCCTTCCACCTCGTCTACACGAGTGACGATCTCCTGCGACTCGAGCAATTTGGCGGCCGCGTCCCGATCGCCAACGACACCAATATCAATAATCGTGTGCTGGCGGACCTGGCGCATCACCTCGTCGACATTGGCATTCACGATCAGTTCGCCCCGTTCGATAATCCCAATTTTGTTGCAGATGTCGGCCAACTCCGGAAGAATGTGGCTGCTCACCATGATCGTCTTGCCCATATCGCGCAACCGTTTTAACAAGGTGCGAATCTCGATACGGGCTCGCGGATCAAGGCCGCTGGCCGGTTCGTCGAGCAACAACACTTGGGGATCGTGCAGCAGTACCCTCGCCAGGCCAAGTCGCTGAGTCATCCCGCGCGAGAGACTCGTCACCAGCGCCTGGCCCTTGTACCCAAGGTCAACCAGCTCGAGCACTTCGGCACAAACCTTTTGCCGACTCGGTCCCTTGATACGATAGGCAGCAGCAAAAAACTCAAGGTACTCGATGACTTTCATGTCGTCGTAGACACCAAAAAAGTCAGGCATGTAGCCGATGAGGCGACGTATCTCTTTGGGCTTGGTGTAGATGGAATACCCAGCTACGTAGGCTTCACCCCAGGTCGGGTTGAGGAGCGTCGCCAGGATACGCATGGTTGTCGTCTTACCAGCCCCGTTGGGACCGATGAAACCATACACATCACCTTTTGAAAGTTCGAGGTCAATTTGCTTGATCGCAAACAACTCGCCGTACTTCTTGGTTAAGTCGCGGAGTTCAATCACGAAAATGGTACCAGGCTTTGAAAGGAAAGGTTACTTGAAAAATTTCAAACGGCCGCGCGGTGAATTCAGGTTGTCGCTCCGTTTTCTGCCAGTCATTTTTCTCCGGATGTAACCGGAAGTACAAAACGATAAATAGTCCAGTGCTGATTACCATCCTGGTGCATTGACTGGCCATCTCGGAGCAGTTCGCTCCCGGGTTGAACCGATCGGGCAATCAGGATCGCCCGACCCTGCTTCAGCAGATGGCTCAAATCCAAAAACGGTTGAAGCTGATTGGAAAGACGGACAAATCGTTTCCCACCTACCGCATCGTAAAACATCATCAGGTCCATTAACTGGTCAACCGAAGCCTGTCCGACGACAAAGACCTCTTTCCCGCCGGTGTCGTTCACAAATGCAGCACTGCGAACTTCGCGCGTGAGGAGCGTCTTGACCTTGAGCGGATCGCGCCGATCATTAATCGTCACCCGGGAACCTTTGGCAATATCTCCCAACGGCCAGGCCCAAGTGCCAAACAGCAGACGTGCATCGATGAGTTTGGTGCTTGAGTTGTTGGTAACCGTTCCTGTAACTAACCCATCGTTGGTCGAGGCAAGGTCTGCCATAACCGGCGACACCGCGGGGAGCGGAGCATGCCACCGGGCGAGAATGGTGCGTGTCGACCATTTTTTGATGGGCAATCCGACCAGACCGCTCAGCGCCGGTTGGTACCGGTAGACCAATCGATGGAACTCCAACTCAGTCCCGGCTGACTGCGCCACACCAATTCCGACTCCAGGCAATCCCAACCAGGAGACGAGCGTCGCAGGATCGTTGTCGAGCTGCTGATCGGGCCAACGCGCCGCAAGCGACAAGTCGAACGTTTCTGCCTCGGGGCTGTAGATCGAAGTCCAAAGAGTTCCCCGGGCAACCTGACTGGTAAGGTCAAAATCGCACAGCTCCGCCTGGTTGACCGCAAGCACACTTCCCTTGGTCGCCGTCGCGTACCAGCAGGCCCCCCCGGTGACCAATAAAATAATGAGCGGGAAAGTCACCCAACTCATTTCCATCCGGCGAAATACTTTTTTAACCAGCAAATAATCGATCGGGCCAATCAGTGCGAGGTAAGCCAGGACCACGATAGTCACCCAACTGAACGAGATCGTCCCCACTCCCAGAAAGGTGGTTCCCAACTGGTGATTCAGGGCCCCAGCCAGATCCTGGTACCCAC
>JAKVCB010000299.1 GCA_022448345.1 Pirellulales bacterium
CGAAAAGGATAATCTGGAAAAGTAACTGCGGACCGCATCCGCAGCCCATCGATTCACCTGGCGTTGCAGGCCGACAGAGGCAATTCTGCCGATAGCGCCGACCTGCATGCTGGTTGAAAATGGGAACTGGAAGCGGAAAACGACTTGGCCATCCTGTGCTGGGAGACGACGAGCGCACCACCGTGGGATTCTTTTGCAGACAACGACGTTGCCATTGAGAATAGACGGTGGGTAACGACGCTTAGCTTACTTGTTTTTCTTCTCCCTCTTTAACTTTCGTTTTTCTTTAGGACTAAGCCTGGCCTTTTTCTGCGGTTCTTTTTTGCCTTTGTCCTTACTTCCTTTATCACCCATGCCAATTTCTCCGGGACTCTAAACAAATGTTTTAGTCCGATCGTCAGATTGGCTTTACGTTTTCAGCACGTGGACCTTTTGGTCCATGGCCTTCTGTGTAGGAAACGCGTTGTCCTTCCTGCAGTTCGTCGTAGCTCACGCCTTCAAGGTTGGACGAATGAAAAAACATGTCCTTGTCAGTTCCGGTGTCAATAAATCCGAAGCCCTTGTCCGTGAGTCGTTTAATTGCGCCTTCAGCCATTTGTTCAATTCCTCAAAAAGTGTCCTGCAGCGTTGCCTGAAAACACCGTGCTCAGGCCGCCCGCTGCAACAATGTCAATTCTGCGGAACCACATCCTATCAGATCGCCTTCTCTGAAACCACTATTCTCTTAGGGATGAAACCAAGAAGATGGAGAGAAATTTTCAGTCAAAAACGGCCTTCGGCGGCCAGATCTGGGAGCCGCAGGGAGGACCTCGATACTCCATGGGGCTTGTGCCATCGCGATGGGCGCCCTGGTTGTTTGAATTGCTGGGAACTTGGCCTCAGGGGCGAGGGAAATGCTTGAAAATAGGTGTTTTATCCGATTTGTACGCCCCTGGGCTCCGGCGTCGACGGGCCTTTTGCGGGCCAATCCTAAGGTCCCTGCCACAGGTAAAATCTGAGGGGGATGGGTTCGAAACGGGTTTTCCAGACTGAAATAACGCTCCTGGAGGGAGATTTACGAACAGGTTTTTTATGCCGATTGCGGGTTTTTTTTCGATGCAGCAAAATAGGCATGAAAGCTGGTTGTCGCCATTCTTTCAGGGGGGTATGCGTTAGTGCATTCGAACCTCCCTCGGGGTTTGGCCAAATGGTCGGTGCAGTGTTTTGCTACCGTTTAGTCACTTGCTGCCATAGTAGTCTTGGTTGTCGTGCAATCCTTCGCTGGACCGCTTGTCCAAGTCAACGAAGACTTCCTGTGGAGCCTACGTGGCTTTCATCGCCGTTACAATAAGAACTCGACCGTTCCGACCATCCGTTATTTGCCAGATCCATCCGTGATTGGCCAGAAAACGAGGAGAGATACGTCATGCGTGATCGTCGAGAGCTTCTTAAGGGCCTTCTCGTCACACCCTGGTGGTCCAGTGCATTGTACGCACAAGCCACGCGCGGAATGCCTCCTTTGAGGATTAAGGAAATCAAGGTCCTGGCCACGAGCCCCACGAAACGTTACTCGTGGGTTTTCGTCAAGGTGATTACCAGCGAGCCGGGGCTTTATGGCATTGGCTCGGCTGCCAACGCATATCTTTCCTGGTCGGTTAAGGCCGCGATCGAGAAACACCTGGGGCCCTTTTGGATCGGTAAAGATCCGGACCGCATTGAACAGCTGTCTCAGGCATCGCACGTGCGATCCTACTGGCGCAACGGACCGGTCATAAATACGGCCCGAGCTGCGCTGGACATGGCTCTCTGGGATATCAAGGGCAAGCGCGCCAATATGCCGGTTTATCAATTGCTCGGTGGCAAGGTACGTGAGGCAGTGCCCCTTTATGCGCATGCGGGTGGAAAAACCACGGATTCCTGCATCGAGAATGTCCAAAAGTTGATGGAAGAGGGTTACCGCCACGTCCGGGTCCAGTTGGGTGGTTACGGCGGTGGCGGTTTCGTGCCTTCGCAGCACAGCAGTCGTCCCGAGAAGAGCCCCCCGGGACCTGGCTTCGACGAGGATCTCTACGTCGAAACGATTGCGAACCTGTTCAAGCAGGTGCGCGACAGGCTCGGCTGGAACGTGAAGCTGCTCCACGACGTACACTCCCGTTTGACGCCGACCGCAGCCCGGAAGCTTGCCCAACGTCTGGAATCAGTGCGAATGTTCTTCGTAGAGGATATTCTTCCACCCGAGCATATGGAGCACTTTCGGCAGATCCGCCCACTGACGACGACACCGATGGCCATGGGTGAGCTGTTCACACATCCACTCGAATGGCGGCCGCTGATTACCGAGCGGCTCATCGATTTTATTCGCTGCCGCATTTCAAGTATTGGAGGCATCACTCCGGCGAGAAAGATCGCGGCGCTGTGTGACCAGTTTGGCGTGCGAACAGCGTGGCAGGAAGGAGGTGAAAACGATCCGGTCAATCAGCTCGCTGCCTATCACGTCGATTTGACCATCCCGGCATTTGGGATCCAGGAAAAGAACGCGTTTCCGGATGTCGTACACGAAGTCTTGCCGGGGGCCGCGGAGATCCGCGGCGGGTATCTTTACGGAAACGACAAACCTGGACTCGGTATCGATATCAACGAGGCGCTCGTCGCCAAATATCCTCTGGCCGACAATTACAGGAATGCCGACTGGACGACGATACGCGCGATTGACGGATCGGTAATCAGGCCGTGAGTAACAATGAAGGTGGTGTTTGCGCAACAAGCAGAAAGAGATAAACCGGGTTTAATGAGCCCCAGAAACAACCATACGCCCGGACAAAAGGT
>JAKVCB010000003.1 GCA_022448345.1 Pirellulales bacterium
TTGAAGCAGCTCAACGCGAAGAAAGCCGGCGAACTTTTTTCGCCCATTCTGGAATTGGCCTGGGATCTCTGGCTATGGCCACGCTTTGGGACGCTCCGGCCACTACCGCCCAGGCACCCCGGAGCGTTACTCATGAGTCACTACGACCGCGGCAAGGACACTTTCCAGCCACGGCAAAAAACGTCATCTACTTGTTTATGGTTGGGGGGCCTAGCCACCTCGACCTGTTTGACTACAAACCACAGTTGGAGCGGTATGCCGGCCAGCCGATGCCCGACTCTTATGTAGGCAAGGTAAAATTTGAACAGATCCGTGATAGCCAGCCACTGCTAATGCCAAGCCCCTGGGGTTTTTCACGTGCAGGCGAAACGGGCCGATACATCTCAAACCTACTGCCAGAAACCCGGAAAATTCTTGATGAACTAAGTTTTATTCACACTGTATCCACTGAAGAATCGGTGCACCCCCACGCCCAGCTTTTACTCCTAACAGGGCACCGCACCGCTGGACGTCCAAGCCTTGGATCCTGGGCACTTTATGGATTGGGGAGCGAATCGGAAAACCTACCCGGCTTTATTGTCTTGAGTAGCACCGTCGTTCCGCAAGCGCATGATGGAATCTTGACCAGTGGCTTTCTCTCCTCGATCTATCATGGCGTTCAATTGCGCGGCAGCGGGCCGCCCATTCTGGACCTTAATCCGCCGCCCGGAATCACTCCCCAGGAAAACAGTTATGTTGTTGACGCTATCAACGAACTGAACGCCGCCAGCCTTGCCTCCAAAGGGGACCCGGAAATTGCGGCACGCATAAGTGCCTACGAGTTGGCATTCCGAATGCAGGGCAGTGCCCCTGAACTTGTGGATCTCTCCGACGAATCCCAGCACACCCTGGACCTTTACGGTGTGGACAAACACCAACTCGACCGACCCTCTTTTGCGCGGGAATGCCTGCTTGCTAGAAGGATGGTGGAACGCGGCGTGCGGTTTGTCCAGGTTAATCTTGGCGACTGGGATCATCACGGAAGTATCGAAAAAGGCTTTCCTCCGGCATGCAACCAGCTTGACAGACCAATGGCCGGTCTGGTTCAAGACCTCCGACAACGGGGGCTACTGGACGATACGCTGGTCATCTGGGGAGGTGAATTTGGCCGAACCCCCGTCGCCCAACCTCAAAAAACAGCACCCGTCGGGCGAGACCACTTGATTGAATCCTTCACCATGTGGATGGTCGGTGGGGGCGTCAAACCTGGCGTCGATCTTGGTGCTACCGACGAACTAGGATTTCATGCCGTGGAGGATCCACATCACGCCCACGACGTGCAGGCAACAATCTTACACCTCCTGGGCCTTGACCATACAAAGCTAACCTATCGCTACCAGGGGCGAGATTTTCGCCTGACCGATGTATACGGCAACGTAATGCAAAAACTTCTTGCCTAATCAAAGCGAATCCTTCTATGGATTCGACCCAGTACTGACTCCAAATCGCTGCTAGCACGGAAGCATATCGGTCTTGGCTTGTCCCAGCTGTTCGTATACAAGCCCCGCTGCACACCATCCGCGGCAAGCGGACTCCCCTGGAGTGCCCTTCCATATCCTCCCTTCCTCCACCACCCTCCTACCAGAAACCGACTTCCCATGGCCCTCGAACTGGAATTCTCAGAACTACTGTGGATTGCCGGCTGGATAGTCCTCCACATCGCCGGAATTTTTGCCGGATGGGCAACTCGCCTCGTAACCGGCTCTCGAATTGACCTACTCCTGCAGGTTACGTTCTTCACGCTCTTATGCGGCCTGAGCGGAGTCGCCTGGTGGAGCCACCAACTTGAACACGGCCTTTGGATCCCGACGGGCTTCACCATGGTTGCCATGGTCCTGATGGCCGTGACCGACCTTCGCTCCAGCGACGGATCTCACCCAACCTCGCCGGCAACTCCTACCCAGCAGCTTTACTAGCAGCAAGCGTCTAATAAATTCCGCCATTAGCCCGCTTCTCCCTTCTTAACACGCGTTCCCTCAAAATCGGAAAAAAACTCCCTGTCAGAACATCCTGTGACCGAAAGAAGGTCATAGGATGTCCGAACCGCATACGGAACGGTCACCGCTAGCAGGCACCGTAGTGCCCAGCGTTAGCTCGTACGGAAAGACAGCGAAACTTCTGACGTAGGGGGAGAAAGCATGCGTACCAAATATTTGCCTGCCGCTCTGGCAGTAGCCGTGTCGCTCTTGGGAACCATCACCTATTCCCAACAGATACCGATGACGGAAAAAATTGCCGCGGCCCTGAAGCAAAGTGGCCAGTTAACCGATTACCGTGTCGGCGTGAAATATGAAGATGGCGTTGTTTCGCTAGCTGGAACCGTCACCAGCGCAGAGCAGCTAAAAACAGCTGTTCGGTTAACCGAACAAATGTACGGCGTTAAACAGGTGACCCACAATCTGAAGATTGTTGAGTCCCAATCTGCCGACAAGCCGGCTCCTCGCCAAAAGAAAATCGCCCGTTCGGTCAATTCCGACCGTTCGCCAACCCTAAAGCGGCCAAGCCAGTTGTCGAATATGCTATCAAAGTTAAAGCAGCCGACACACCGACTGGCGAAGTACACGCCAAAACAATCGCAGCGCAACAAGAAATCTCTCAAACTCAAACAACCGGCCAGTCAACTTCCGGCAAAATCAACTCATTCGACGCCGCCGACTGTTCACGTCGCCAACTCGATGCTCCAGGCAAAGCGACCACCAAGTCCACCTGATTGGACAACCAGCCAACCCACGCCTGTGGCTAGCCACCCAGTTCGGACGGCAAAAGCACTGCCCCACGAGGGACAACTTCGCAGTGCTTCCTACCCGACCAACCCCCACTTCGCTGCTGATATTGCCTATCCCCAGGAGCAACCAGCTTATCCCATGCCTGCCCCAATGACGCGAAGGGAGGCCTACCCGGCCAACCATCGGGGCCCCATGCCGCTTGGTTATGCCCAGCCGCATCCGGCTGGCAATATGCCGGTTCCAATGGCCCGCCTTGCACGACGCGGATCTCCCCAAGTTCCGCTGCAACCGGCCGGCCTGCGGCAGGGTGGTGCTCGGCCTACCAACTACATGCAAGCAGCCCCTCGCATGCCTTCTAACGGCGTGGGCATGAATGGTCCCGGTATGGCCCCCATGCCCATGGCAAATGTACCCGGTGGCGGGGTTCGCGGGGCAAGCTATGATCAGTCAAACATGCCTGGCTACGCTTGGCCAAGTTATGCGTCCTACCCCAACTATGCGGCCCTGACGTATCCACGCCAGTATTCACCTACGGCCTGGCCCTACATTGGCCCCTTCTACCCATACCCACAAGTACCACTTGGCTGGCGAAAAGTCGCCCTGGAATGGGACGATGGTTGGTGGTTCCTTGACTTCAACGACTCAGCTACACATTAACTTCGCCTCAGTTTCGCTGTCTGAGCGCAAGCCCCCGTTACCTCTTTTGGTAACGGGGGCTTTATAGTTCATCTACATCGATGTCCGACAACAACGGACAGCACAGCGATCTCCGAAAGCAATGCTATCAAGAGCGCCCTGTTTTTTTCGCCTGACCAGAAAATTCCGCAAGTCTTGTCTAGACTAACACGATAACTATCCTAGCGGCAGGCTCGGTCGACTGTTGGCCAAACCGCGACACATGGATTTTGTCGACCATCATCTTATCTAGATAAGGGTTCCGTGATGCCACGCGCACAATCGACGAACTTTGTCGTTGGATTCATCCTTCTTGCTTTGTCTACGACTGGCTGTGGCTGGGGCCTCACCAGCCTTGGGCCAAGCCTCAATTTCCTGGCGGTGCCGATTCCTGTAAGCCCCTATTTTCAGGATCTAAAAGAAGAAGAGTTTTGGTTCAAGGAAAGGTACGGTCGGGTACCGATCCTCGGGCCGATTACTTCAGGCGGAGCACCCGTCGCACTCGACACCCCAAGTGACGACGAAATTATGATCGCGCTCGAAAAGGCACAACCCATCGAAGGTGGCATACCGTTCCTGTGGGAGCGCAATCGGAACAACGTCCGTATTGTCAAACGCAAAATTGCCGACTACGTGGATCCGCCGAGGCATTATCCACTGATTGGGCCCGCTCAACAACATCACGCTCACTATTGCTGCACAATCTATTACGAGGATGTACGTCGGATGGGCTGGCCTGTACCGCACACCCTGGTTGACCAGGATGCCCAAGAAGTGGTCTATATCGACCACAACCATCTCCACATGGTGGGCAATCTTGATATGGGTTGCAACGACAATTACTAGTATCAAAATCCGTTTCATGCACCTGGCCGGGCTGACTCGAGGGCCGTGCGGGCCCCTCCAAAACCAGCTGAGTTTGGAGTTCTCCAGCGAATCACCATTTAGAGCGGTTGCCGGTCTAACCCGGCCTTGGACTAACCACGGCGACCATACGGAGGCGAAACCAGCGATGCGGATGTCCACATTTTTGACCGCACCGCGCAGGCGGTGGCTTCCGGTTGTGTTGTTCGCCCTGTCGACTGTTATCTGGCCGTTGACAGCCACTGCTCAGCCACAACCTTCATCGATTTCAAGTGGGGAAGTTAGCGCAGCCGATGCCATTCCTACCGCAAGCCTACTCGACATGCTGCTGGCTGGCGGCCCACTGCTCGTTCCCATTGTGCTCGCCTCGTTCTTGATGGTCCTGGTTGTTTTCGAGCGTTCAATCTCGCTTCGACGTAGCCGAGTGGTCCCTCGGCCATTCGTCAAGAGCCTTCTGGGACAATTACAGGAGGGTGCAATCACCCGAACGGACGCTCTGGAACGTTGCGAATACGAAACCAGCCATATTGCCCGCGTGTTTTTGGCTGGCCTGAGAAAGTGGGGAAAGCCAGCGGTGGAAGTCGAACAAACGGTCCTCGACGAAGGGGAGAGAACCGCTAATATCCTCCGTCGCTACCTCCGAATCATTAACGGCGTTTCTACCGTCTGCCCGCTGCTTGGATTGCTTGGCACGGTTTGGGGCATGATGGAGGCATTCAATGCCATCGCTGGAAGTTCGGCTATGGGGCGACCCGAATTGCTCGCCGCCGGAATCAGCCAGGCACTCCTTTCCACGGCGGCAGGTTTGTTTGTCGCAATCCCGGCACTCATCTTCTATCTCTATTTCGTTGGCCGGGTCGATAGCCTCGTGATGGATATTGATCAGCGGGGCCAAGAACTTGTCAACCTCATCTCCGCTGAAGCGGTCTCAGATCACAACTCGAGTCGTCCATCGAATCAGAAACGCAAAGCAGCCTGACCACACAGCGACGGTCGGAGGCTTTCGTCGAAAGAAAAACGCCAACTACTCGTTAACCAGGGAGCGACTCGCCTCAACCGACTGCACCGCACCCCTCTTAAAAGCCGTAATCCCGGTTTGGCAAAATCAGCTTTCCTTCAAAACAGTCCGCCATGCCAATCAAGACCCAATACGACGACCAGCCAACGCTTAACCTTACGCCAATGATCGACGTGGTGTTCTTGCTGATCATCTTCTTCATGGTCGCCACCAAGTTTAGTGAACTTGAACAGAATATCGAGCTTGAGGTACCCGAGGTGGCAAGTGCAGGGGCCAACCGAACGCCCGCCACCCCGCGAACCGTTGCCGTGTACGAAGACGGACACATCGAATTGGACGGACAACAAGCAACACTTCAGGAGTTGCGCAGTCGGTTAGCGGCCAACCGGGCCCAAGACCCCGACCTTAATGTCGTAGTCCGTGGCGACGGACAGTGCGACTTTCAACACATTGCCAGTGCCATGGCCGCTTGTCGTGACGCAGGTGTTGCGGAGCTCGGAATCACGGTTCGTGTTGGCGACAGCAAAGGACAACGAAATACCATCCGTTAAAAATGTCAACACAATCTAAACAGGACGCTGACTCTTTATTCAGTTTGGGATCTTTATTCGCCCCCGGCCATGCTTGAACTCCTCACATATCCGTTGTTGGGTTATTTTGTGGGGCTTCCGCTCACACACCTTCTCCTCTGGAGTGGGTTAGTCGCATTAACAGTCCTGGTAATTCTGGTTGTTGCCACGCGGTGGGGAAGATCGCGGCCCTTGCAAACCTGCGCCATACTCTCTCTGCTGCTCCACTTCCTGCTGGCTTGCCTGGCAACGATTGTGCGGATCGTGGCCGGCTTTGACCAAGTCGCCGAGGGCCCCCCGATCCGAGTTCGCCTGGTTCAGGATGTCGCCCCAAGCCCAGACGGCATGCCGTCTGTTGACAAACAGGAGCCCACCGCTGACCTTGACTCGGCAATATCCCATCCCCAAGATCCCGTTCCCGCACAAAGTTCTGAACCTTCTCAAATATCAACCACGTCGGTTGAAACAGCAGCCACTGAGGCGCCAATGGAGTCTCCAGCTGAGATCGTCCCGCTGGAGAAAGCGACAAACTCGCCTTCTGATCCGGGTGCTATCGATGATCCAACAATATCGCAACCAACCGACGCCCCTTTGAGTCGAGACGAAACCCACCAGGCTAAAGACCTGTTGCAGCCAGTCTCGCCCCCTGCCGAAGCGATTGCTTCTGCCCAAGAAGTCGCAGCGGTGGTTCCGATAGAGAACGAATTAAATTCGGCAAGTCCGCAGCCACCCCGCGAGAACGCAGCAACACCAGAAGCTGCTACCCCGTATGCAAATCGCAAACGACCTGACCGGCTTGGATTTGTGGAACGAGAGGGAGGTAGTCGAAAAACCGAAGCAGCCGTCCGTGCTGCACTTGTCTGGCTCGCCGGCGCTCAGTCGTCCGATGGCCGCTGGGATGCAAATCGTTTTGGCGCTGGAGAAGAACGGGCTGTCCTGGGACACCATCGCTCAGGGGCCGGTTCGCAAGCCGACACGGGAATTACCGGGCTGGCCCTCCTGTCGTACCTCGGCGCCGGCTACACCCACTACAGCGAATCCTACGGCAACACAGTCCGTCACGGTTTAAACTTTCTCACCAACTCCCAAGCTGCCGACGGCAATCTTTCCGGAAATGCGACTGTGTACGCCAGAATGTATTGCCACTCGATGGCGACCTTCGCTTTGGCCGAAGCCATGGCAATTACCGGTGACTCGCGGCTTGAACCGACTGTCCGCCGCGCGATCAACTACTCGTTAGCCGTCCAGAACCGGGCAACCGGTGGCTGGCGTTACCGGGCTGGCGACCCTGGTGACACAAGTCAACTTGGCTGGAAAGTAATGGCTCTCCGAAGCGCCGAGCGCGCCGGTATTAGAGTCCCACCAAAAACCTGGACCAGCATTGAAAGATTCTTGCGGAGTGTGGCAGTGGGACCCGAGAAGGCGCTGGCCAGCTACCAACCTCACGGCCGCCCCAGTCGGACGATGACTGCCGAAGCACTCTACTGTCGCCAATTGCTTATCGAAATGGTTGGAGGAGAGCTGGACCAGAAAACCGCTAACATCGCAGCTGCGTTTATTGGCCAACAACCGCCTGGAGAGGGAACTCCAAATTTTTATTACTGGTACTATGGCACCCTGGCATTACATCACCAAAAATACCCGGGGGGGGCCCAGTCTACCTGGCACCAATGGAACCAAGGCCTCAAGAGTGCGCTGTTGAAGTCCCAGGTGCGGCAGGGCCCCGAGGCGGGAAGCTGGCCCGCCACTACCGTTTGGGGGGGATACGGAGGCCGCGTCTTTACGACTTCGTTGGCCTCACTTTGCCTGGAAGTTTACTACCGCTACGCCCCAACTCCAGAAAATCAGCAGCCGTGGGTCGCCAGCGATTCCGGTCCCGTCCAATATCAGAGGTAGGACAACGGAAATCTCCTCGGCAAGCGATAAGGCCTGCCTGAGACCTTTGCAACGACTATCCTGCCGCTTCTTTGAATGCCCGTTTGACTCCCCCTGAATGTCTTGTAAAATTAAGTACTGCGTTACAAGTATTTACGGCCTGACCATAACCACTGGAGTCTCGCCACTGGCGGGCAAACATGTTTGGCGTCTCTCCCTGGCAAATTATGATTATCCTGGCCGTAGTGGTCCTCTTGTTCGGCAATCGGCTGCCGGCCCTGGCCCGCTCACTTGGCCAAAGCCTGGTAGAATTCAAAAAGGGCGTGAAAGAAATTGATGATGCCTCCACGTCCCAAGACTCCAACCAAGAGCACTAGCGCCGCTGAAAAACTGGCGCAGTTGTGGCATGCGTCAGTCCGTGATCCACGTTAAAAAGTGCCGAAAAATGACTTCTGGAAGGACGCGGGAAATTGCCAGTCACTCGGCGAATTCAGTTCCCTGCGACACCCCTTGCTTCTGCTCCGAAAGGTTCACCTGAGATGTTTGGTATCGGTTATCCTGAATTACTGATCATCGGGATTGTGGCCGTTCTCCTGTTTGGCGGCCGATTACCCCAGGTCGCCCGCTCGATGGGCAAAAGTCTCACCGAGTTCAAAAAAGGAATGCAAAACCTCGAAGGGCATGTCTCGGACGCCATCCACAGCCAGCCCAGTTCACCGGCCCAATCCTCTCCCATCGACCACGATGACTTCAGTGAACCCTCGGCGCCGCGATTCGAACCCCCGACGAGTCCTCCAAAAACGGTCGACGACAAACCTCCCCAGGCGGTCGGCGACAATTAGCGGTACTCGGTTCGCTAGCGCTGGCCACCGCTTGAGGCCCTGGCTATAATCGATGGTCCTGTTTGTGCAGCCATCGGTCGCGGCGGCACACACAACGGGCGGCTAGCTCAGTTGGTTAGAGCGCCGTCTTCACACGGCGGAGGTCACAAGTTCGAGTCTTGTGTCGCCCACTATAGAATCTTGTCGGAGGTCGCATGGAGGCGCATCCTCTGGCAGGGCAGGGCCCCCGTCATTTTCGCCTGTCATCCCTTGCGAGCCGGTTCCACCCCGTGCGCGGGTCTGCTGCGCCCGGTTCTGCATCGTGCCCTGTGGCCGTTGTTTCCAAAAATACACCCTCTGGTGTCGGGTGGTTGAGGTACTTCTTGAGATACCTTCTACCAACCTTTCGAAAGTACTGTTCACCCTCCCTTGCAGTACTACCGACCCCAGATACGCGATCCTCCCCGCTGGCTGGGGTTTTTTTATGCGCACTATTTTAGAGAGGTGCATCGAAGCCCCGAAGCACTACCAACTAGGACATAATAGTCAAATTGACCTTCTATGGTCTTTTTAAGTTGGACTTGTGCTGCATCAGTTAGAATTATCAGTTTTTTCTTTCTCCATAGCTGTTAGTACATTCTCCTCGGGTGGATATGAAAAAGAATCGACGTAATCCTCTTCTGGAATCTCTACGTGCAACCTTAAACCATCCTTAGTACAAGCCAACATAATAGTCATGACAATCGCTTGAATGAATCCATAAATAAATCCCGCAGCACCGACCGCCAGTGGGACAACAATTAGACCTCCGACTATTGCACGTAAAGGAGCATGTGGACCAGCAGCACCCATAATAGGCAACCCAATGAAAAAACCAAGGATTACTCCCGGTATAGCAAACATTCTTCCACAATCAACACAATCAACATTTTTCAACTTTACTTCTTTCATCATAATTCCTTAAGAGTTAATTGGTTCGTCTTGACTGGTAAAATTAAGCGTCTTAGTAAAGTTTGCCACCGTTGTTATTTCAGGAATTGAAAACAGGGTGCTCCGCAGCCCGCTCCTCTTCACCGTTTTGTGAGAGTCAGCTGTATTAGGACAACCAACTAACAGAAACAGAGATGCAACTACTAACAATGTTCTCGAATAGAGAATCATCATTCCCCCTTTGTGATCGCGTGTGCCATCGGCACTATCCCCAAGGCGCACCGCCCTATCTGTACAAAGCCCATCTAGCACTCCAACGGGCATAGAAAGGTTGCGAAAAGCGTTCGGCTGCAAATTGGCGCCGACAGGGATTGTTTACCCCCCACAGTGCTAACGACCCCAGCCACTCTCCCTCCAACCGGCTGGGGTTTTTTATGCGCAGATGGTGCGCACTATTCTGGAGAGGTCCTAGGGTGCTCCGCAGCCCGTAGGCCGCTGCGGGCAAAAGAAGGGGTTAAGCCACCGAAGAGGGTGCCTGGGCTCTGGTGCGCCCCATGGCCGTGGAATGGCTTGACTTGCCCGCCGCGACCCTTCAGGCTGTAAGATGGTTTTATGTTTTAGATGCTTTTGGAAAAGGCGGGTATAAATATGCCAGAACGAACGACAAAATCTCAGGATACACCGCCGCAGCTGCCAGACAACTTTATGGAATTGATCCGCAAAGTGGGGGGCGAGGCAATGAAGGAAGTGGCCGACGAGGTTCGCCTCTCGCAAGCCGAAGGCCAGGAGTAAATAAAGACAAAATCAATCAGGAGGCGTTAAAGTATGGAATCCCAACCGGAGAAACAACCGAAGACGTTCGAGCAGTTGATGGGACAGCTATCGAAGGTCAAGCAGTATCCCATAGACCTTCAGCCGATCAACCCGGCACCCCCGGAAGCCGACAAGCAGCGACTCTCCCAGGCCGAAGGCCAGGGCGAAGGCTAGGGCGAACAGCCCTTCAACAGGACGACAGCGTAGCCCTTATGGGCTACGAACGAGGTGGCTTCGGAGGAGTTGTCTCACTGCCGTTGGCAACGCTTTGTTGGGCAGGATTCAGTCGCGTTCCCGCATGTGCATCACAACCGGCCTGGCCGCCAACTGCGGCCAGAGGGTGATGAGCTCGCTTAGAATGGCATCGACTGCGCCTAATTCTGCACAGCGTGCGTCGTATTCTGCGTCGCGCTCTGTGGTGATGGCCTGTTTTCGGGGGGATTGTTGCACAAGTTCGAGTCCCCCCTCGGCCATTAGTTGGTTTTGCAAGACGTGGCAGGATGACGCATCCCCTGGTTGGCCAGGGGCTTGCTTGTTTTCACAAAAATTTTTTTCGGGACCCGCGTTGTAGCGTGGGCCAGGAAACTACTTTTTTTCAGCCGAAGTTGGCGGGAACTGTGGCTTTTTCGTTAGATGCGGTTTATTCCCCTGTTACGCCCAAGAATTCCTTGATGGTCAATGTTGCCAGCTGTGCAAAATGTTCTGGCAATATGGAATTATAGCCTGTCCGGAGTCACTTCTCCGCCTTTGATCGTGGCCAATGCCCGCCACGCCGACAGGCTGATCGAGTCGGTGTAGAACTGAACGTGGCCGTCCATGGAAAGGGCGTTGACGCCGCTCGGGTGGTAGCTGCGGGCGGTTGCGTGTTCCTCGTTGTTGTGCGGCGCAGAATTATCACACGGAGCCACAGCCGGGGTGCAATCCCATACTTGGAGGTAGTCGGGAACGCTCGAGTTAGGCGTGTTGACGTGCAGATAACCGGAGGTTCCCAAAAACGGACGAGCCCACAACCCACGTCGGTCACCCACGTCGTCCCCTTGAGGCTGGTCATCATCCCGACCGGCGCGGACCTCACTTACTGCAACGGTGTTTGAAGTACCGTCCTGGATGTCTTGCATTCGGCGTCCCACGTTCATGCGAAACGTGCCGTCGTTCTCCCATGTATCTTCGGAGACGCCAAGTGTCGAATAAAACCGCGGCGGAGCCGCTTGTGGCGCGTACCTCACGGTCGGGTCATAGATCCACTGACTACCAAAGCAAATCACGTAATTCGATCGTGAAAAGTGGAACTCTTGGCCTTCAGTCGTACTGTAGATCCGCATGACACGGCCAGCGGCATCGTCGCTGGGGCATTGGTAGGGCGGAATCTGTGCCGCCGCTATGTCCTGGTTGACCAGGTTGGCCCAACGCAGATTCAGATCGAACCGATCGTGCAGATTGACTTGTTCCATAAACGGCAGGATCTGCAAGAAGGTGGAGTGTCCTAGCCATTCGTCTCCCGATTGGTTCCAACCCATGTTCCCCGCCGGGAGCCGACGGTTCTGGTTTTCAAAATTCAACAGAGCGATCCCCATCTGTTTGAGGTTGTTCGTGCATTGGATCCGTTGCGCTGCCTCGCGAGCAGCCTGCACGGCCGGCAAAAGTAGCGCAATAAGAATGGCGATAATGGCAATGACAACCAACAATTCAACGAGAGTAAAACCGCGTCGGCCAGCAAGCATCTCCAACCTCCTGGGGTGCCCGGAAATCTACAACGTCCACGATAGCAAAAATGTCCCATGAGTACGACGATTCTACGTGTCCCCATGGATAATCCTCGTTGCTTCCGCGGGACTCGACGACGCAACACGTCGTCGAAATGGGCGGACTGTTTGACGGTGGTGGCGATAAATCCCTTACAGAATATGACTGGTTGGACGTCATGGGTCACGTGGAACTGGTCGGCCTGCTGAATGTCAGCCCCAACGACCGGTTTTTAA
>JAKVCB010000030.1 GCA_022448345.1 Pirellulales bacterium
GGAGAGCTGATTGATACGGCTGCCATCGCCGCGCCCGCCAAAATGCTTGGGGCCGGGATCAATTTGCCGATAGTTCCAGGTCTTGCCATTGTCGGTACTGCGGCCGATGTGCATCTTGTAGGTGGGCCTGCCGCCGGCGACGGTGGGTTCCGCTCTGACATCGGCCAGGGTCAGCAGCGTTCCTTTGTTGGTGATCCCAAAGCCGGAGGTGCTAACTCGTTCGGCTTTCGGGCGATCGATGTCGGCGAATTTTTTCCAGGTCTGTCCTTCATCGGTGGAACGATAGATTTCTGGAAAACGACAGGTAAACATCAAGCTACCATCAGGATGGCGGCAAAGAATAAGTCCTTTGCCGCCGATGTCGCCATAGTCGAGCTGCTCGGCGGGCAGTCTCCGGTAGACAATCGTTTCGTAATTCTCGATGTAGTCGCCCCCCTCAAAACGATCATCGGGACGGATCCGCACCAGGCCGTTGTCCAGGTAACCTTCCGAGTCCACCCTGTCGGTCATCAGGCTCGGATAGATTAGAGGCGGCCGGTCAAAACCCTCGGGTGTCCAGCGGACCACGGAGATGGCGGGCTGATTTCCCCATTCGTCGACTTTGCGTCCGTCGCCCGGTTCCTGGTAACGCTTGAGAGTTTTGCCCCGATCATACGCCGAGACCATCACTCCATTATCAAGTACGACTGTCGATATCCCACTGGCCGGTTCACACGCCTCGGGACGCGGCTGGAGCAACAGGCCATAGCGGCTTTGCCCCAGCACATAGACCTCCTCACCCCAGGTCGCACCCCCGTCGTCGCTGATCAGCGCCCGTGCCCCGTAGGGAAAACTTTCTTCGCCATAGCTAAGCACCAACCGGCCATCGGGAAGTTCTACCAGGTTCCCTGGCACCTGGTTGATACGGGTGGCAGCTGTGATTGGTTCCCACGACTTTCCCTGGTCGGTGGATTGAAGGATGACCGTGTTTCGGCATTTGTCATCAGTAGTTCCTGTATACAGAGCGCAGGCCAGAAGTTTTTCTGAATCCCCTTTGTCGACTAGGGGCCGCAAATCAGACCATCCATCAGCAAGCGTAGTACGTTTTTTCCAGCTGGCACCGTGGTCCCTGGAGACAAACAGCTCGGTTCCAATCGAAAACAAGAGGGTCCCGTCAGCAAGTTCCAGAAAACTGCCCTGGCTTTCGGATACATCGCCTTCGACCGACAGCCTTCCCAGAGACTTCCACGTCTGGCCCAGGTCGTCCGAAGCGATCACACTGAGGTTTGCGGATTTGCCTGCGACAGCCAGAATGGCGCCGCTCTCAAGTGAGCCTAGTGCCTTGACCTCTCCCTTGGAGGGTCCACTTTCTGTAAGGTTTTCCAGTTCGTTCCAATGCAGGCCGCCATCACTACTACGGGCAATCGATCCACCACGACCGACAACCAACAGGGTGTTTCCCTGCTTGCAGAGTAGTGGATTGGTTTCGTCAAACAGCACTTCCTGCCGCTCGATCCTAATGCGCCGATATCGCAGGATCTCCTTGTCGGAATAATCGCCTTGGACTTGAAGATCGGGAGCGATTTCGTAACTGGCCGGTTGTGCGTTGACCGGAGAAGCGACCAGAGAAAGCATCAATATCACAAAGACGAATAGACATTTCATGGGGTGAGACTCCAGGTAGATTTCAATAGGAATAATTATTTTCGGCGTTCGGGCCGATCGATGACAATGTCGAACTTGTTGGGTCCTTTTCTGGTGACCTCGTATTGGAGGTCGCTGGTCGCGGGCGAGCGGTACTTGGAGTGGACCGGATGCTTGGGGGGTGTTTCAGGGCCTTGCCACAGTGCGCGAACGACCACGCGGTGTTGGCCCTCGACCGCACCATCGCCGGGCTCTTCGGTGCCAAGGCGAAACGTACCGTCGCGAGAAACTCCAGACCGGGCCTGCACCTGGCCGTCGGACGACTGAAATATAATCATCCCTCCTGCCAGGGGCTGCCCATCCTCAAAGTGAACGGTTCCGGTCACCGGATATGTCCGCAGGCCGCTATCGCAACCCGCCAGAGGGCACACCGCGCCGACCGCAAAAATAACCAACAGGAGATAGCGGGCGGGCGGGTCGATGGTGCCCTTCCGGTAAAACGTTTTCAGGTTTTCCATGGAAATATTCGCTGCCCGTACGCTAGTAATCCCCGTACGCTAGTAATCCCCGTACGCTAGTAATCCCCGTACGCTAGTAATCCCCGTACGCTAGTAATCAATGCATGGTCCGTTTCCTGAAGCATGTTCGCTATTGCGGCTGGCCAAATCTTCCAGAACCTGTCCGCTCACGTAAACCTCCATCGCACGTACGCTGCCGTCACACATCGAAAATTGGCAAATCCCCGGATGCCAACTGCCAAATACGGGGATAATCGTCAACCCTTGGTCTACTTGGATCATCGTATCATCGTTGGGTCCCGCAGCGATTGGATACGAAAAACCGGCTAGCCGTGAGGGATTCGTCCAGCTATTGCCGCTCATCCAGCTACCGTCAGATCCCCATTCGTATTCTGTTCCGCTAATGCCTGAGCAGTTGCGGTCACATGATCTATAGCTGGGACCGTGCTGGCCCTCAATCACGTGCTTCTCGCCAATCATCAGCGTCTTGGACAATCCGTCAGTGATCTTCTTAAAGCTAATGTGGGTCTTGAAAGGGTCGTTGCTGCTGCCGGTATCCCAATGCTGAAGCAGGATCACCCCATTTTTATTTTTCATAAAGCCGCGAAAAGGACCGCTTGACCCTCCGTAGGCTCCCGGGGGCCAAAAGGTAATTCCCGGAGGACAACAACAATTTTCAGTACCGCCATTACCGGCGTAATCTCCATAGGGAGCAGGAGGATGCGGCTCGCCATCAAACCGCGGTATGGGATCTTCCTGTCCCGGGGTAAAATCACTGGGACGGAACCGGGATGGACACCGATAGCTGGAAACCTGGTTTTGCCAGCAGCGCTTGTTGAGGATGCGCCCGTCATCATAGGCTCTGTGCCACCGGGCGTTCAGTGTCCAGCAGTCGGCCTGGGCTACATCCTCCATGAACGGCAGTATCTTTACAAACCATGTTGGGTGTTCATCACGGTGGTGCGACGAGGGAATGCCTTTGTACACACTCTCGAAATTGTGCACTGCCAGGGCGATTTGTTTGAGGTTGTTGGTGCACTGAATTCTACGGGCCGCTTCACGCGCAGACTGAACCGCCGGCAACAACAGGGCGATGAGAATGCCAATGATGGCGATCACGACCAGAAGTTCGACCAGCGTAAATGCCGCTCGCGGCAACCGCTTTTCCGCCAGGCAACTGCCAAGGGCAGGGCGAGGTGATCTTTTAGTGGGTTTGTTGTTGTTCATGAAAAACTGTCAGATTGGTCTAACGCTGCGGGGCTGGTTCGGTGCCAGTGGCCGCGAAAAAAACAAAATAACACCTGCCTCATACTATTCTATTGAACCCGAATTTTCCAGATTAGTCCTCTGATCGTGACGGTGGGCGACAAGAAATCGGAAACCCGCATGGCAGGAGGCATTAAGACAGTGGCGGGCGGTTTGTTGAACTTTTCCCAAGGATTACGTGCTTGATCAGCGGTGAATTCTAGCGTTCGACCAACAATCGCCTGCTGCGGAGACAAGTATTGAACGGGGCGTGCCTTGAAGGGAATGGTTGGTTTAGAGGCCATTTCTGAGTTTGCTGCAAGCTCTGTGTTTGCTGCAGGAGCAGGGTGTGTGTTATAAAGGAGTGTGCTGGAGTGTCGGGATAATTTTTGGTGCTGCGATCGCGCTGGCCTTGCAGGCCGGCTATGCAGGTGTGGCTTGGTGGCCGGTTTAGCAGGCGGGTCACGAAGGCCGATAGGGAACATGATTTTGGCAGTGGATCAGGTCGGGACAATTCACCTGGGGCTTCGTCCAGGCGTGGGGTTTTCCGGGAGTATCATTGGTGCGTGGAGTATTATCGATGCGAGTTGACTATTTTAGATTTCGCCAGCGCTTTCCGCTGGGCCGGCAGACCGGTTTTACGCTGGTGGAACTTCTGGTCGTGATTGCGATCATTGGTATTCTCATTGCCCTGTTGTTGCCCGCCGTTCAGGCGGCCCGTGAATCGGCACGCCGAATGCAGTGTGCCAACCAGCTCAAGCAGTTAGGGCTGGCCTGCCTGACGTTTGAAGAGTCAATGAATACGCTTCCTTACAGTTCTTTCACCTGGCAGTGGCTCCCCCACAAGACATTGGGTTGCGACTGGGAAAACCACAATAGCAGCCCATCTAGTGCGCAGACTCGTGAAGGGAATGGCACGAGCTGGATCGTACTCATACTACCCTACATTGATCAGCAGCAGATGTATGATTTGTTTCAGGAGTGTCGTGTATTTGAAGGCAATTTTGCACAGGGTCAGGGACTTGGCCGCCGAGATGCTTATTTCGCGACAATCAGGGACCTGGTTGATGACCAGATTGAATCGCTCCACTGCCCTACCGATGAGGCCAGTTTGAACCTGGTCCGGGACCAGCCGGACTGGCAATATATTCCTCAGCGCGTTACCAGTTACAAAGGGTGCGCGGGGAACTCAAAAATTTTTAACAGTTCCGAGTGGGGGGTATCTCCAGCACAGTTGTTACCGGATGAATGTCCTGTGAGGAACTATCATGGGCACAGTAAATGTGCAAACGGCCTTTTCTGGCGCAATGACCGATTTATGAAGGGGCGGCGGCTCAGTACCACCATCGATGGGCTCAGCCACACTTTTATGATTGGCGAGGCACTACCAGAATTCGACCAGCATTCTTCCTGGGCCTTTGCCAATGGGCCATGGGCCGTTTGTGCCATTCCACCCAATCATGGAGTGGGTTTGGTTGGCCGGGAACTTCAGGTGTACCGTAGAACGCATGACAAGTCCCTTGGTTTTCGCAGCTACCATCCAGGCGGCTTGCATTTTTGTCTTGGTGACGGGTCGGTTCATTTTGTCACCGACACGATCGATATGTATACCTACCGGTCGATGAGCACGCGCAATTGTGAGGAGCCCCTGCTCAAAGGGAGTTTTTAACTAGACGCAGGAAAGTATTCGTGCCGGCAGAACTGTTTTTGTGCGATCAACTTTGTGCGACTGGTCGGGTCAGGATTTTTCCCTCTCGGGTGGGGGAGAGTGAATTGGTCATGGAGGTTTGGCTTGGTGTTTGAAAAGGTCTTTAAGTTCTGGTGCTTTTTGTGTTTGGTTGCCTGGTGCTCCGGCTGCAGCGATTCGTTGGAATCGACCGTGCGGGGGGTGGTTACTTACCAGGGCAAGCCGGTGGTGGATGCGATGGTGAATTTTCATCCCAAGCAACATTCACCGACGGCTTACGACATGACCGACCAACGGGGAAGGTATTTTCTCAAAACGGGAACGAGTAACGGGATCGTACCAGGCGGGTATTGGGTGACCATCACGGGTGCACCAGAGTCGGGGTTTCCGCAGCAGTATCAGATGCGCGGTACCTCGGGTTTGGATTTTGAAGTCGTCTCTGGAAAAAACCAGATTGATATAGTGATGGAGTAATGCGCCGAGCGCGTCCCAGGAATAATCACAAAAAAAGCCCGAGTTTCATGCCGGTGCATCCCTGTGCACGCAACCTGAAATCGGGCAAGCTCCCCCGGTAGGACTCGAACCTACGACAAGGCGGTTAACAGCCGCCTGCTCTACCAACTGAGCTACAGGGGATCGGCTGGCTGCGAAGAAACAACCAAAGGCCAAGTTTCATGATAGTCGGTGAACTGGATTTCGTTCAATAGCCACGGATAGAACCACAACATTCGCTCAAAAAAATTGCCCCCATAAGTGGCGCTGTCGGCATGATGGGGGGAATTGCCAAATTCCGCACCCCACCTGAGCACGCTGGAAGAGCCGCGGTGGGTTGCTGTGATTCTGGCAGGTTGCTTTCTCGAAAAGCTCTCTCTTAAACACGCAATCGACGGTTCTCTCAAGTCGGGTAGACGTTTCGGTTGATTTGGTGTACAAGTGTATATGTTATTCGTGCGGTGCATGGTCGCCAGGCCAGCAGTAAGAGACACAAAAACTTTCTCCAGGGCTCTCGATAAATCTTGGGGGGGCACCTTTCAGGCTGATGCAATACGCAGAACTCCACGCGAAGACCAACTTCTCGTTCCTCGAAGGTGCGTCGCATGCTGATGAACTCGTGACGCGGGCCGCTGAACTGGGCTACAAGGCGCTGGCTATTACCGATCGCAATAGCCTGGCAGGGGTGGTAAGGGCCCACACGGCGGCGAAAGATTCGGCTTTAAAACTGATTGTTGGGGCTGAGCTTACGCCGCTCGATGCGCCGCCAGTGGTGGTGTGGGCTACCGATCGTGCCGCCTACGGACGGCTCTGCCGACTGCTGACACGTGGTCGACGGCGGGCCCCCAAAGGCGAGTGTCTGTTGACGCGAAGTGATATCGGAGAATTTTCCGAGGGACTCATTGCAGCCGTTCCTGGCACCGCAGAGGTTTTGGCCGCGGCTAAAAATGGTGGGCCTGTCGCTATGCCGGTTTCTGAAACACGCGTTCATTCGAGAGCTTCATTAAGATCCTCGCTCGCTGCGTATCGAGACATTTTTGGCCGGGACGTCTACCTGTTGGCCGAGCTGGCCTGTGGACCTGACGATGCGGGGCGGTTGGCACAGCTTGACGACCTGTCGCGACAAACGAACTTGCCACTGGTGGCAGCCGGTGATGTGCACTACCACGTGCCCGGGAGGATGGTGCTGCACGATGTACTCGCAGCGATTCGGCATGGCACGACTGTGGCTCAGGCCGATGGCAAGTGGTTGTTTCCTAATGCCCAGCGGCACCTTCAGGAATTGAGTGCGATCGAATCGCTGTTTTCATCCATGCCTGCGGCGCTGGACCGAACCGTGGAAATCGCTTCGCGGTGCAATTTTTCGCTCGACCAGTTGCGTTATGAATATCCCACGGAACTGGCACCTGATGGGATATCGCCGCTGGAATATCTTGAGCAACTTACCTGGGAGGGAGCCCGCCGTCGTTACCAAAGGGGGGTGCCCGAGAAGGTGCGCCGACAGATTGAACATGAACTTCGATTGATCGGCGAATTGCACTACGAATCGTATTTTCTCACGGTGTGGGACCTGGTGCGGTTTGCCCGCAGTAAAAACATTCTTTGCCAGGGGCGGGGATCGGCAGCGAACTCGGCCGTTTGTTACTGTCTGGAGGTGACCTCGGTCGACCCAGCCATGACTGACCTGTTGTTCGAGCGGTTTGTGAGTAAAGAACGCGATGAAGCGCCCGACATTGACGTTGATTTTGAGCACGAACGGCGCGAGGAAGTGTTGCAGTACTTGTACCAGAAATATGGTCGTGAGCGGGCTGGCCTGGCTGCGACGGTCATTACTTATTGCAGCCGTTCAGCCATTCGCGATGTGGGCAAAGCACTCGGGTTGTCGCTGGACCGGATCGATGCGCTGGCCAGTCAGGTGGAGGGTCACAAGCAGGAACCAAAAATGGCCCAGCGGTGTCGCGAGGCAGGCATCGATCCGCAGGGGGAACTGGCCAGGCGGCTTGTCTATTGTGTGAACGAAATGATTGGATTTCCCCGCCATCTTTCTCAGCATGTCGGTGGCATGGTGATCACCCAAGGTGCCTTGTGCGAACTGGTGCCGATTGAAAACGCAGCCATGCCGGACCGAACGGTCATTGAGTGGGATAAGGATGATCTGGATGCGCTGGGGATTTTAAAAGTCGATTGCCTTTGTTTGGGTATGCTTACGGCGCTGCACCGGTGTTTTGACCTGGTCAAGCAGCACTACGGGGCCAAAGGCCCAGATGGTCGCGAGTTGGCCTTGGCCACGATTCCCCCGGACGATTCTGATGTGTATGACATGATCTGCCGGGCCGACACAGTGGGGGTGTTTCAGATTGAAAGTCGGGCCCAGATGTCGATGTTGCCGCGGCTCAAGCCGCGCTGCTACTACGATCTGGTGATCGAAGTGGCCATCGTGCGGCCAGGACCGATCCAGGGTAACATGGTCCATCCCTACCTGCGCCGTCGAGCGGGTGAAGCAGCCGAAAGCTATCCCAATGAGGCCATTCGCCAGGTACTCCAAAAAACGTTGGGTGTCCCTATTTTTCAGGAGCAGGCGATGCGGCTGGCAGTTGTGGCAGCCGGTTTTACACCCGGCGAGGCGGACCAACTCCGCCGGGCGATGGCGGCCTGGCGCCGGCCGGGACTGATCGACCAGTTTCGTCGCAAGCTGCTCGACGGGATGCGGCGCGGTGGCCTTGCAGAAGAGTTTGCCCAGGGAGTGTATCGGCAGATTCGTGGCTTCGGTGAATATGGATTTCCCGAATCGCACGCAGCCAGTTTTGCACTGCTGGTCTATGCCTCGGCATGGATGAAGCACCATTATCCAGAGGCCTATGCGGCTGCCTTGCTCAACAGCCAGCCGATGGGATTCTATGCGCCAGCCCAGTTGGTCCGCGATGCGCGCTCGCACGAGGTTGAGGTTTTGCCCGTGGATGTGAACCACAGCCGGTGGGATTGTACATTGGAGAACATTGCCGATGGGCGCGCACGGCTGCGGCTGGGAATGCGGATGCTCCGTGGATTTCAGTATGATGATGCGATGGCAGTCGAGCAGGCCCAGGCAGAGGGGCCCTTCAGGTCGCTCGCTGATTTTGTACGCCAGGCTGGTCTTGGCCGGGCGGCGTTAAAATGTCTGGCCGAGGCCGATGCATTTGGGTCGCTTGGTTTGACGCGTCGCGAGTCCCTTTGGCAGGCGCTTGCACAGAACAAGAAACCCAAGGCCATGCCGTTGTTCGATCCGCCCGATCGTGATGGCCTCGGGGAGGGTGGCTTAAGTGCGGATGACGTCATGTGCGACAGGTTTACCGACGACGATGAACCGTTGCCCGAGGCATTGCCTGCAATGAATCTTGCCGAAGAGGTGTTTGCCGATTACCAGACAGTTCACCTTTCGTTGCGGGCCCATCCGGTTTCGTTTTACCGCGACAGGCTTGATCGGTTGGGAGTGACTTCGGCGGTGGGACTTGCCGAACTCAAAAATGGCAAGCGGGTTTCGGTGGCCGGACTGGTACTTCTCCGGCAGCGGCCCAGCACGGCCCGGGGAATTACGTTTGTGACACTCGAAGATGAAACCGGATCGATCAACCTGATTGTCCATCAGCGGACATGGGAAAAGTTTTACCAAATCGCGCGGCGGAGTCCTGCCTGGTTAGTCCATGGTGAATTGCAGGTGGCCGAGTCGAACATTCATGTCGTGGTAGCACACCTGGAAGGGCTCCCAGAGAATCTCTCGGAACTGAAAACCGCGTCGCGAGATTTTCGCTAAGGATGCTGACCTGGGAAGAATGATAGTCTCTTTGCCAGGGTGGGATCGCTACGTTACGCGGCAATAGCCGGGCCAGGCGACACTGGGTTAGGCAACGCTGGGCCAGGCGACACTGGGTTAGGCAACGCTGGCCAACTGCTGTTCGATCTTGCGGAGGTGATCGTAGCTTACCCGGGCGATTTCCTCGGGACTTGGTTCGTAACGAAACACCTCGACAGACACCCAGTGCTGGTAATCGATTTTTTCGAGAGCCTCGACGATTGGCAGGAAGTCGAGATCTCCCATGCCGGGGCCCAGTAAATTGGGGTCATTGGCATGAAAGTGAATCATCGACTGTTGGTGACGGTCGACCAATTCGGGTATGGAATCTTCTTCACTGGTCATGGCCTTGCAGTCCAGGTGCAACTGGCAGTGTTCCGAATCGACCAATCCGGCCAGGGTCATTGCCTGCTCGGCGGTGTTTAAAAAATCTCCTTCGTGTGGGGTCAACGGTTCGAGCGCGATTCGCACACCGTGCTGCGCGCAGGCGGGCATGGCCCCGGCGATTATTTCAGCGGCATACTTTTCCGCCTCACCGTAACTGATGCCCGGCAGCAGGTTGCGTTGTTGGGGGGAGCCAAGCACCATGACGTTGCCACCTAAATCTGCGCAGAATTCCACCAGCGCCACCAGGTAATCGGTGGTCTCTTTCCGCACAGCCGGTTCCGGGCTGGTGAGATAAATGCCTTGGGTTTTGGCAAGCAGCCAGTGCAGGCCAACCACTTCCAGGCCGGCATCGGCCGCCTGACGCCTGACCTCAGCCCGCTGTGATGCTGGCACCTTGCGGACGTCGAACGGGTCATCGGCAGGGAGCAACGTGAAGGGCGCCATTTCGATGCCCGTATACCCGAGTCGACGGCAGGTGGCAAAAGCCTGATCGAAGGGCTGGGTGCCGAAGGTTTCGTTACAAATTGCAATTTTCATGGCACACATGGTTGCGATAGCCTCTTTTCACGATTCGGAACTGGTTTTGGTGGCTGGGTCGGCAATGAATTGTTGATAGGCTGACTCCACTTGCCCGCTTTCCCATGCGCCTTGGTGAATAACGACCCGGTAACGCAACACGAGCGATTCACCTTTGCGGATGGTGATCGCTCCTTGTTCAACGGTGGAAGGGTTGAAATGATGTTCACCAATTGGGTTGGCTGCAAACAGGCCATAGTTGCGCACATGCCAGCGGCAGGGATGGCGAAAGTTTTGGGGATGACTGAGGATGGCAATACCGGAGGACTCACCATCGACCGGGCCAGAGTATTCAATCCAGTTGGCCGGTTCCCCCCACGCATCCTTGTTGGTTTTCCCATCGGGGTTCAAAATGCGGCCTCCTTTTCCGGCATCGACCTTCATCGTGCCGGCTACACGAACGGCAAACATGCCTTCCTTGGTATCTCCCAGCACGATATCTGACTCGGTGGCTTTAAAAGTGAGCGTGTAATCGATCCAGCGGGTACCATCGGCATCGACACCAAACAGCACCTTCCGCTCATCCTCGCAGATTTGTTTCCCATCACTGGTCCAGTCGTTGCGGGTCGAAACCACGGCCGGATTGCCACTTGCGACCTTGATAAAGTCACGGTGGGCAATCAGGTTTTGGGATTGCTTGGCAACTCCAGCGGGTTGGTCTCGCCAGAAGTCGAGCCCGTTCACATCCCCATGGGTGAACCACAGTGACCGATGATGGATGTGATCTGCCTTTTCGGTGTCTTGCACCGGGCCCAGAGGATAGGAGCGAGTCATGTTTTTCCCGGCCGGACCAACAACAGGCCAGATGACCGGTTGTGGCACCTCCTTGGTCAGGTATTCGGCAAACGGTTTGCCGTCAATTTCAATCCGCACTCCGGCATCGGTCGAGGTTGCGGTGACCTCGGGGGGCTTGGAGTTCGAGTCGTTGGCATTGCACCATTGGCAAATTGGTGTGGCCAGTAACATGAGCATTGCAAGTCCCCAGGCAAAAGAAAACTGCCGGAGTTTACGATGACGAGGCATGTATGGGTTTGGGTCGATCGTTGTCATGGTAAGCACGATTTTTACCTGGCTGCAAGGAATGAGTGGTCGAAGTCGTTGTGACCGGAATTGTGGATCAAGACCGATTGTTCAATACAGAGGTGATCTCTACGGGCCTGATTCTACTCAAACTGCTCGGTTTGTACACCGACTACAAAGTCCCAGAGTTGTGTGGTTTAAAGTAGCAGTTTGGATAATTAGAGATGATAAAACCAGTCTGGTAAGGTTGTTTTCAGTTGACCGGAAAAATGGCAGCAAGATAGAATGTATTTCGTGGAGTCGGGTTGAAAAAAAGTTGGTTTTCCCAAAGCAGGTCTAGGGCTATTTTTGCGAGTTTTTCAAAGGTGGATCACTTTCGTTTTTTTGTTCTTGGTGTTGTGGTCTGTGGTTTCACCAACGTAACGGTTGCCACGGGTGATTCGCCGCCCCATTCCAACGAGCCTCGTTCATCGCACTGGGCGTTTCAACCGCTGGTTCGTTCTGAAGTTCCGCAGGTAAAGCGATCTCGTTGGGTGCGAACTTCGGTCGACGCATTTGTTTTAGCCCGTCTTGAAGAGCATGAGCTTGAGCCATCTCCGGTTGCTCCCCGACATATACTCCTTCGCCGGTTGTCGGCAAACCTGCTGGGCTTGCCTGCTTCGCAAGCTGCAATCAAACAGTTCACAGAAGAGAGTTCCCCGCAGGCCTACCAGCAACTGGTGGAGCGACTGTTGGATTCCCCTCATTATGGAGAACGCTGGGGGCGACACTGGCTGGACGTGGCCCGTTTTGCCGAGTCGACCGGCTTTGTCGAGAACCACAACAAGCCACATTTTTGGCGTTATCGTGATTGGGTGGTCGATAGTTTTAATACGGACAAGCCATACGATCTGTTTCTCACCCAGCAACTGGCGGGAGATGAACTGGTGCCCTATGCCGACGAGAACCTGATTGCGACAGGGTTTTTGGCAGCTGCCCGTCTTGCCAGTGAAGAGTTGAGTTGCGTGCGGCAAGAAGACGCAATGTATGTCGACATGGTCAACGCAACCTCTTCGGCCATGTTGGGGCTCACGATGGGATGTGCGCAGTGTCACGATCACATGTTTGATCCGCTGACGCAGAAAGATTATTTCCGACTGCAGGCTTTTTTCTTGCGGGGATATCCCGGGAATGTGGTACTTGGTGGGGAACAGGTTTCCGAAGAGGTACACCAGGCGGCCGCAGGTTTTTACGATTTGAATCTCCAGATTCGAAAGCGGGTTCTGGAGGAAGGCGTTCAGGAAGAGTCTGCAGAATTTCAAAAGATTTGGTCTATGGAACCTGTGGACCGAAGCCCCGAGCAGGAAGCCTTGTTCCGGGTTCGCCGGGCGGCGCTGAATATTCGGGTTGCCGGTTGCAATGGCTTTCGCGTGAAAGAAGATGAGCGCAAACGACTGGATGATGCGAAAAGGGTAATTGACAAGTATGTCCCCGAACTCAAACAGGCGTGGGCGTTTTATTCTCCTGTCACCAGTCCGCACCGGCTCAGCACCTTGCTGATGGCGGGAAATTTTCCATTGATTCATAATGTGGAAGAACTTGGTTTCCGGCAGGCCTACCTGCACCGTCGTGGAGATCCTTACCAGACAGAAGTGCGGGTCAAACCTGGTTTTCCGGCAGTCCTGTCATTGCCCGACGAGAAGAATTCGATGGCAGAGGACAGGGCTTCGGAAAAATCTCGCCTCGAGCTGGCCCGTTGGCTCACGCGGCGCGGAACCCCCGCCGCAGCGCTCGTGGCGCGCGTGTGGGTTAATAGGATCTGGTCGTATCATTTCGGTCGGGGCCTGGTAGGAACTCCCGGTAATTTTGGCGAGCGCGGCGAGCGCCCGACGCATCCGAAATTGTTGGACTATTTGGCCTCGGAATTAATCGACAGTGGATGGAGCACGAAACATATTCAGCGGCTCATTGTAAAATCCAATACGTATCAGCAGAGTGCCAGTGCCGAGCTTGCTACGACCGACGGGCAATCTTATCCGCAGCTTTCTGATCCGGACAATCGTTTGTATTGGCGATGGCCAACCCGACGCCTGGAGGCCGAGGTTGTGAGAGATATGATGCTTGCCGTTTCCGGTCAGCTTGACAATTCTGTTGGAGGGCCAAGTGTGCCGGTTGGTCAATGGTCAAACCGCCGCAGTATCTATTTTTTTCAGCGACGTGATGCACCCAGAGAAATGCAGGCATTGTTTGATGCACCGACAGCCATGTCGGCAAGCTGTGCCCGTCGCCAGGTGTCGACAAGTCCACTCCAGCCGTTGTTTTTGCTCAACAGCCAGGAGTCGGCAGCGTGGTCTGAAAAATTTGCCCAGAACGTAATTTCCCAGTCGCCAGAAAATAAGGCAGAGCAGGTTGGCCTGGTGTTTGAAAAAGTGTTGGGTCGGCCGCCGGATGCGAGCGAGCAAAGGGAGGCTGTCTCCTATCTGGAGTTTGCCATGATGGAACCTCTGGAGAGTGGCGCCCCGCGCCCCCAAATTGAGCAAGTCGATTTTTCCGTCGAGCAACAGGAGCCGTATTCAGATGCCACACCGCGACCCTCAATCGTGGCGACCAGGCCGAGCAAGCTGGGGGATTACGTCCTGCACCGCAACGGATATCAGGACCACACCCCTGAGCCAAGTGCTGCCACGGTTACCTATACCTTTAAACAACCGGTGACTGTGGCCGAACTGGAACTATTAGTACACCTCAATGGTATCTCCCGGGTGGAGGGGTATGCAGGCGATGCGCCAGACGAGCTTGTCTCTATTGGCGAGGCGAGTACCTCGGAGGCGGGTCGTGGAAAGCCGTTTCCACAGGAATTGGCATCGGTTGCATTTGCATTTTCTCCGGAGAAGTGTCGTCAAGGGACTATTTTTCGATTTATTGTTCGTGAGACGGTGAAGGTTGATGGCTATGCGAACTACCAGGCCTACCCTCGGACAAAAGACCACCAGCGCATCAGTCCTACAATATATTTAGTTCCGGATGCTCCGAGACCGATGTCACCATTGGCCAAGTTTTGCCAGGCGATGATGAATTTGAACGAATTCTTTTACGTTCCGTAAGTCGGTGGCCGTTGAGGTTTTAAGATTTTGTCAAAAATGAAGTAGCGATTCGCGAGTTTCACCAAAACTTCCTTGGGAGTCGTTTTTTTGGGGGTAACTCGCTTATACTGACAGGTAGCGACGTTTTGGTAACTGCATTTAGATTGCCCGGTTTTTCCGTGCGGGATTTTTGATGAGCACCAGCCATGAATCACCTTCCAAAGCAGCATTCAAGCACACATTGTGGACAGTTTGGCCTTTTGCCCACCACTCGGCGAGAGATGCTCAAAGGTACTTGTCTTGGGTTCGGTTCACTGGCGTTGGGCCGATTGCTTGGTCGTGAGAGTGCCGGCAGTGGGGCTGTTGCCAGTAGCCCAGAGGCCACTACTCTGTCGCATTTTTCTCCCCGTGCGAAGAATGTTATTTTTCTGTTCATGGGGGGTGGTCCCAGCCAGATTGATACCTTTGATCCCAAGCCGGAACTGACGCGTCTGGATGGGCAGGAGACCCCTGAGAGTATTCGTAAGCTGTTTAAACGAACGGCAACGATGGGTAATGGAACCCGCAAGTTGATGGGTAGTCCCTTTCGTTTTCAGCGATATGGTGAATCGGGATTACCCGTTTCGGACCTGTTGCCCGCAATAGCCCATCACGTGGATGATCTATGTGTTATTCGTAGCATGCAGCACGATACGTCGATTCATATGCCGGGTGAGTATGTGATGACGACCGGTACAATCGTGGGAGATCGGCCCAGTCTGGGGGCCTGGGTCACGTATGGATTGGGTAGTGAGAATCGTGAGTTACCCGAGTACATCGTTTTTGGGTCGCCACCTCGGCCAACCTACTCTGCAGGTTTTATGCCAGCCCTCTACCAGGGAACTTCCATTACCGCCGAGGGAATTCCACACCTACAGATGCCCTGGGGCGTTTCTGCATCGGGCCGCCGCCGCCAGCTCGATTTCATTGGACAGATGAACCGGTTGCATCGCGATCGTGTGGATGTAGGTAATACAGAGCTCGAAGCCCGCATTCGTTCTTACGAACTTGCGTTTCGGATGCAAGTGGCTGCTCCAGAAGCATTTGACACCAGCCGGGAGACGATGGCAACCAAGCGGATGTACGGGATTGGTGGGGGGGCTACCCATAACGTGGGCATGCAGTGCCTGCTGGCAAGAAGGTTGGTTGAGCGCGGAGTACGGTTCATTCAGCTCTACGTTGACGGGTGGGATTCCCACAGTGATTTGAAGGGAGGTCACCAGGGCTGCGCGGATCGCAGCGATCGACCGATTGCCGGATTATTGACCGATCTCAAACAGCGGGGGCTGCTTGACTCGACCCTGTTGGTTTGGGGTGGAGAGTTTGGCCGCACCCCGGGAGCTGAGAAGGGCAATGGTCGTGATCACTCGCCCGGCGGTTTTACCGTGTGGCTGGCGGGTGGAGGTGTCAAAGGTGGCCAGGTGATTGGCAAAACCGATCCGGTTGGTTACACGGCCATTGAGCGGCCGATTCATCCCAACTCGCTCCATGCCACGATTCTGCACGCCCTTGGCCTTGAGCAGGAGAAGGTCACATTTCGTCATAATGGCCGGGATGAGATTCCCACGTTCATCTCCAGCGAGGTTGTGTACGACGCCTTTGCTTGATGCCCGCAAGTGAACCAGGTGTTGTTAATTGTCTGGTTGTTGGGCGTGCATGTCTGCAATCCATCGGCGGAGAATTTCTACGGCCTTCTTGTCTACCCGATTGGTGGCCAGTCGCGGCATTTGTCCCGGGCCACGGCGGCTGACGCGGGCCACCAGTTCTGACTTCTCAGCATTGCCCGGGTCTATCAGCATGGGTTGGTTGGGTAGTTCTTCGAGAGACTGCCGGGGAACGTTGATGATGTTTGCTTCAGCCAGCGGGGTGTGGTATCGGAAGTCGAGTTGCATGACGGAGTTGCCGCCCGGTTGGTGGCACATTGCACAGTTGGCGTCAAGATAAGCACGGGCCAGGTCCGAAGTGGAGTCCTCGGCAGCGGTCCAGTCGGGCAGGGCTTCCAATGTGCTGGCGGGAGCGGTGGGTGGATTACGGAACAAGCCGAGCCGATCGAAGCGATCGAGCTGGTTTTCTTGGCCACCGGCAGGAGATGGTCGATTGAGTTGGCGGGTCACCAGTCCCAGTGAAAAATTTTCCTGTTTTGTGTGGCAGGCATTGCAGTCGTAGTGGCTGGGATAGTACCAGGTTTGCGTTTCAGTACCTTCGTCCGTTTTGATTTCAAAGACCTCCTCCAGGGATCCATCAAGTAATGCCGCATCGGTCTGCTGGTCATTCCAGCGGTAAGTGTAGCCATCCCATCCACGGTCACTGCGAACCATAAGTCGGGTTTCTAACCTGCGGAGCGAAGTCGGGTCACCGCGATGCATTTCCAAGGAAAAAGTTTTGACGGTCACGGTGCCGATGGGAAAATCCCAGTCATCCTTGGGGCTGAAGACCACTTGGCCTTTTTCGGGGAGGGCCAGGTAGCGATCCTTGACTGCGCCATCGGACCAGAGGGGAACGTTGACGTCGTACGGGATTAAGCCAGGTGCTACCTGGTGGTTTGATACCGAGGTAAACAGGCCTGTTTCAGAAAGCAGGCGGGGAAATTTTTTCGGATCATACTGGTGATCAAAGGTGGCAGGCTGCAAACGGTAGATTTGTCCCCGCGTGGTCGTGTTGCCGTGCGGAACAGGTGTAAATTCGTCAAAGGCAATCAGGTATTGTTCTCCCGATGCATCTTCGCCAAATGCCGAAATTGGAAACGGACTGTACGCAATTTTTCGAACCTGGGGTTCTTCTCCATCGCGCCGTCGTAGTGCCCAGACCGATCCACTCATATGGTCGGCGCAAATATACCAACCTCTCAGGTTGCTGTGGCGTGCGCCCCGGTAGACGCTCCCGCCAGTGATCGAAACCCCTTCGCTGTGTGGGTACTCCCACACTGGATCGATGAAGTTGGCATCCTGGGGGCCCGGTTTCCGGCCTGCTGGGAAAGTGTGAAATCCTTCGCGCACATTCCAACCGTAGTTGCCTCCTCGAACAATCACGTCGACCTCTTCCCAGTGATCCTGCCCCACATCGGCGACCCACAAGTCACCCGTTTTTCGGTCGAACATCATGGTCCAGGGGTTACGCAAACCGAGAGCCCAGATTTCTCCTCGTGCCTTGTCGCCAAGGTGCACAAATGGGTTGTCTTCCGGAATGGCGTAGTTCTTGCCAGGATCGGCATGGTCGACATCAATCCGCAAGATCTTGCCTAACAGCGATTGAAGGTTTTGGCCATTGCTGTGGGGATCGTTGGCACTGCCCCCGTCCCCGAGTGGGATGTAAAGGAAGCCGTCGGGACCAAATTGAATCGTGCCACTGTTGTGGTTCCAGAAGGGTTGGTTGACGGTCAGTATCACCTGTTGTGACGTGGGATCCGCCCGATTCGGATTGTCAGGTGAGACGGTAAACCGGGCGACCGACGAGCGGGTCGGGCGTTCGGTATAGTAAATAAAGAACTGCCCGTTCTCGGCAAAACGGGGATGGAAAGCCAGGCCGATCAGTCCTTCTTCAAAGTAATTACGGGCCACGCCCCCGCGGAGATCGAGAAAGGTTTTGACTTCGTCGGATCTTACATCAGCTCGATTGGGGAATACGTAGATCACACCATTCTGACCCACGAGGAACAATCGGTTGGTACCATCGGGCGCAGAGGTGAGGACAAGCGGGAATTCAAACGAGAGTTGTGGAAAAGCGGGAGTGAGTTCGTACTGCAGGGGGGGAGTGGGAGATCCCATCAGGCACGAGGTATCCACCGCGACGAACTTATTGGGTGGCGGGTCTGCGGTTCTTGCTGGAACGGTCTTTAGAAATAGCAGTGCGATGACGCCAAGGGCCAAAGAGAGGATCAAACGCATGGTGTTTCCCTAATCGCAATTGTGACGGGAAAGGAAATAGCCAAAGTTGTGGTGCCTGCTTGAACAGATCTTATTCCAGGTAGGCTTACAAACAGCGGGTTTTCCGTGCTACTGTGAGTGAAGCAATTTTTGTTTCAACCAATCTTCCAGAATTTGCTTGTAGCGAACCTGATTGGGGGCCGTCCAACCCCCAATGCCATGCCCCCCCCCTACGACGGCCATGAGTTCACATTCGGCACCGGCACGGCGCATGGCATCTTGCATACTGTGTGCCTGTTCAATCGGTACGCCATAGTCACGTGTGCCGTGGATCAGGAGGTACGATGGCATGTCCGGATGAACATGGCTGACAACCGTTGCATCGGTGAGCAGGGGTTTGTTTTCCGGGGTAACCTTGTCAAATCCGAGAAATGCAGCCATTCCACCGGAGATACAGCCACCCTCGGGTTGGGGGACCGTGTAACCGTCCATCGCGCAGGGATTTTCGGTAACCCGTAACAAAAAGTCGTGTTCGCCATAGAACGAGATTACTGTAGCTACCTTGTTCTCGGGTCGATATTTGGCGCCAGCGTGGGAGACCAACATCCCCCCGGCCGATTCCCCCATCAATGCCAGGTGGTTGGGATCGATACGGAGCTTGCTGCTATTTTTCTTGATAAAACTGATGGCCTCCTGGATGTCATCGGTAGCGGCAGGGTAGGGGTGTTGAGGAGCGAGCCGATAGTTGACCGAGATGACCGAAATACCGTTGGCAAGGATCAAGTCGCGAATTTCGCGAAAACCGGTACTGATGTGTGATTTATCACCCGTGACGAATCCACCGCCATGAATATTAATTACGGCTGGATGGACCTTTTTGTCGGGGACCAGGTAGGCGTCAAGAGTGAGGGGGGTGCCACCTGGTTGGGCATACACCAGGTCTCTCAGGACTTCAGGGTTTTCCGCAAAGGCAGGTGAGCCAGACCAGAGAAAGAGACAGGCCAGCACAGGAGCTTTACGCCAGAGGAGGGCAGGAAGGAGAGTCATGGTTGAGTCTTTGGGTGGATGGTGGGTGGGTGAAAAAACCGCGACGCATTCTTGAGCGTCCGCTAATGCATTATCTGGGGTTGGGCCAATGATTGATGAAACTGAAATATACCAGATTCTTTCGAAGTGGTTTGGGCTTTTTACACCCAATAGTTCTTCAGGCCAGTTGAAAGTTCCCACCGTAAAATAAGGTGCTTGAGTGTCGTTGTGGGGCGTTCTTTGTGAGCCCGTGCCCTGATTGGAAATTGTGATGAAAATACATAAGTGCAGGCAAATTTCTGAAACCTGTTTACAAGCAAAATTCCGCCTGTGGCGTTTACCGCTTGAGCCATGTTAGGCTTGTCCGCGCATTGGCCTCGAGATCAGTTCCGCGATAAATTTTCACCGAAGCGAACCGGTCGTAGCCAATTTCGTCAAGAGTTTCCAGCACTGCGGAAAAATTGATGTGACCGGTTCCGAATTCCCGCCCATTGCTTTCACAAAGATGGACATGGCGCAATTGCTGACCACAGTCGCGAATCGGTTGAAGTAAATTATGCTCTTCGATATTCATATGTACTGTATCGACCATCGGCAGAAGGGCAGGGGAGTCGACTTCCTGAACCAGCTGGAGGACTTCGGCAACGGTGTGGTTGAAGCCCACTTGCAAGTGATTGATCGGTTCAAGGACAAGGTCGACACCTTGGGAGTGGGCTGCTTCGGCAACATCACGAAGGCAATCGCTAATTCGTTGGTTGGCCGTTTGTGGGTCGGGCTCGTCGGAACGCAAGCCTTGCAGCAGGCCTACGACGAGAATGGCGTCAAAAGCGGATGCGATATCCACGTATTCGCAGAGTCGGTCCACCGTACGTTGTCGCACCCGTTTGTCTGGAGAACTCAAGCAGAGGCCTTTGTGATAGGCCTCGCCGGTCAAGAAGGAGGGGACCTTGAGCCCTGCCTCGGTTATCCAGCGCAGGAGTGTCTCGACTTCACAGCCCAGCGGACGTGTTACCTGAAGTTCGACCCCCTCGTAGCCGCAATCTTTGACCAGGTCAAAAGTCCTGCGGATTTCCTCAGTAGATTCAAATGACGTAAGTGGTTCGAGCAAAATGTAGCTGTAGTGGATCATGCGAAACAGAGCTTTCAAACCTTGCTTTCCTGGTGAGGCAAGTCGGCGACGGCCCGTAAAACCAGCAGCCAATCGAAAAGGGCAGCCTGGCCCCGATTTTATTCCGCCACTGTCCGTCGCTCGAGGGGCCTGGGGTTGCAATACGGGTCACTGGACGAGAGGCGGCTTAGGTTTAAAATAGTGGCTCAGCTATTATATCTGTTATCCCTACTGGAACGTATATCTGGCCCAATTATGACGCAATCGACTTCGCGACGCAGTTTTTTGAAGGTTGCCGGTGCAGTGTCGGCTGGTTTTGCAGGATTAAGGCTTGCCACTTCCGGGAAAAACCAGGTGGCGGCCGAGGGGTTTGCTTCGTTGCGCTATGGCCCTCTGAAGAAGGATCCGCAGGGAGTGATTGATCTTCCAGAGGGGTTTTCCTACCGGGTAATGTCCAAGGCTGGTGAGCGGATGGACGATGGCTTGTTTGTGCCGGGCATGCACGACGGTATGGCGGCTTTTCCAGGGCCAGATGGCAAGACGATTCTCGTGCGTAATCACGAATGTGGACTCAGCCCTGCACGCGATGGAGCTTTTGGATGGAATCTCGAATTGCTGCGTGGTTTTGACCGAAGCAAATTTTATGATCGTGCTTTTGGAGCAATGCCACCCCTTGGGGGGACAACGACTTTAGTTTACGACACCAGCACGAAGAAACTGGAACGCCATTTTCTCAGCCTTGCGGGAACTCTTCGAAATTGTGCAGGTGGTCCTACGCCTTGGGGAACCTGGATCAGCTGCGAAGAGACAGAAGACCGTGCCAACCGGAATCTCGAACATGACCATGGGTACAATTTCGAGGTTCCTGCCTCAAGCGAGATTGGTCTTACTCAGCCAGTACCTTTGCGGGCGATGGGCCGATTTCGGCACGAAGCTGTGGCGGTTGACCCTTTCTCAGGCATTGTGTACGAGACCGAAGACAGGGAAGACGGACTCATTTACCGTTTTATTCCCGATCAGCCGGGACATCTTGTTGAAGGTGGTAAATTACAAGCTTTGGCCATTCGAGGGCAATCTGGTGCTGACACGCGGAATTGGCTTGCCGAAGGGCCAGATGCTGCCGTTACAGGGTTGATACTTCCGGGAACTGTTTTTGATGTTGCCTGGATCGACCTGGACGAAGTCGATGCACCGAACAGTGATTTACGGTTTCGCGGACACCGAAGCGGAGCTGCCCGATTTGCCCGTGGAGAAGGCATGTGGTACGGCAACGACTCCATCTATTTTGCTTGTACCAACGGCGGCCAGAAAAAACTGGGCCAGATTTGGCGTTACGTGCCAAGCCCGTTCGAAGGAACGGACCAGGAAGATCGCCAGCCAGGCCGCCTGGAGTTATTTATTGAGTCCAACGATGTGTCCTTAATTGAGATGTGCGATAACCTCACCGTCGCTCCCTGGGGGGATGTCATACTTTCTGAAGATGGACAACCTGACCAATACATCGTAGGGGTAACCTCGTCAGGTCGCATTTATCAACTTGCCCGCAACTCGATCAATGGATCAGAATTTGCCGGCGTGGTAATGTCACCCGATGGGTCAACGCTGTTTGCCAATATTCAGAACCCGGGCGTTACACTCGCGATTGACGGTCCCTGGCGACAGAGTTAGCAGATCAGGGTTAGCAGATCCTCCAGGCCAGGTTGTGGATCCCCCTGGCCGCGGTTGTTACTGGTCTGCTTGTCGCCGAATCGACTGGCGACGTTCCTTACCGCGGCGGTCACCTGCTACGTTGTCCGCCAGCGGTGTTTCTTGGGCCGTTTGTGGTTCCGACGGCAGCTTGGGGTCACCGGTGGCTGTGCGACGTTGTCGCTTTCGGTTCTCTTCCCCGCTACGTTTTTCGATCAGATGCTGGAGTTGGGTAGGAATGGGCAGCGTTTCAGACATGGTTGGATCTCGCGGTTTCTGCCGTAATAACATTCACTCCGGGTACCGCAATATTTCGGGCATCAACCCGTCGGGACCCGAAGAATTATAGCTTACATCGGGTGCCAGGATGGTTTCGACCGTGTCGGGACAATCCTCAAACGTTGGAGGTAGGATCAGATCGTATGGAATACGCACACGTTGTGGTGGGCAGGGGTGATGACAATTAACGGGGTTTCGAATGGCGTCGAGAAGTTCTGGTTCCCAACGACGCCGATCGGCCCGGTAGAGCGGACCAACGAGTAAGGGGGTTGTCGCCCGACGCAGTTCGGTTTGTTGTTGGGCTTCGGCGCAGGGGCCCAGCGGTATGATGTGGGGGACCAGGGCAATGATGACCTCGTGCCGCTCTCGCTTCACAGTGCGTTGCTGGAATGCACGCCCAATGATGGCCAGGTCGCCCAGCCAGGGGACTTTATTCTCTACCTCACGGTCATTTTCTTTAATTAAACCACCTATCACCATTCCATAGCCGTCGTTAAGCATGACGGTCGTTTCGACTTCGGTGGTTTCCTCTTCGGGCAGGGTTGTGGTGGGGTTAATCTGCCCATGTGAGACCTCTGGCTTGACGGTCATCACGACGCGACCATCATTGCTAATGATCGGAGTTACCCGTAGCACTACCCCCACGTCGAGAAATTGAACATCCTGCAACGTGCTGGTTTGGGTGGTCGTTGTCACAAAGAAACCAAGTTGTTCACCGACCTGGATCCTGGCTTCCTGCCCATTGAGGACTAACACCTTGGGAGAGGCAAGCGTTTTTGCGTCGGTCGTTGTTTTCAATGCCTCGACCAGAGCATTCAGGTCTGTGCCCTTAATGTGGAGCAGAAAAGCAGGGCTTGCGTTTGCGTCGGCAAACCCGGTGGTTTCGAACGTGACACGCGAATTGGCGATACGAAAAATTTCCTTAAGGTTCACACCATGTTTCAAATCATCTTCGAGGTCCACTTGCAGCACGTGTGCCTCGATCAGGACTTGTCTTGGAGGACAATCGGCCTGGGCAATGTAGGCTTCGATGCGGGTCAGATATTCCGGCAAATCTTCAACGACCAGCTGTTGCCGAGTCTTCATTTTGTTGGTGGGGTCGGTTTCTGAGACAAACGATTGCCCGGCCGGCGAGAGTAGTCCCTGGACAACACGGTTCATTTCCACAGGAGAGGCAAAGTTGAGAGAAAAGACTCGCAATTCCCGTCCCTGAACCAGAGGGGACACCATTGCGGCACTTTCAATTGGCGTGACCATGATGATGTCGCGATGAAGATGCCAGGTATAGCCGTTGACGGTAAGAATTGAGTTTAACGCATCTTGCAGTGATACGTTGGTAAGGTTGACCGAAACAGGAAGCTGAACGTTGTTGCTGGTGACAAGGTTCAGGCCATGCTGCTGGGCAATGGATGTGAGCACTACATTCAGAGGTACGCCACGGGCAACCAGCGAAATGAGTTCGTCTTGAACCGCAATTTGCAAACCTGAATCGAGTGATGGCTCAGCCAGCGGAATGGTGAATTGTCGACTGCCCGCGGGATCGGGTACGGGTGAGGGGAGTGATTCGCTTGGTGGAGCAGGAGATAATTCTGGCACATGCTGGCGGACAAGAATTGCTTCGTTTTGGGGAACCGTCGTTTGGCCAGTGTTTGCAGGCTCCTCAGTGACCACCGGCGACGATGGCAGATCAGTTGAGGTGGGTTGCGCCAAAAGTGGTTCGCCGCTGATCGGGCTGGCCAGTCCAAGGCTCAAGGGAAGCAGCAGCAGGACCGAGAGCCAGCTGTAGCGAAGTCCGTCGAAGAGCTTTACGAGCTGGTCCATTCGAGTCCGTGAAAAGTACTGTTGTGCGCGACAAGAAAGAATCGGTGGTCATGGGCAAATGGTGGAACGTCGGCACCTATACGGTTTCCAAGCCAACGCCGGTCCACCAATCTGCTAGCATCGAATGCACTTTGCACAAGCTATAGATTCGGTATAACCCGATTTGTCCCTATCATCAGAAAAATCGACCTGCAGTGGCCAGGGACTCCAACCAAAACTGATCTGGTTTTGGGAAGGTGTTTAGCCAGCATCGGGTCGTTCCAGGACAATTCCGTCCGTGCGGATTTCTACAACCCTCGTTCCATTGCGGAGGATTTCTCCCTCGCGGACGACCTGCGAGTCAATCACAGCCATGGTTCCGTGACGGGAATGGAACATCATTTCAGGGATTTTGTTGGTAAATCGGGAGTCCGTTGCAGAGTGAGGCTGCTTCATTTGTCCGGCCAGGGCTGCTTTTTCGCCGCCGGTTGTGGGTGGTTGGTTCTGTTCCCCAGGCTGTTGGGGAGTGATGGAGAAGGGGTCGTACTTGAGGATTTCAGCTAGCGTTTGCTGGGGCCAGTGTCGCAGTGGATTTTGACTCGTGCGCGGGGGCAGCTTGGCCAAGGTAGCTTGTGGAACCTGTCGCGTTGTCGTGGAGCTTACGCTAGGAGTATCGGTTTGCGATTCATTGGCCCCGCTGAATGCGTGGTACAGCATCACCAGCAGTAAAGTTGCCAGTACGGGAATGATGGCAATCTTCAGTTTTTCGGTGATTGCTGAAGAAGGGATATCAGACATGGTGGGCACCTTCGGCTACAAGCGGGATCATGTGGTTGGTTACAGTTTCGCGAAGGGGAGCAAAAAAGATCCGCAAAGTTATTTCGACGGGATAGCCTTCTGAGTTGCCGACAGACTGGCTGATTTTTAAATCGCGGACAACACACAAACGGCGCAGCTCGGTGAGTCCTGCCAGGAAGCGACAAATCGATTGATAGGAAGCATGGGCGGATAACTTAACATCCATTTTCGAATGGGTCTCTTCATGGGTGGTACTGTCTCGACTGAACTGGTGAATCGAAACGTCACTCTCCCTTGCCAGTCTCGCCAATTGGCCAAGAAATACTGATTCTTGTGGTACCGAAGGAATTCGAGCGAGTAGTTGATCGAGATGGATTTCCTCGCGATCGAGTTGTTGCTGAAGATTGTCGTGGGTGGACACGAAGGCTTCGGCCTGCCGAAGGCATTCCAGCTTTTCGTTGGCTTGTGCGGCGAGTGAGGCCGTTTCTTTCTGCATGGGGGTGAGCAGGAAGAGGTAAAGCAGGGCTGCGACACCGAGTGTAGAGCACAGCCCCGTAGCGTGGAGCGACCATCCAAGTCGTGGGAGGTTTGAAAGTGAGTTCATGATAGGGGCCTTTGCGCCGTTATTCGTATCGACAGGAAAGATTAAATTTCCTCCGGTCGTCCTCGTCTGAGATTGCGCGCGACGATTCGAGCAGAACGTGATCGAATACGTTGTAGTCTTTTAAGGCAGCGACAAACCGTGTTACCGCAAGATCACTTGGTGCAGTCGCCTGGAGTTGCAATTCATAGATTTCATTATTTTGCGTTATGGTTTTTCCAGGATCGGTTTCCGACCGGAGGGTGACGACCTCATGGACGGTTGACAGCGTAAAGTTTTCGATACTAATGTTACTCCCCGGCTTGTTAGACCCCTGGCTTACCATTCCTATCAGCTGCAAAGGTTGACCGCTGTTATTTTGCATGGCGACCAGCGATTCTCGTTGCTGCAAGGCGTCGAGTCGCTGCCGAATGTGTTCGATTTGTTCAACCCTTTTTAGGGCAACGTCGGTGCGTGATCCGACACGCGCAAGGGTGTCTCTTTCGGCACCGAGCATGGAATACTCGTGGCCACACGCGATCACACCAATCAGGGCGGCCAACAAGGTCACCGGCAGCCATTGTCGAAGACGTTTGCGACGCAGCAGGCGACGACGTTCAGTCAAGGGGAGTAAATTAAGGTGCATAGTCAGGCCATTAATGGGATAGCAGAAAGAGCGATCGCTTTACCAAGCACCGCCTGGTGGCTAAAAGGAGTGGCTGCGGACGTTGCTTGTGTAGAGAGACTCCAGACGGTTGTGGGAAGAGCCAGTTGTTGAGCCAGTAGCTGGTCAGTACCTTTCAGTGCCGCTCCGCCGCCAAGCAGGCAAGCATGCTGTGGTGTTAATTCGGGATGCTCATAGGCGATAAACTGCAATGTTCGTTGTAGTTCTTGCATGGCCTGTTTAACCGGTTCTTTGGTCAGGTTGCAGATTGTCTTCTGGATTTCGCCGGGTGCCATGTCGTCGTCGGTTTGCAGTCCATACTTGCCCAACAGCTGGCAGGCTTCCTCATGTGTGAGCTTCAATCCGGTCTGGAGGTTGGCGACAACCTTGCGAAGTCCGCATCCGCTGAGCAAACGCGTAAAACAGGGAGTGCCGTGCCGCACGATGGTCAGCCAGATGGCATCAAATCCCCAGTCGACGGCCACAATTATTTCCGCGGACGTGGTTGGAGGTGCCATGGCGATTGCGCGGGCTGCCGCAAACGGGTGGGTGTCGATGGCCTGGCATTGGAGTTTTGCGCGATTCAATTCCGAAGCGGCTGTTTGTGCTGCGTCGGTTGGGGTAGATATGACATGGACCAGGCAGTTTGCTTGATGAGAACGGCAAGGGTTGGTACGCCAGAAGCCGGCCTGGTAATCACCAGGTGCACGATCGTCGGCATAGTTCAACTCTGCATCAACCAGGTGTAATAATTCTGGGTCGGGTGCTGATGGAAGATCCAGTACGCGGAGTTCGGAAAGGGGCGTCGGTAACAAGCATGCTGCAGGTCGAGATCGCCAGCGGTGGCTGCCTTGCAGAGTGGTATGGAGAATGTCGCGTAATCCCGTCAACGATGGGTCCCATTCATGAGGGGGCCTGGGAAGGATTTGTCCAAAACGAAGTTGCCAGCGGCCATGGTAGCGTTCGACTTGCGCCAGCTTGATGGTCGACGTGCCGATATCAACGCCGACCCAGCCACAACGCTGGCGGTGTTGCAAGTCGTTTTCAGGATGGACTGTAGTGACGGTCATGAGGATTAAAGGAAGTTCATGGTAGGGATAACCGGCCAGGTCGAAGGGACCAGGTTGTCTTACGGGGCCGGTCGGGCAGCAAGTTTTTCGAGGCGAGCGAGTCGTCCGTCCATAGTTTTGAGGATTTGTGCGATCTCACGCAGAACTTGTTCCGAGCGTTCCGAGCCGCTCAGAAATGCTTTTCGCGTTTGGCCCTTCGTGATTTCGGCTTGTGCTGAATTGGTGTTCGTGAGCCAGCCACCAGCCAGGGTTGCCAGGAGAAGCAGGCCCAGAAACAGGATGGGACGAACTGTCGATTTGAAGTTTGTGGATGAATGCATTTGGATTTCCTAGATGGGTACAAGGTGCTATCGATGGTACTTAATGAGACATGGTAGAGACGTCCAGGAGAGGTACGATCACAGCCAGCACTACGATCGCTACGAAAACGCCCATAACAACAATGACGGCTGGTTCGAGCAGTCGCACCAATTGCCGCACATGTCGTTCACCATCGTCTTCATAGTATTCTCCAATCAGCAGCATCACCATGCCGAGTTTTCCCGTTTTTTCAGCCGTTGCTATCATTTGGGCGGCACCAGCAGGAATGAAGTTTGCCTCTCTAATCGTTTTTGCAATACCGTTGCCGTTGAGGACCTCGCGTTCAATGTTGTCGAAGACGCGACGGAAGAATTGATTCTTGACAGCAGATCGGCAGAGCCGTACCGATTCCAAAAGAGGAATGCCTGTTTGCAGCATGGTGCCGATCAAGCGGAACATGCGTCCTGCCAACAGTAAACGGGAAGCGTCGCGAAGGAGTGGTAAATTCAGAACGATTCGATCCCAACAACGGGTTGCCTGTTCAGTATGCCGTATCCTCCAGAGTGCCAGCATGGTGATTACCAGGCCGGCTAACAGTAGCAGGCTATGATTGCGCAGGACCTGGGCTGTATCGAGCAAAAGCTGGGTCATGGGTGGGGCTGGCCTTCCCAAACTGACAAAGACCTTGCCAAATTGTGGCAAGACAAAGAACACCAGTGCGTTGACCACAACGGCTGCAATACCGATCAATATCAGCGGGTAAGCCAAGGTTGACTGCAGTGTACTTCGCAAGCGGATTTCGTTGCGGATTTGCTCGGCAAGTCGGCTCAACACTTCATTGATCGTGCCGGCAGACTCGGCGGCAGCAATGCTGGCAACATACGCTTCCCCAAAGACATCGACGTGTTGTTTCATGGCGACCGAGACCGGGTTTCCGGATGAGATGTCGCGAAAGAGTTCATCCAGTAGTTTGCGCAACCTCGGGTTGCGCGCGTCCTCCGCAGCAGACCGGATTGCTTCGGCCAGATCGATTCCTGACTGACACATGATTGCCAGTTGGGAGGTGAGCATCAGCAGGTCAGTTCGCCTGATACCACTGCGTCTTTTGGTACTGAAGGTAAACCTGGAAGCTGTGTGAGACTTGCTTTCCTGAAACGAGAGTGGGAAGAGTCCCTGCTCGCGCAGCATTTGCTGGGCTTCGCTCAGCGAAGCCGTATTGAGGACGCCATTTGTCAGCTGTCCTTCCCGTGATTTTGCGGTGTACCGTAATTCCATCGAAAAATTTTCGTCTAGTCAAAAAATGCCACACGAATGATTTCTTCGAGGCTGGTTTTTCCAGCTTCGGCGAGGTGAAGTCCCTCGGCAAGCAGGGTGGTTTCTTCCTGTTCATGTTGCAGTGCCTGGATTGTTTCCAGATCTGCCCCTGCCGAAATTGCAGCACGCAACTTGCGGGTAGCAGTCAGCAGTTCGTAAATCCCAACTCTTCCTTGAAAACCCGTATCGTAGCACTTTGAGCATCCTTCTCCCCGAACGAATTGACGGCGCGCGTCTCCCTCGTAGTGGATCATGTCGAGGAGTTCTGCAGGTGGATAGTGGGTTGTTTTGCAATTAGGGCAGACGGTCCGAACCAATCGCTGAGCAATGATTCCAACAAGGGCAGCTGAAATTTTGTAAGGGGCAATTCCCATGTCCATCAGTCGTGTGATTGCACTGGCACTATCATTGGTGTGGAGTGTGCTCAGAACCAGGTGGCCCGTAAGGCCAGCTTGAATTGCAACCTCTGCTGTTTCGGCATCACGAATCTCCCCTACCATAATCACGTCAGGATCTTGTCGCAGGATCGCCCGCAGTACCTTGGCAAAGGTCAGCGATTTTGCTCTTTCCATCTGGACCTGGTTGATCATCTCCAATTGATATTCGACAGGGTCTTCGACGGTGACAATGTTGTGCTGTACCGACTTGATGAGTTCCACAGCTGAATAAAGCGTGGTCGTTTTTCCACTACCGGTCGGACCGGTCACAAGGACCAGCCCATACGGTTTGGCGAGCATGTCTTTGATTGGGCGGAGTTGCCGGCGAGGAACTCCTAGTTGTTCGAGGTCGAAGGTTACATTGCTGCGGTCGAGTACGCGAAGGACGACTTTTTCGCCGAGTACGGTTGGAAGGGTCGAGCAACGCAGGTCGATCTCGCGCCGCTCAACCAGGACGTGGGTCCGCCCATCCTGAGGCACACGTTGCTCCGCAATATCCAATTTGGCGATTACCTTGATCCGAGAGACGATCGCAGCGTGGAAATCGCGACGTGGTCGCAGTACTTCGCGAAGCTGGCCATCGAGGCGAAAGCGAATCGACGAATTGTGCTGGCCTGGTTCGATATGAATATCGCTGGCACCCTGCCGTACCGCATGGACAATAATATAGTTGACCAGGTTGATGACCGGACTCCCTTCGGCCAGCGACTGCAAGTCCTGAAGATCAACTTCAAAAATTTCTGGATCGACTTCAACCGCGTCTGCCTCGATATCGGCCGAAACGGTGTCGACTGCAAAGTCTTCTTCATAGGCACGTGGCAAAAGTTTTTCGATGGCTCCCTTTAGTGCCAGTATCGGGCGTACATGGGCCCCTGTGGTACGCTCGATTTCATCGAGGTGATGCAGATTTTGCGGCTCTGCCATGGCCACGGTAAGTTCGCCCTTGACGCAGAATAACGCGAGTGCGCTGAACGACTTGGCTTGCGTGTGCGGTAGGATGCGAACGACCGCAGGGTCAATGAGCCCCTCCCGTAACTTCACAAAAGGCACACCGAGGTTCTCGGCAATAAAGGGAAGGAGTTGTTCCTCATCCACAAACCCGAGTTCGACCAGTGTTTCTCCAAGCCGCATTTTCTTGGATTGCTGCTCACCAAGTGCTGTTTCGAGTTCTTGTGGAGTGAGCAGGCTGGCGCGTACAAGTTGCTCTCCCAGTGGGGCTGGGAGCATATTTGTGCGGTCCCTTTGTGAATCGACCGTTTGGGTAAGCGTATTCATCGTGTGAAGCTCCCCACGGCACCGATGAGTTCGTCAAACGTTGCCAGTTGGTGGTCGACTGCAGTAATTCGCAAGATATCACGGCAGAGTGGATTTGCACTGGCCAGCTTGAGGCGACCTCCCAGAGTGGTACATCGACCGTGCGCATCAAGAAGCCATTCCAGGCCCGTGCTGTGGATGAACGGTACCTGGGTCAGATCAAACACCAGGCGGGGTGGCCCGTTCGAAATCACCTGATCCAATAGCAGGCTCAGCTCTTCCACCGCATCGGTGTCGAGCGGGCCATCACCACCAATCACATCGACGATCCCTTTTTTTTCGAGTTTGAACATGGTATTTCCCGTCTTTAGGCTAGCAGGGTAACGTGACGGTAAAGCGGGTACCTTTGTCGAGTTCGCTATGAACATCGATCTTGCCTCCGTGCAACCGTACGACTTCCTGGGTAAAAGCAAGCCCAAGTCCGTTGCCGGAGACCTCTCGTACGCGGTTGTCTGCACTGCGGAAGAATTTTTCAAAGATATGTGGCACCTCATCTTGTGAGATTCCGACGCCAGAATCTTCAACGTAGATTGCCAGGTTCTCAAGTGTTTGTTCAACCGTGAAGCTTACGCGCCCCCCTGTTGGTGTGTACTTGGTCGCGTTGCCCAGCAGGTTCACCAGCGCCGATGTGAATTTATCTTTATCGAGGCACATCCTGGTAAGTTTGGGAGGTAGATGGGCGTCCAGCGTAATCTCCTTACTTTTCATTTCTGGAGCAACATGATCCATCACCTCTTCAAGAAGTCGCATCAGATCGGTTTCGTGCCGTTTGAGATTAAGAGAACCAGATTCCATCTGGCTGATGTTCAGCAATTCGTCCACAAACCTCGATAGTCGAGTTGCCTCGGCGTTGATGATGTTGCAGAATTCCTTCTGTTGGTCGACGTCGATTCCCTCTTCCAGGGCGAGTGTTTCCGCGTAAGCCTTGATATTGCCGAGTGGAGTCCGCAGTTCATGGGTGGCAGTCAGCACGAACTGGTTTCGCAACGCATCGGCCAGAAGTTGCTGGGTGATGTCGCGCACCGTCCAGATTTCCTGACACGCATCGGTGGCCTTGTCGACAAGTGGGTGGCGGGAGATCTGCAAAACCCCGTCGTGGATTGTCGGCCCACGATGGACTTCAAAGGCCCCATTACCGTTTTGTCGCGTTAACTTGTCTGTGATTTCATCCGCATTGGCTGCAGACTGGCACTGTAAAACGTCGAGCAGGCTGTGGCCAACGACCTGCGTTGTTCCCAAACCCTGCGCCAGTGCCTCAAAGGCTTGATTGGCAAAGGCGATTTGAAATGAATCTTCAGTTACAGCAATGGGAGTGGGGAGTTGCTGGAAAGTACGAACCACCCATTCCTGCTTGAGGTCTTTGACGGCTTCGGAGAGCCGCTCCTCAAGATTCGTCCACACCTGTTGGTGGCTGATCCGGTCCAGAATGGCATTCCAACCCTGGCTGACGGGGTCACTCCCTGTGAGACAGCGAATCTCGGCATGGTTCAGCGAGGTGACCTGGGATACATGGTGAAGCTGCTGCTCAATGAGCGAATTGAGGCGAGTTGACTGGTAGAGGACAGCCGCACCAATGAGCAAGATAACGATCGGGCCAGTTACCGCAATCCCCGCCAGCGGGATGAGTGAGTTGCGATAGGCCAGTGCTAATGAGGTTGCCAGGCAGAGCAGCAGACACGCCAGGCCAAACATCAGGTATTTGGTGACCAGACGTCGGTTCAGTGGAACAGGTTGTGCTGCAGTTGCCATTTTATGCCTGCTACGAAACGAATCATTAACCTGTCCCGCAGCTGGTCAGAGAATGGTACTTTCTCGCCTTGGTTCAAGTTGGTTTGTCCGGATCAACCATGGACTGGTGTGAACTCCAGCAGCGAGCAGGCAAACGCAACCACCTCACCTGGACTGAATGGTTTGTGAAATACCTTGGCCAGGCGGTGGACCTCGTTCATCCTGGTAGAATCAATTTCCAGACCCTTCGCGGAACAAAGAACAATGGGAACCTCACAATTCATCGAGTCCGTGCGGATTGCTTCGCAGAGTTCCTCGCCACTCATGTGTGGCATTTGGTAGTCCGTGATGACCAGGTCAAACAATTCCTGGCGAGCAGCTTCGGCAGCTGTCGCACCGTCGTAAGTGCAAGTGACGACAAAACCCGCCCGTTCCAGGCTGAACGCGAGCAACTGGGCCATGACGCGATTGTCTTCAGCCACGAGGATATGTTTTGACATGTTGTCCATCGTATTGATCTCTGTAAAGCAATGGCCGGGTACAACGAGTCCCCCAAAGGCGACCTGCCCTCAAGGGACCGTGTTGCCGAGCTCATCCGTTTTACCAGGAGACATAAACACCGTCGTTAATCCGGATTTCGCCGGTTGAATTGTTATAGACCCATCCTTCGCTGCCTGGTTCCACAGACGTGATTGGGCTCTGCGACGAAGCAACGACTTCGGGATTTTGGTTGGCTCCTGTTTGTGGCGCTGGAAATGGCCCTTGAAGGTATGGCAGTAGTGTGGTGGTAATCGCTGAAGCACTTGGATAACTGCCGTTTTGAGCTCGATACATTTCGATTGCACCGCG
>JAKVCB010000300.1 GCA_022448345.1 Pirellulales bacterium
GTCACAGGAATAATCGGGGTAACTTTTGTGTTGCTAAGCCTTGGACCTCGTCGGCGGTCTTGAGTAGCCTCTGCCCCTTCAACGGATTGAATAAATCAAAGGCCGTGTTGGCGGGACACAGAAGACTCGAGCATTTTGAACTTGCCGTTGGCTCCTGGCTTTATTTCATCGACAAAACAAACTTCGCAATCAATCTTCCCAGCGACCAGCTCTTGGATAGCCTCGGTGATTAATGCCCTCTCATTTGATGCTTCGTCATTCAGCACCACTTGGACCTGGCAGGATTCCACTTGATCTTGGACTACCTTGTACTGCCAGACCGAGTCAAAATTCTCGATAATGCATTTAAAGGTAGCGGCACTCATCTGTTTACCGTCGGGGAGCAAAAGAAAATCATCAGATCGCCCCTCGATATCGACGATGGTCATCCCCAATTGATTAGCGAGATCGAGGTTACGCACAATCGCAATATCGTCCAACTTGTATTTTAGAAATGGTTGCAGCCAATTGTACAAGGAGGACACGACCACCGTACCGCGGTGAAAGTTTCCTTCTATTCCGTTCACACTATCCAGAGTTTCGACGTCTTCGATTGTCACGAATACAGAATTATAGTCGATGGCATAATCATCATCGTCTTTGCGAGTGGCGATGATTCCCGTTTCCGTGCAACCATACATTTCCGCATAATTGCGAGGGCGATACTGCTCGCAGAGGTATTTACGGTCCGCCCTGTTGATGACCTCAGCTCCGGGCATCATGAATGCATAAGGGCGGAAATCGGGATGCTTCGCAATCAACGGGGCCAACAGTTGGATACCTGCCTTGCGCCCGTAAATCGCATCAATTTTCTTCTGAATGATGGCTTCTGTTGCTTCCTCGAGCGGCATGTAATGGTCAATGGTTATTCGACGAAACACACCCAATCGCTGCAGAAACGAATCTCGTTCCACAACCTGGCACGGTGGTACAATCGCGGCCAGCCGATGCCAGGGACGTAGGCCTCGACGGAAGAGGTGAGCGAGAGTTTTCGCGTTATTATGATTCCGTTCTGCAGAAGTTCGACGAACTGTGGTTGGAATGCCTGTAGATCCGGAACTTCGATCTTCGTGATAGGGCTGCTCGAGGTGACTCGCTGCCAGCACGTTTTTTTCGTCGGCGATGGCCACTTGCTTATAGTGTGCCACATCTGTTGTGGGGAATCGCTCGATGAAACTCTCGAGGTCGGTGATATCTGCCGGGCTAACCCCGTGCTGGTCCATAATTTCGCGGTATTACGGGACCTGGTGATAGGCATGGTTCACGAGTGCCCGCAACTTCGCTGCCACTGTTTTCCGGCGAGGAGACCTTGTCATCATTCGCGCAAAATCAACGTACATATCAATTCACTCCGCGACTCCAAAAGGCACTAATGTCTTCCAGCGTTTCGCCAGCGAGTAGGCACGTCAGTTCACCTGCGCCCTGGTGGCCTACCACCGGTGGAATAGCTCGACTGCAATGACGCGACCACATGCTCAGGGTATAGGCACCGATGTCGTGTAGCACCAGCCAATCCCCTGTTTTTACCGCCGGCAACGGTCGTCCGCGAGCCAGTACGTCGCCAGCGAAACAAAGGGGCCCGACAATGGTGGTTGGTTTTTTGACGCCCTGCTTTGGCATTCCGTGCTCGTCAAACAAGCTGATCTCGTGATGCCACAATTCCGATTTGTAGACAGGACGGAGCATGAAGTCTGCACCAAGATGTATCACCGCCATCGGCTCTGAATTCATTGAATCGGCCGACTTGACGTACTCGACGCGACTCGCAGCCCAACCACAGCCAGCATGGATCGCCCGCCCCAACTCCGTGACAACCTGTATGTTCTCGTCAAACAGATCGGACACTTCCTTCTTCAGACTCGCGACGTACTCCATTGGCGTAGGAAACTGATCTTGCGGCCTGTAGTTCCAGGGAAGACCGCCACCAATGTCAATCATTCGAATTTGGCTTCGCCCCAACCGGTCATGTATCTCACGGCGAAGACGCATCGCGCGTTTGACTCCCTCTACCAAGAGATCGAGAGCACATCCCTGGCTGCCCACATGAACGTGAAGGCCAGTGAGCCAAGGGTATCTCTGAAAGTAATCCATAAATGCATCAATTCCCGCCGAGATCGGAACACCAAACTTGGAGGATTTCGTGGCGACACTCATAGCGGCCATACTGCCGGCCCCAACCTCTGGATTGAGGCGTAGCCCAACCCAGGATCCTGGCCTCAGCGCGCTCCGGCAGTTATCAATGCGGCTGAGTTCGTCCGCATTGTCGGCATTTAGATTGACTCCCCATTGTAGGGACTGCGCGATTTCATCCTGACTCTTAGCCGGTGAATCAAAATTGAGTTTTTCCGGGGGCCCCCCTGGGGCCCGGTTTTCCTTGGTTTTCCTTGGTTATCCTTGTTGTTTCCCATACTACCAGTAGCTAGATCGACGGACCACGTAAACGCATGGTTCTGCAGGATGCTGCAC
>JAKVCB010000301.1 GCA_022448345.1 Pirellulales bacterium
CCGCCGACACGATAGCCAGCATGATGCTGATTGCCATTGGCTGGAACAGCTTGGCTTCCACACCTTCGAAGCTGAACAGAGGCATGAAAACGACCAGGATAATCGCCGTCGCGAAAAAAATCGGCCGCGCCACTTCCCGGCCGGCTTCCTGGAGACGAAGGGCAATGCCATGATCATCGTGTGACGCGTCCAATGGATCGGGGTCATCTCCAGCCAACTCATCCCGATGGGCGTCATGCTCAGCATCAGGATGGGTCAGATGCTTGAACATGTTCTCGACCATAACAACAGAGCCGTCCACCAGCATGCCAATTGCCACAGCAATACCGCCCAGAGACATCAGGTTGGCCGAGAGACCGAACCAGGCCATGATCATCAGGGCAATCCCGATGGAAATCGGTATTGAAAGCAGCACCAGCGTTGTTGCCCGCAGATTCATCAGGAACAGGGCAAGCACGATCGCAATAAACACAAAAGCCAACAGAAGCGCATTGGTCACCGTCTCTACGGCCTTGGTCACCAGATCCGCCTGGTTGTAATAGGGCTCAAAACGAACCCCACTCGGAAGCGCCTGATTTATGCGATCAATGCGGGCCTCGATGCCGTCGATGGTGGCTTTTGTGTTGGCCCCCATTCGTTTGAGTACAATGCCAGAAACCACTTCACCCAGTTGTTCAACCTGACCGGCTTCATCCTTCCGGGTCATGGTTACCGCACCCTGGCGAATTTCAGTGCCCAGCGCTACCTCGGCGACATCGTTCACTGTCACTGTAATGCCATCACTGGTTTTAACGGGCACCTGACGGATCTGCTCGAGCCCCTGCTCGCCATTACCCAGCCAGCCCATACCGCGAATAACCAACTGCTCCTGCCCGCGGCCCATATACCAGCCCCCAACATTGGAGTTGTTGTTCTCCAGGGCTTCCATGACATCGTTCTGTGATAAGTCATAGGACAGCATTCGCGCCGGGTTCAGGTTAACCTGGTACTGGCGGACCTCTCCGCCAAACGACAGGATTTCCGTAACCCCTTCAGCCGGTATCAGCAACAGTTTGACCAGCCAGTCGTGCAAGCTGCGCAATTCCATTGCGTCGTACCCCGAATCCGGGTCCGCTATCAGCAAGTACTGGTAGACCTGGCCAAGACCGGACGTATTCGGCCCCATTTCAGGCACCCCGACCCCGTCCGGAATCAGCTCCCGCGCGGCCTGCAACCGCTCGAAAACCAGTTGGCGCGCGAAATAGATATCCGTGCCCTCTTTAAAGACCACGGTGACACCAGACAACCCGGTTTTGGAGATGGACCGAACCTCCTCAACATCCGGCAACGCATACATCACCGCTTCAATGGGATAGGTGATCAGCTGCTCGACTTCCTCAGCCGCAAGTCCGGGCGCCTCTGTATTAACAGCGACCTGGACGTTTGTAACGTCGGGGAAAGCATCAAGATTCAGTTTTGGTATCTGAAACGCGGCCGTGGCGATAAGCACTGCAAGCGCAATAAGAACCAACAGGCGGTTCTGAACCGCCCAGTCGACTACTCGGTTGAACATAATGGCTCCCGGAATCAGTGGTTGTGCGGATCAAAGCCGCCTTTGGCAATCTCAGAGGCCACAAAAAATGCGCCCCGCAAAACGACTCGTTGGCCCGCAGCCAGGCCGGAAACCTCACGGAGCCCGCCAATTGAGCGGCCCAGTTCCACTTCCACGGGTTCATACTCGCCTTCGGCCTCTTCCACATAGACCGTCCAGTCGCCGTCCGCGCCACGCATCAATGCAGTCTCCGGCACGGCAAGCACCGGCTCGCTGGTCTTAAAACGAAAATACACATCTGCGAACATTCCTGGATGAAAACGATCTTCAGGATTGTCCAGCTCCAGCCTGACAATCCGCGTGCGGGTCACAGGATCAATGGTGTGGGCTTCCTGGGACACCGTTGCCACGCCCACACGACCCGCTGCCCTGACTTCGGCTTCCGCGCCCTTCTCTAGAACAATGTCGGAGCTTGCTGGCAGATGGGCTTCTACCCAAAGCTCACTCTCATCAGCAAGAGTCACCAGCGGCTGGCCAGCCTCAACTCTTTGTCCTTGCTCAAACTCATCGGTCAGTACTGCACCATCCACGCGAGCCCTGAGCATGTATTCACCGAGACTATCCACCCCGCTGGCCTTCAACGCACCAATGTCATCATCGTTCAGCCCGTAAGCAAGCAGAGTCGCCCTTGCTGCTTCAATGTTGGCTTTCGCTGTATTGAACCGCTGATCGCCAACCACGGAACGACCCAGCCCGCTGATTCGCTTCCATTCAGGAAAAGCTTTCCTGTAATCCGCCTGCGCCTGTGCCACCGTCTCACTGAACAGGGTTACCAGCGGCTGGCCCTTGGTTACGTGCTCACCCAGTTCCACGTGACGCCGCAGCACCACTGAGGCAACCCGGGGGGACACGTGATAGCTGGTATAGCCGTTGGTCAGC
>JAKVCB010000302.1 GCA_022448345.1 Pirellulales bacterium
TTTTTCCTTGTCATAACCTTGGCCTGTAGATTACAGGGCGCGACGCAAACTGACGAGATCAAGTTTTACCTGGCACCCGGTGGCAACGACGAAAATCCAGGTACGATCCAACAGCCCTTCGAAACATTGACACGTGCCCGTGATGCCCTGCGCAAACTTAAAAAACAGGGCGAGTTCGAAGGTTCTGTCACCGTGTTACTTCGCGGGGGGACCTATTATCTTCAGGAACCGTTAGTACTTACGGCAGAAGATTCGGGGGGCGAGCAACGTCCAGTCACATACGCGGCCTATCCCGGCGAGAAACCTGTCCTCAGTGGCGCTAAAAACATTCGCTCCTGGAGCCCTTACAAAGGCAAGATCCTGCAATGTTTTCTCCAGGACGTGAAGGATGCCAAGTGGAGGTTCCGACAATTGTACTTTGCGGGTGAGCGACAAATCCGCGCCCGCTATCCTAACTTCGACCGGGAGGATCCGCTGTACGGCGGTTGGACCTTCATCGACCAGGTTGCAGACGAAACGAAAAATCCAAAGAGGTTTCGTTATCGGGAGGGGACCTTTGCTCGCGACTGGGCCAAGCCTCAGCAGGCAGAGGTCGTCATTTTTCCATGGTATGGCTGGGTCAATGACGCTATCCCCATCGCAAAGGTTGACCATGAGGACAACCTGATCCGACTCACCAGAGCTGTGAAGCCCGACTTCATGTCGCTCATGGCTGGCAATCGATTCTACGTGGCTAACGTGCTGGAAGAGCTGGACACGCCTGGCGAGTGGTGCCTGGATACCGAGACCGGCACACTTTATTTTTGGCCGCCAGAGCGTTTGATCGGAGTGGATCAGGTCATAGCACCCAGCACCGACCAACTGGTGGTTCTGCGTGGAACCCCGTCCGATCCAATAAGACACGTTCGGTTCTCTGGCTTGACTTTTACTCAAACCTTGTCGACATGGCCCGACGAGCGGCACCCGAATTTTCATGCCCCTACCTACCGGGGTGCTGCCGTCACGCTTGAGAACGCCCATTACTGCGAGGTTGATGGGAATCGCTTTCACAAGCTAGGCGGTGACGGTGTGCGGCTACAGGATGCGTGTGCTTTCAATACGATCTCGCACAATACGATTGCCGATGTTGGAGGTCAGGGGATTTCCTTTGCCACTACCGGCGAGAAGGGACAAGAGTATCTGTGTGGGCCTACATGGAGGGACCCGGAGACACTCGAGAAGCAAAGCAAGCAGTTTCCCAAAGTGGTAGGCAATGTGGTTTCACACAACTACATCCATCACACGGGACAAATCGAAGGCCATGGTGCTGGCATCATGGTTTGGGGGCTCAATAGCGTCGATAACACCCTCGCTCACAACCATATTCACCATACGCCCCACGCGGGGATCACCGTGCAGGACGGATTCGGCAGGGTGATTGTGGAGTACAACTACATTCATGACGTCTGTCTTGAGCTGGCAGATAACGGTGGGATCTTTTTCAATCGCTGGTTTGTCATTGAGCAGGATGAAGATTTAAGAGTTGGCAATGTCGTTCGTTACAACCTGGTACGTAACGCAAAAGGCTGTGGTGCTTATGGCAAACCGCGTACACCGGTCGCAAACTCGAAAGCTGGCGGAAAGATTTGGACTCCGTATTTCACCTGGGGGATCTACTTTGATAATTCCCCCATTGGTGCACACGTCTATGGCAATATCTGCGTTGGCAATACGCTTGGCGGCATCTTTTTCAGCGGAATGGCGGCCAAGGATGTGATTGTCGAAAACAATATTTTCGCTGAGAGCAGCATTCAGCAAATGGATTTACCACGGGGCGGAGAAGGAAATATTGTGCGCAGGAACATTGTTTACTATTCAAATCCCGGCGCAGCACTCATACGTATAACCAAGATAGAGGCCTTGGCGGAATGTGATTTCAATGTTTACTTTCAGGCTGCAGGCGCGGAAATGGGATTTAATGGTATTCAGGAACTCTCGCTGGCTAAATGGCGGGAGATGGGATTGGACAATCACTCAAAAGTTAGCGATCCGATGTTTGTTGACTTCGAAAACGGAGATTACCGGCTCAAACCCGAATCACCAGCCCTCGCGTTAGGGTTTGAGTCCATAGACACAAGTCAGATCGGGCCACAGGCCAGACCTGAAGGACCAGCACACCGTTAGGTAAGGCTTCTCTACCGAGGTCAACGGTTCCACTACCAGCACCAACTCTACTCTGGGCGTGTCCAGATTTCAAAGAGTCATACTTGGCCACGGTCCCGTGCCGATTGATAAGGTGGCGATGTTAGTGGCAAGAAACATCAACCTAAGTGATACCGGCGTGTTCGAGAAAAATCGGACCTGCGTTGATGACATTATCATCGAAGGCGATATGGTAAAATGAAAATCGCAAGACATTTGGGAGTGTGAGTCCACCATCCCCTTCCTCCACCTGCAATCTTCCACCTGCAATCCTCCAAATGATGAAACACACAACCTTCTTTTTGGTGACAATAGTCGTCTCGTTTCTTACAAACCTCAGTTTCACACTTGCTAGTAGTGTACCGGAGGCTTACGTTCCCTTTTCGTCTGTAAAGATCGATTTGGATGGTCGGTTGTCGGATACAGAGTGGGATGACGCGGCAATGATTTCCGATCTCCGGCTGATGGGAAGCAGTCAACCGCTGCCGCAGGGCACTCGGTTCTATCTTAAACACGATGGTGAGTCTTTGCTGGTTGCCGTGCGTTCGTTCGAAACCACACCAGGTTATCCCAAAGCCTC
>JAKVCB010000303.1 GCA_022448345.1 Pirellulales bacterium
TCTGCAGCGGGCTGACGCCAGCGACCAGAAAACAGATCATGATGATTAAACCATAGGTTTGAGTTGAAATGCTTCTACTCCGCACCACTGGCCTCACCGGCTCGAATTGGCACCGGTGGGAAGGCGTGTTTGATGTTGCCATTGGCCACATCGATTAACCGTACCTGGCCGTCATAGCCGGCCGCGGCAAGCTGTTTGCCATCGTGGCTGAACGTGACGGCATAGATTGCACTTTCGGGGACCGAGATCTTCAGCAGTTCCTTGGCATCGGCGTAGTTGAAGACACGCACTTCTCCCTGGGTGTTGTAACTGCTGCCGGCGACAATCTGATTGCCGTCGCTACTGAACGCGACGGAGAAAATCCGTCCCGGCATTTTCGGGAACGCTCGGATCAAATTGAAGTCGTCGCCAATCCTGCGGGCTTTTTCTCGTACCATGCGGTAAATCTTTGGTGTCCCGTCGGAGCCACCGGCGAGTAGTTCGTCTTTGCTGGGGTGGCGGTCGATGGCATGCAGGCCCCCTTTCAGGGCACCTGGCGTAATGCTGGTAATATTGTCGATGAAACGTTGTGTGGGGACGTGGATTAATTTCATTGATCGATCTCGGCTAACCGAGATCAGGTGGTCGGACTTGACTGAGAAGATCGTGTCCAGGACCCAGTCGTTATGCGCCCCGTTGTAGAGTTTTTGCTCACCGGTCTCGGCATCGATTGCCCGCAGGGTGTTGTCCGGGCAGCCGAATCCAATCAACTTGCTGTCGTTGGACCAGCTGGCGCCATAGAGTGTGTCGTAACCGACACTCCGAGAGAGTCGCAGCGCACGCTCGGCCACGTCCCAGATTTGCACTTCTCCCAGGCGGCCTGGTGAACCGCCAGCAACAGCCAGACGCTTGCCATCTGGAGAAAAGACGGCCGACTCGATCCGTTCTGACATGCCGATCAGGCGGGCGGCTACCCCCGAACCGTCAGCATGATGCAGCACGACTTCGTGGTAACCCGATACTGCCAGCCATTTGCCATCGGGTGAGAAGTCGAGAGACGTAATGACAGGCGCGGCCGCATATTTCGGTGGGTTTTCGGTGTTGTATTGCACTTTGGCCGAAGCCGGAGTGTCGTCCTGGGCTCCTTGTTCGATCCATTTGCGAATCAGTTCGATCTCAGCGGGGGCCAACGGTTTCCCTTCCTTTGGCATGGCCGCGGCCCCATCGACGGGTGTGATTTGATCGATCAACCCACTCTCGTCGGGTTTGCCGGCTACGATTGCTGCATCACCGCTCTCACCACCTTGCAGCAGCTGGGAGAATTGCGTCATCTCGTACTGGCCACTCTGTTTGGCCGGTTGATGACAGCCCAGGCAGTGCGTCTGAAAGAGAGGGCGAATTTCCTTGTAGTAGCTGACTTCACGCGCTACCGCGGAGTCCGGCGTCTCTTCCTCAGAAAATAACGGTTGCGGCGCAATCGCCTGCAGTAGCGTTCCCACCAGGGTCAGACCCAAAACGGTGGAAAGCGTCCAGCCAGTTCTCATGACAAGTACCTCGGCAAATGTCAATCCGCGTCCGCGGCGATGCGTAAAGGGAATGGTGGGCGACGGGAAAGGACCTGTCGGCCCGGCGGCTCAGATGGCCAAAATTCGTAAATCGAATATACCCCGACTGCCTGGGAATCGCAACGAATGTCCGCGCGTCTGGCACCCTCTCGGTGCTTCGCAGAGCCGACCTGCCAGGCGGGCGCTTTGCACCTTGCCTGCCACTTGGGTTCGTCCGATTACGCCGCGCCTTTTACGCAGTTTACCGTGGGTTTTCCGGTGATTTTGCCGGTTTGGCGGCAGCCAGAATGGCAGGCAAGGTGGTGAGGTCGAGATTGCCGCCTGAGAGGATGCCCACAACGTGGCGTCCGGCAAACCGCTGGCGCTCGGCCAGGGCCGCTGCCAGCGCTGCCGAGCCGGCTCCTTCGGCGAGGTTATGGGTGTGTTTGAGAATCAAGTACGACGCGTGCCGCAGTTGGTCGTCGTCCACGAGAATCACATCGTCCATCAATGCACGCATGATTTCCATGGTCATTTCAGCTGGGACCCGGGTGGCTATCCCCTCCGCCCATGTGTCACAGTTTGCGTCACGTTCGGTATGGCCTGTTTGCCAACTCCGTGCCACCGCGGCAGCGCCACGGGCCTGAACGCCGATGACCTGTGTTTGAGGATGGCGGTGTTTGGCGACCAGGCAAGTTCCACACACACCGCTGCCCAGCCCGATTGGCACCAGGATGACATCGGGTTGGGGAAGCTCCTCGAAGATTTCCCAGGCCATCGTGGCCACCCCTGCAATCAGCAAGGGTTCGTTGGCCGAGTGGACGTAGCGTCCTGCGGATTGACGGGCGAGTTCTTCGACATGTTCACGGGCCGCGTCAAAATCCCGGCCTTTTTCAATTAGTTTCGCTCCGAGGCGCAGGATCGCCGCATTCTTATCGGGGTTATTGCCTGTCGGGACCACGATCGTGCAGGGGATTCCTGCTCGGCGCGCTGCGTAGGCCAGCGATTGGCCGTGATTGCCGGTTGAGACACCCCAAATTCCACCCTCGTGGCAGGCCCCAGCAGTCGCCGCCACAAGGTTGATTCCACCACGCACTTTGAAAGCCCCGATCGGTTGGTGGTTTTCGTGTCTTGAGCCATCTGCTCTGCACACAATGTAGATACTCCCTCAAGTGCGCTCGTCCCAGAATAGAAGCAAAGCGAAGGCCCCCTGGCCCTAGGAGACATTAGGCCAA
>JAKVCB010000304.1 GCA_022448345.1 Pirellulales bacterium
TGAAGCTCTGGGATTTACAACAGCAACAGGAATTGGCAACCTTCCAAGCGCATCAGAGTGCTGTCAGCGGCTTGAGCTTTTCCCCCGATGGTCAAACATTGGCGACAGGGGGGTTCGACAGTAAGCTGAAATTATGGGACGTGGCGACCCTCGAGGATCAAGCGGAACCGCAGGTTATTTTTGACGGCCATCCGTTCAGTGTGCTTTGTGTGACGTTTTCTTCCGATGGGACCACGTTGGTCTCGGCAGGTGGAAAAACCAGCCAGCCGGGAGAGATCCTGGTGTGGGACTTGGAGAAGAAACAGCGTTTGCGGACGCTGAGTGGCCATAAAGATTTTGTTGCCTCTGTAGCCATTTCCTCTGATGGACGGCGATTGGCGTCCGCTTCTGCCGACCAGACCGTGCGTGTCTGGGATTTGCAGACGGGGGAGGTGCAAGTCACGCTGCAGCACCAACATTTTGCTACCTCGGTGCAGTTCTCTCCAGACGATCGATTGCTGGCTAGTGGAAGTGGAGATCGCAACCAACCTGGTTTGGCTCAGCTGTGGGACACGGCGACTTGGGAAGAAGTCACCACCTTTCATGGCCATGAGGAAGGTGTGCGATGGGTCGATTTTTCTCCCGACGGTCAAACCTTAGCCACTGCTTCTTTCGACAAAACGGTCAAAGTCTGGAAAGTGCCGGGTCTGTCTGAGGCCGGAGCGGAAGGTGTTTTATTGCACGACCGCAGCCCGGCTATTTCTCGTCTCGCCTTTTCTCCCGACGGCAACACCTTTGCCAGCGCTAGCCACGATCATCGCGTGAAATTATGGAACGCTGCCGATGGCCAAGAACGGGTGGTCTGTGAGGGACACCACCGGCCGGTGCGCGCGGTCGTTTTTTCGCCCGACGGGAAGGTTTTGGTCTCGGCGAGTGAGGATCACAGTGTGCGACTTTGGGATCCCCTGACGGGTAGTGAGAAACGACGCTTAAATCACGACTATCGTCTGTACGATGTGGCGTTTTCCCCTAACGGAGAAATGCTGGTTACCGTTGGGCAGAGCCGTGAAATTGTCATCTTCGACACCCAGTCGTGGCAACGCCGCACGTCTTGGCAAGCCGATGGCGCCAGTCTGGTGGTCAAATTTTCGCCCGACGGTAAAACGCTCGCCACGGCAGGGGGTAGCAAGGACATTACCTTGTGGGATGTCGAAACGGGTGAAATTAAGTTGAGTTGGCCGGCCCATCAGGCGACGATTCAGGCCCTGGCATTTTCGCCCGATGGCCAACAGCTGGGTTCGACCGGTGGGCGGGACGGTACGGTGATTTTATGGGAAACCGCTACGGGGCAGCGTTTGGAGCAGTTTGCCGATCAGCTGCGGCAATTTTTGACCGTCGCCTTTTCTCCCAGTGGCGAATATCTCGTCGCGGGTACCAGCAGTAACGGGAATGCCGCGGTGGCAGTGGTTTGGAGGGTCTCCAATCCTGAAGAGAAAAGGTTGCTGCAGTCGCATCGATTTTGGGTAACGGCGCTCGCGTTTGCTCCCGATGGTACGCGGTTGGTCGTGGGGAGTGATGATGGCACAATTAAAACCTGGGATACCGAGCGGTGGCAACCGCAACACATGGTAGCTGGGCATGCGTACACCTATTCGTCGTTGGTCTTTTCTCCCGATGGTGCCTGGTTGGCGGCGGCATCCGAAGATTTTTCAGTGCAGATTTTTGCAGTCGAGGGCCTGCAAAAACGACCGCTGAAACGATTAGAGGGGCATCAGGATGTCGTCCATGGGGTCGCTTTTTCTCCCGATGGAAAATGGTTGGCCACCTGCAGTAGTGACAAAACGGTGCGGATCTGGGACGTTGGCACTTGGCAAGCGACAGCCATAGTCCTCGAACATCGTTTGCCGGTGCGCGCGGTGGCCTTTTCTCCAGACAGTCGCCGCTTGGCAACGGGGGGTGGCCAGCCCACTGGCAATGGAAAAGCTGAAGCCAGCTTGTGGGATCTATCGAGTGGCGAGCTGGTGGCGCAATTAGAGGGCCACGAATGGATGGTGCGGGCCTTGGCTTTTTCCCCCGACGGGCGCTGGTTGGCAACGGCGAGTGGTACTGTCTGGGTCAACGTGCCTGGAAAAGTCAAACTGTGGGATCCAGAAACTGGTCAGACACGGGAAACGCTGGAGGGTTATCGTGCGCCGATCCATGCAGTGACCTTTTCCCCCGATAGCCAGACGTTGGCCACGGGGAGTTGGGATGGTTCGGTCAACTTGCGTGATTTAACGGTTGAGGCACGCCCCTCCGTCTTGTTTCCAGGAAATGCAGGCATTGGAGCTGTCGGTTATTCCGCGGATGCCAAGTCACTGGTCACGGGAGATAAAGACGGTGTGGTGACCTTGTGGGATGTCGAGTTGCAGCAAGTCCGGGCGCAATTTCAGACGCACCGAGGTGAGGTTTCGGCTTTGGCATTTTCCCCTCGCAGTGATCGACTGGCGAGTGCGGCAACTTATGGTGGTTTACGCTTATGGCAAACCGCGTCCTCAGAAGAGGTCCAAGAATGGTTGCAAGCCCGCTCGAAGAACAGCCAAGTTGTGTCGATCGATGGTTACCAGCCGGACTTTCAGCTGGCACGGGTGCGGGTCAAGCTAGGGCGGATGTGTGCACAGCAGGATCGCGATGACGCTGCGGAAACTGCCTACCTTGAGGCGATCGAACTGTTACGGCACTTAACCGGCACCGCAGGCGAGGTGCGCGAATATGGTCTGGAAT
>JAKVCB010000305.1 GCA_022448345.1 Pirellulales bacterium
TCTGCTGGACGTTCCAGCCCGAACACACGGCCATGTCAGATGTGGCCCCGGCTGGGTCCTACGAATATCTGAAAACCCAAGCCGTCGCGCGTCTTTACCTCGACAATTTCCCGAACATTCAATCGAGTTGGGTAACGCAAGGCTTGAAAGTAGGACAACTAGCGATGTTGTTTGGTGCCAATGATATGGGCAGCCTGATGATCGAAGAGAACGTAGTTGCGGAGGCCGGAACAGTGCACTATTTGACTCTGGCCCAGATACGAGACGCCATCAGCGAACTCAATTTCACACCGCGGCAACGAAACGTTGCCTATGATCTGGTCAGTCCAGAGCGCGAAGATTTTGCCGTACAAGCGAATCTACGACGCGATCAGGAATCGCAACAAGAGTCACCGAGCACAATGCACCAGATTGCCTGAGATCTCGTGCCTGACTTTGCTGCATGCAAATACAATAACTCAGTGGCAAACGAATTCAGCCTGCGAGAAACGGCAGCACACAAACGTTCTGGTTCCCACAACAGGCAAGCTGAGCAGCCCAGCGAAAAACGCTACCGCGTCCCAGGGACCAACCGGGCAACGCCTTTCAGGGCATTGCTCACAGACTGATTCCCTCCTATTGGACCCGATACTTATAAATCGGTAGGTGGCGGTAATAGACCTCAAGCATGTACGTGCACAAACAGGTCATGTACAGCCGACCTCCTTGGTGACCCCAGCGGTCTCCCGTAGGATCCCAACTGCCTTTTTCACGACCAGTCTGCACCTGACGCCGAGGGAGGGAATCGCGCATGACCTTGTTCCACTCTTGCCATACTTTACCTTCCATATGGTGTACCACCTGGGTCGCGTAATACCAGTAATAGACGTTTGTGCTCCGTTCCCAATCGATCGGATTACGCAGAATCTCATCAACACCACGGCCTAAACGCGGATCTTCCCTCGCCCAGCCGAGGTATTGACGACACAACAATGCCTCGGCAGTCATTGAAATCCTGGCACCATTGTTTACGCGGTAAGCGTAGTTGCTACCTCCGTCCGTCGTGACGAGGTCCAGATATTCACTGATTCGGGCCAGTGCTGGACTGGGGACTTCCAACCCAGCCATCAAGGCGCTCTGCAACCCCATCACAAACCAGCCTGTCACCGAAGTGTCCGTTCCCTGGCCGGGGACGTAACGCCAACCACCCTCAGGAGCTTGCACTTTGAGAGCGTAGTCAATCGCAAGTTGCGCCGGCTCTCGAAAAGCCTCGTCTTTCGTCATCCCATATAACTCACAAATGGCGATCGTCGCCTGCGCCTGACTGTAGAGACGGTGACTGGAAATACCATTCTGGAAAAAATTCCCGTCCGCATCCTGCAGACGCAATAGATGTTCCCAAGCACGCGCCACACGTTTTCCGTACTTGCCCGAATCGACCGTATAGCCCGCACCTTGAAAGGCCAGCAGGGCCATCGAAGTTGCCGCCAAACGATTCTCGTTAGGAAGGCCATTCTGATAAGGCCCCATCAGACTCCAGGACCCATCAGGCCGTTGATTGCGTGCCAACCATTCGAGTGCCATTCGCACCGCAGACTCGGTGACCTCAGTGCCGCCATAGGCGTTCAGCAAGACCTGTTTTCGCCCCTTCGAACGCCCTGAGAGAGCAAGGCCAATTGACGGCGCCTCCTTCGGACTTGAAGACCGCAGCGCCTCGGGAACCTGAACAGGCACATCCGGCGCCGCCGCAAGTGGATCATCGATTTCAGCTTCATCGATGGATACCGCAGTATCAGTTATTTCGATGGGCTCTAGTGAAGGCAATTCCAGCGTGTCTTCAATAAGCTGCATTCCGACTTCATCGGAGAAAACCGCATCAAGATCAATCCTGTTCGGAAACCATGGCTCCAAATACCAGAACGCCAAGACCAACAACAAGAGCATATGGACAACCATGCTCACCAACCACGGCGGGGCAGATTCGATGACAGCCTGGGTAACGTCAGTGGTAGCTTCCCCTTCCTCACCTTCGTTTGGATCGGTCCCGTCAGGGATACGATTCCTGCCTGGCTGCGGGCCTGAAACGGGCTGTGAGGGTCGGCGCTGTGAGGGTCGGCGCTGTGAGGTCTGCAGGACTTCCCCAGCGGCGGTAGATCGAGTGTCGATCACAGGCATCACGGAAGAACGTGGCGACGCAGACACCGGCAAACTGGGGGTCCCGCGGACTGAACACCGTCGCGCGTACCGTCTGGCGACGCTCTTCCCTGCTGGATCGGCTCACCGCGTGGCGAGGTTGGTATCGACATGCAAAGCACTCCAGACAGGAACTTTGCGAGAGCTATCCTGAGTCTAGCACTCACATTACAACGCGCCAAGCAAGAAGTTCCGTCTCCACCCGCTTCTCAGCATCTAGACCAATGTCGGTTCATTCGTTCATCTGCCTGAAACGATTCCCCGGGCACATGTCAAAACCGAAATGCCCGATGCCTCGTACTTCTATAACCAAACCGTGGCAGCCCACCAACATCGATGCCCCGCCGCAAACCACCGTCGCCTCAGAGGCGTTACCAAGTCAACCAATCAATAACGCGCCAATCAATCCAGTAACGGTCAGCATCACAGTGACCTCGCCCTACGAACGCCAAATGTCCACCGTGGTCCGTTACATGTCGATTAACGAAGTCAGACAACTTCAGCCTTAACAGGTTGTCAATCGGGATCAGCGGATCATCACGCGATGTAATGATCTG
>JAKVCB010000306.1 GCA_022448345.1 Pirellulales bacterium
ACTGCTCGTCTTGCAACGAGAACTCTTTTATACATATGATTGATACAATCACAACCCACCAGTCGCAACCAACGCGTCATCACAACGCCTCAGTTCCAACTGATAAATTCTTTACTACTTCTTCCAGATTGTTAAAGAACAAAACAGCCAATGATCGTAAAAGATCAAACCTAAATCGCGTCTCCCATCGCTGGGCGATGACTTAGGTTTGATGTTTTGGTGGAGGTTGACGGGATCGAACCGACGACCCCCTGCTTGCAAAGCAGGTGCTCTCCCAGCTGAGCTAAACCCCCAATGAAACCTGATGGTGGGTCTAGTTGGGCTCGAACCAACGACCCCCGCGTTATCAACACGGTGCTCTAACCAGCTGAGCTACAGACCCAAATGCTGCATTGGCCTTAATAACACACCGATAAGTGTGGACACTTGACTTGCAGGCAAACTCTAGAAAGGAGGTGATCCAGCCGCACCTTCCGATACGGCTACCTTGTTACGACTTCACCCCAGTCACGAATCCTACCGTGGTAAGCGCCCTCCTTGCGGTTAGGCTACCTACTTCTGGTAAAACCCGCTCCCATGGTGTGACGGGCGGTGTGTACAAGACCCGGGAACGTATTCACCGCGACATGCTGATCCGCGATTACTAGCGATTCCGACTTCATGCAGGCGAGTTGCAGCCTACAATCCGGACTACGATCGGCTTTCTGGGATTGGCTCCACCTCGCGGCTTGGCAACCCTCTGTACCGACCATTGTATGACGTGTGAAGCCCTACCCATAAGGGCCATGAGGACTTGACGTCATCCCCACCTTCCTCCGGTTTGTCACCGGCAGTCTCGTTAGAGTGCCCAACTAAATGATGGCAATTAACGACAAGGGTTGCGCTCGTTGCGGGACTTAACCCAACATCTCACGACACGAGCTGACGACAGCCATGCAGCACCTGTGTTCCAGCTCCCTTTCGGGCACACCCAAATCTCTCCGGGCTTCTGGACATGTCAAGGGTAGGTAAGGTTTTTCGCGTTGCATCGAATTAATCCACATCATCCACCGCTTGTGCGGGTCCCCGTCAATTCCTTTGAGTTTTAACCTTGCGGCCGTACTCCCCAGGCGGTCAACTTCACGCGTTAGCTACGGTACTAAATGGTTTTACCCACCCAACACCTAGTTGACATCGTTTAGGGCGTGGACTACCAGGGTATCTAATCCTGTTTGCTACCCACGCTTTCGTGCATGAGCGTCAGTATCGGCCCAGGGGGCTGCCTTCGCCATCGGTGTTCCTCCACATCTCTACGCATTTCACTGCTACACGTGGAATTCCACCCCCCTCTGCCGTACTCTAGCCTCGCAGTCACAAAGGCAGTTCCCAGGTTGAGCCCGGGGATTTCACCTCTGTCTTACGAAACCGCCTGCGCACGCTTTACGCCCAGTAATTCCGATTAACGCTCGCACCCTACGTATTACCGCGGCTGCTGGCACGTAGTTAGCCGGTGCTTCTTATTCCGGTACCGTCATCCACACAGGGTATTAGCCTGTGCGATTTCTTCCCGGCCGAAAGAGCTTTACAACCCGAAGGCCTTCTTCACTCACGCGGCATGGCTGGATCAGGGTTGCCCCCATTGTCCAAAATTCCCCACTGCTGCCTCCCGTAGGAGTCTGGACCGTGTCTCAGTTCCAGTGTGGCGGATCATCCTCTCAGACCCGCTACAGATCGTCGCCTTGGTAGGCCTTTACCCCACCAACTAGCTAATCTGATATCGGCCGCTCAATCAGCGCAAGGTCTTGCGATCCCCTGCTTTCCTGCTCACAGAATATGCGGTATTAGCGTAACTTTCGCTACGTTATCCCCCACTGAAAGGTACGTTCCGATACTTTACTCACCCGTTCGCCACTCGCCGGCGGACCGAAGTCCCCGCTGCCGTTCGACTTGCATGTGTAAGGCATGCCGCCAGCGTTCAATCTGAGCCAGGATCAAACTCTTCAGTTCAATCCAACAAACTCGCAAATTCACTGACGGTAGATTTCTCTACCTCGATGGATTGCTCCATCTTTTTCACCAGTGCGTTTGCCTTAATACTTTTTGCAACCGAAGTTGCTTCGCATCAAGACACCCACACTTATCGGTTGTCCAATTTGTTAAAGATCAGTGCCGCGCCGTTTCGTTTGATTCGTCAGCAGCAGAGAAGCGAGATTATGAAGCACTTCCCAACTCCCGTCAAGCTCTTCGTGAATTTATTTTTCAACCAACTCACTCTCCGCCTGACCTCCTGCACCGCCGAAAACACCCGCCGCTGCAGAAGAGGTGCGCATTATATAGATTCAAAAACCCTCGTCAACACCCTTTTGAAATTTCTTTTCAAAAACCGCTTTTATTCAAACTATCTCTTCGTACACCACTTCGAGGATGTCGATCTCTCTCACACCGACCGGACTTTGGAAACGAATCGAATCACCTTCCCGATTCTTGATCAAGGCCCTGGCTAGCGGCGATATCCAACTGATCCTTCCGCGTAGCACGTCCGCCTCATCAACGCCAACGATGGTATAGGTATTTTCCTGCCCGCCCGAATCGGCAATAGTGACCTTGGCACCAAAGAAAATCTGGTCGTTGTCGCCCTGACGAAGGGGATCAACTATTTCGGCCAGATCGAGGCGCTTGCTCAGGAAACGAATGCGCCGGTCGATTTCCCTGAGACGGCGCTTGCCATATATATAGTCACCGTTT
>JAKVCB010000307.1 GCA_022448345.1 Pirellulales bacterium
GAAAACCTTTGTCACGCCTAACAGAAGGCGTTACAATGGGCCAATGCAACGTCGAGTAAATCCCAGCTATGATCGTTTCTTGTCGAGAATCCTGCGGTTCGGGTTCTTGGCGCTGGTCGTTGCCTCTTCTGCCCGCGGTGAGAGTCTCGGTGTCATCAAGCTTTCCAATCACCCACAGTTGTTTCTTGATGATTTCCTCATCGCCAAGACTTGGAATCTCCGGCGTGAAATGAACCAGCCGGTGCGGCATACGGCCAATCCCTTGTTCGGTCAGGACCATCCCTGGGAGAAGCGCCTGGTGCAGGTGTACGGCACGGTCATGTTCGAGCCCCAGCGAGATCTGTTTCGCTGCTGGTACACCGTCAGCGAGGCGGGCCAGGGGAAACCTGAATACAATACCTGCTACGCCGAATCACCGGATGGGCTCCACTGGGAAAAGCCGATGGTGGGCGAGGGGGAGTTCGGTCATTTTGCCCGCTATACCCGGCACAATATGGTGGCGCCGGGAGTCCATTCGTTAACGGTTCTCAAAACACCTTGGGATCCTGATCCGGACAGGCTCTATAAGTTGGCTGGTTGCGATAAGTGTGGAACCTCGCCCGATGGTATTCACTGGGAGTTGACGAACATTCGCGATGCGGTCGGCAAGAACGATACCGGTAGCAGCCTGGTTTATTGGAACAACGAGTACCTGTTTTTTGTTCGTAACCAGGAGCCGGAAACTGGAACGGTGATCCGCGATAGCGACAACCAAGCCGATTGGTCCGGCACCATGCGCGGAGTCGGGTTGTCAGTCAGTCGCGACTTCAAGAACTGGTCAAAAAAGGTTTCGATCCTGCGGACCGACGCCGAGGATGGTTTTCCCTGGTCGCAGCCACATGCCCTGAACGTAACGCCGTACGGCGATGTACTTATCGGCCTGTTGACAGTGATGGATATTATTCCGGCTACTGGCAACAACATCATGGGCGACATGAATGTCCAGTTAGTTGTCAGCCGCGATGGTAGGAACTGGTGCCGTGTCGCAGATCGGGCCGTTTTTTTTCCTCAATTGAAAGCTGAACCGATTACTGAGCGATCCTGGGAATTACGCACCCACGTCGGCAGTAATATGTTTGTCAAAGATGATGTGGTTCATCTTTACTATTTTGGAACCGTGTTGCGATGGGGCGAAGGAAGTTGGGTAAATGGCCGTCTGCGGTTCGGTGGGGTTGGAGGCGAGGCACTGGCCGTAGAGCATGAGACCATTGGTCCCAGGCAATTTGGCATTGGCTTGGCGACGTTACCTGCCGATCGGTTTGTCTCGCTTCGACCGCAGAACTGGGTGGCCGAGGGTGTACTCGAGACCAAGCCGTTGACCTTCTCGGGGTCCGACCTGTTGGTGAACGCGGAGATTAGCCGGAAGAGTTTCCCCGCCCAAGCACGAAATAGCCGCGGCGAGATAGTGGAAGTGGACTTGGGCATGGGACTGCTCCAGGCTGAAATCCTGGACCTGGACGGAAAACCGCTGCCGGGCTTCACTGCGGCAGAGTCGATTGCAACAAGGCATGACAAACTCCGTTACCGGATACGCTGGCAGACGGCAGGCCAGACCGTGAGAAGATTGGCGGATATCCCGCAGCAGCCGGTTGTCATTCGTTTTACGGTCAAGAATGGGGATTTCTATGCATTCCAGATCGCTCGTGGCACCTGACACCGAAAAATTTGTTGACGCGATTTGCAAGACGGGCCGCGTGCTTGTTCCAGGACCTGGTTCCCAGCGATGATTTCCGGTGGAGGGGGCGAGATTGGGCAGGCCGGATATTCGCCTGGGTACGTGCCAGGGCCCGGTGCTTGTTAGTCTGCGAACCCCCTCCGGTCTGCGCACGGACTAAGCGAAACGGCTCAAGGCACTGGAAAAAGAAAACACTTGTCTGAGGCGGCTACCAGGCGTTGTGGAACTGGATAAAGCAATTCTGAAGGAAGCCGCATCCGGAAACTTCTGAGCCCGGCGAAAAGTCGCAAGGCAGTCGCACACGCCCGAGATGCTCTCGGGCGGGATCCTGTATCAGAACGTCGGGCAGGTCACGTGCTGGGACAACCAAGATTTTCGCGGTGGACAACGATTCGTGGTTGATAGAACTGCAGGCTCTGGTCATTCTCTTAGAAGGTTTCGGCCCAAGTTCTGGCTTAGGGCGCTGGCTGAATACCTGCCCACAGGACGGGCATAAAGTCTTGACAGCTCATCAATCAGAACATTGATCGTGCCATAGTTGACGGTTCAGCCAGTCACTTCTATATTTCAAGTTCGCTCGAAATAAAAGAGCTTTGAAGGACTTTTAAGATGCATTCTGCTATCCCTTTGGAGAATCCACATATGCTTACCAGCAATGAAATCAAAGAACTTGTCAGTGATTATGGAACGCGTGTGAATGAAGGCAGGACTATCAAGCAGATCATTGCTGACAATGAAATCCCCCAGCTTACGGGCGCCACAGTGTTGGAGGGGAAAGTATCAGATTCCGTTTTTGGCGACAGTTTAAAAACAAAGGACGGTGTTCCTATACGTTTAATGTTTCGTGGAAACCGTATTTCTACGCACGATGTCAACCGAGGCGCCATTCCTTTCAAGGATCAGGTTTTAGCCCAAAACCATGACCAGATGCTCAATCTTGTGGAAGATATCCTGGGGTCGTCACAATTTGAGGTTGAAGGGTTGCTCCCATCCTCAACGGTCATTCCGGC
>JAKVCB010000308.1 GCA_022448345.1 Pirellulales bacterium
CAAAACTTCTCTGCCGACTGGATCAAGCCCTTTGGCATGATCTTCATCAATGTGTTGAAACTGATCGCAATCCCGTTGATCATCACCTCTCTCATTAAGGGCGTCTCCGACCTCCAGGACATTTCACGTTTTTCCCAGATGGGAGTTCGCACGATTGTCCTTTATGTGATCACGACTGTAGTCGCAGTTACGGTTGGGTTGGTGATTGGTAATGTCGTGAAGCCGGGGGAAAGGATAACCGAAGAAACCCGAGCCGAACTTCTAGAGGACTACAGCGGAGATGCCAGGTCTCGCATCGTAACAGCCGAACAGCAGCAGCAGCAGGGCCCCCTGCGGCCCCTGGTGGACCTGGTGCCCGATAACATTTTTTCGGCGGCGACCTCCAACCGGAATATGTTGCAGATTATCTTTGCTGCGGTCTGTTTTGGCATTGGGTTGATCTTAATCCCACCACAAAAGGCAAAGCCGGTAAAGGATGTTTTTGACGGACTCAATGAGGTTGTTTTGAAGCTGATTGACCTTGTCATGATGCTTGCTCCTTTTGGTGTGTTCGCGCTGTTGTCGGCTTTGATTGTCGAAGCCCCCGGAACAGATCTGCTGGTTGCATTATCGGTGTATTCGCTGTGCGTCATTGCGGGTCTGGCCTTGATGGTGTTCGGATTCTATCCGGCGCTGGTGGTGCTCGGTACAAAATGGGGTTACTCGTCGTTCTTTCGAGGAATATCACCAGCGCAGTTGCTTGCCTTCTCGACGAGTTCCAGTGCCGCTACCTTGCCGGTTACGATGGAGTGCGCCGAAGAAAACCTGGGTGTTGAAAAGGAAGTTGCCAGTTTCGTGTTGCCGGTGGGGGCAACTGTCAACATGGACGGAACAAGCCTCTACCAGGCGGTGGCTGCACTCTTTATTGCCCAGGCGTACAGTATCGAGTTGACTTTTGCAGACCAGTTAACCATTGTGCTGACCGCAACCTTGGCCTCGATTGGATCAGCGGCCGTTCCAGGTGCGGGAATGGTAATGCTGGTGATTGTGCTGGGGGCCATTGGTGTTCCTGAGCAGGGGCTTGCCCTGATCTTTGCGGTTGACCGGATTCTGGACATGTGCCGGACAACCGTGAATGTCACCGGTGACGCAACGGTGAGCATGCTGGTTGCCAGGAGTATCGGCAAGCTGGGAAAACCGTGCGGGAAGAACCGGGACGCATCAATGAGAGTCTAGTTGTAATTCCAAGAGATGCCTAACCCGCCGAAGTCATCATCGCCGCCAAAGAGCTTGTCCAGGATGTGCATCTGTGCGACTGGGCCATCGGGGGATTCCGCGACCTGTTCTGGTCCAAACCAGCGGAAGTGATCGCCTCCATCAGGATTGGCAGCGTCGAACGAAAAGAGGACAAATGGTTCATCTGACACGTTATTGTCAGGATTGGAAGAGAGAACTTCTTCGGTAGTACCGCCAGGGATGTAGTAGAAACCAATCATGCTGGAACCGGCCAATTGGACCGTTTTGGTGGTGCCGACGGTTGCGCCATTGGTGAATAGCACACGTCGAGTGGGGCTGTTGAGCGCCGTCACTACGTATTGAGCGTCACCCGGGGCAACGGGATCGCCGCCGCTGTTATCGGTGCCACCGGAGTCGTCTTGCCCGGTGTCGGTATTGCCGAAGTTTTCTGCCCACAGATCGTAGTCGGCCTGTACAACCGTGCTGGCACCGCTGCCGTTCCCATTGAGTACGGACGCATCACCGCCCAGGTTATCTCGCCAGATTGTGTAATCAGAGATATCGACCACAGCGTCGAGATTGAAGTCGCCAGGAAGGCCACTGTTGTTGGAGGCAGTGTTGAGACTGTTGTCACCGAGGGTGCCATGGGAGTCAAGCACCTCAAACAAACCGATCTCTCCACCGATGTTGGCAAGTGACTGGTCGGCATTGGAGTCACTGGCGTGTTTGGCGACGTCGATCGTAAACGAGAGATCAACCTGAGCATTTTCCCCCGCGGGTATTCGTACCGCTTCGGACGCTTCGGCACCACTTTCTCCTGCCGGCACAACAGAGATCACAACATCATTGAAATCACTGTCCCCCAGGTTGAAAAGGTCTTCCCACTTCAAAAGCACTTCACCTCGAAGGACGTCTCCCACGGCTTTCATGTGGATTTTACCATCAGGGTTCGCCTGTTCGAAGCTAAAGAACGCGTGTGGTCCCCTGTTGCGTTTGGACCCATTATTTTTCAGAAATGACGCCGTTGAGGAATTGGAAATCAGGTAGAAGGCCAGTCGATCTCCTCCTTTTGCTGCGATCGTGGTGGTGGCTCCCTCGCCAGTGCCACTGGCAAAAAGGATCTGGCGGGATTCGCTTCGGAGGGCTGTTACCGCATAATTTGCATCTCCTGGCGCTACTCCATCAACGCGACCCTCGATGTCGTCGATCGCAAACATTCCGACTTCGTTGTCAAACTTTGCCTGACGCGAAGTCCACGTGACTGCAAGTTGTTGATCGGAGCCAACCGGGCCAGGAACGGTCAAAAAGTCGTCAAAGTCCGGTGCATAAACTACAGTCATCGGCTCTGTTGGTTCGGAGTGCACGCCCGAGTCATCGGATGTTGTGGCGGTGACGCTGTTTTCCCCCAGTTGAAGGCTGTTGGGGCTTAAAGTGACCGAGTACTCACCTGAACCAGGTGAGGTTTCACTGGCGGCCTGTGCAGGGCCCTCGTTGACCG
>JAKVCB010000309.1 GCA_022448345.1 Pirellulales bacterium
ACACCAGCGACACCCCCCGAAGCGCCCAGTAAGCTCACGGGGAATCCGGTGATTAATTCTTGGGAATAAAGGCCTAAAACTCCAGCAATCGCAATGGTAGAGAGATAGAAAGAGAGAAATGATCGCCTTCCATAAATACCTTCAACATCTCGTCCAAAAAACCATAGGCAGAACATATTCCCTAAAATATGAAAAACGTCGCCTCGCGAATGCACAAATCCATAGGTGATAATCTGCCACAGCTTCCAGTTGGTAATGAACAGCCCACTATCGAGCGCCAGATATTTTTCTGTAACGTTCGTTTGATCAAATAGAATCTCAAACAAATAAACCACCGCATTGATGATTACCAATTGGGTAACGATCATCCGGCCCTGACCACCACCTTGATAGGCTGAAGACCCCCCGAATCGGTATTCCGGTGATGGCTGCTGATAATAATCGCGATTATCGAGTCCCATAAACCACCTATGGTTTAATATGAATTCAGGTGCTGCCGAACAATTCAAACCTGTTATAGTTTATCGCGCGAAGCCTGATGCCACCGATCGCAGGATATCAAAAGATACTCCACTTCAGGCGTTGCTTATCCAGAGCCCGAAGTGGCATTAGGATCGGGAGTTCGGCGATCTATTTCTTTGACCGCATTTAGTTGCTTTTCCGTGAGTTGTTTACCGAGTTGGATAGTCTCATTGCGGATTTCAACTAATCTTTGATTGCTAGCCGTGAATTTCTTACGCATCTGAGAGACAAGCTGATCGATAATTTTTCGATCCTGGATGAATTGTTGATAGTCTCTTTCGAGACGGCCTTTTTCTTCTTTAAACAGCTCGATCACCTGTTGTTTTTCTGCGATCAGCGCCTGGACCTCTGTAATTTTGTTTACCGTCTCGGCGATTTCAAATGCTTGTCGTTTTCGCTCCTGATGCTGGTCGCGGAAAATATGAGCGTAGTCGCGCAACTGTCGCGAATATCGTGGCGATCCTTCCTCTTCGAGGCGTTCCACAACTTCGTCGTCGATCAACGTGCTGATTTCGGGAATCGCCTCGACTTCTAAACTTCCACCCGTTATCGAGTCGCGAATCGCAATCGTGCTACCGGCCTCGGCACCCTCTTGGGGCAACCATACATTTTGACCTTCTACAAAACGGGTCGCTTCATCTTCGTCGGGGTAGTCCTCGAGAAATTCGACCAGTTCTTCGATACGTGCTGCTGGATGCTCGGGACGCGCGGGTTGGTAATCATCGATAAATTCCTGAACCGTCCGCTCCGGCAATATTTTGCGCAAGCGGTCTGCCCGATCCATCGCATCAAAAACTTCTTCGTCGACTTCCAGGTCTAATGCTTCCAGGCGGTTAAAAACAAGATGCCGGTCGACCGGCATCTTGTCATAGAGAATCCATAAGTCCCCATTGTCCACACTTTGTTGTAGTCGATTTCGCTCTGCCTCACTGACGGGCCACTGGGGTTGCAGTGTTGCTTGGAGGGGCCCGGCACCACCTGCCTGTGCCGGTTGCTCACCGTTTGCGACCTGATTACCAATGACGTCTGCAACGCGGAACATTCCTAGATACTTTCCACCATTAATAAAGGGTTCACTGCTGAAGGCATAAATCGGAAGATCCTTCTCTAGCCGATACGTTTGTGGACGGTCGAATTGGACCGTTACCACATCTTCGCCGCTGATTTCTATCGGCCCAGCATCATTCCACATCCGGCCACGATCCAGGAGCAAGGCTCCTAATTTAAGCTCCAACTGAGCGATTCCGTAGTCTACGATTCGGCCACGATCATCCTCTGCTCCGAATTCAAGTTGGTGGTTTTCCTCGCGCAATGCTTCGGTTTTTTCAATCAGACCGGCAATCGGTTGGCCCCCCGCCTGATCCCGATCGTCGACAAGCAATAATTCACGCCAGCTTTGATGCACTTTCAGTGTTTGCACACTCATCCCGATTGCGACGCAGGCAGCGGCAAATACAAGCCACACCAACAGCAGCGTATGCCACCGCCACGACTTGTAGCTCATGACCAGAGCAACCAGAAACAGAATGGTTCCCAAAATGCCGAGGATGAGGAGAAAGGTTTGAAGGTCCATGGACACAGCCTAGAAAAAAGCCGCAAGCTTAGAAAAATCAGAGGGTTACAGCATCCGATCCTAAAGAGAGCTGGCGCGTGTGTCAAGATTTCATTGGTCGATGCTAAGTCGAGCTAAGCGAACAGGTTGGATCGTGTGCCTGCTTGATACGTGTGCTGCTCTGGGGCTCGCATGATGCGTTTGGGGTGGTTGCCAGCACACCAAGCAAATGGTGCCAGAAGCCACCGGATTTGCATTCATTGCACGGGAATTGCACTGGTTGGCAAATAGGTCTTCCGCTACGCTCCCGCCCCAATCGAATTTCTGTTCCCCCCAACCGCGTCGCAAGGACCCTTGAGCATGGAAGCTCCCCTCCTCCGAATCGCGATCCTCACTGCAAGCCTGACCAGTGTTGCCGCATCCTATCGGACGACAAATTTTATCGTCTCCGCACCAACCCCACAGTTGGCACAAAAGATTGGTGATGCAGCCGAGCTTTATCGGCGCGAACTTGCCGATCGGTGGCTGGGGAAAAAATTACCAACCTGGAGCAGTCCTTGTCCAATCACCGCACAAGTCGCACCACACCTGGGTGCCGGTGGCGCGACCAGCTTCGTTTTTCAAAA
>JAKVCB010000031.1:0-14680 GCA_022448345.1 Pirellulales bacterium
ACCCTGCCAACCTGGCACGAAAAAAGGCTGCCACAAACAAGCAAACGGATGTGCTCGAACAGGGGACCACGGGCTGCCGTGAGGCTACGCGTTAGAACCAACCGGCTTCGCTGGGTAAGCCTGGTTATCTACTTGCCAACCTGACTCACTCTCCGACAGCCTTTCGATAGACCGGCATAGACCACAGTCGGGCTACCCACGGGTACCATTTTTGGTTTTGATCTTACCGCTCCTACAAATGATTCCCCAGTAGGGGATACCTAACTCGGTAAAAAAATCACCAACGGTATCCGCCATCAAAGTAGGCAGCCGCGGGAGCGACCAACCCTCGATAGCGATTCGGATCCCACGAGTTGTACCTTGCATTCTGCATTGAGTCTTGGAATCCCTGCTGAACTTGCCGGGTGGCCTGATTGGAAACCGCTTTTTGAGCACGTTGGCGTGCTTGCTCTACCGACGCCTGCTGCGCCTGCACGGATTGTTGAATCTGTTGAGTCTGCATCTGGCGGAATTGGCGTGCTGCTTGATCTGCCTGCTGGCTTGTTTGCCGCTTTTGCTCAAACTTGTAGAGATATTGCTCAAGCTGGGCGGCGGTCATACTGACGACGTCGGGCAACTGTTTTTGTAGTTCCTCCCGTTTGTGGGTTGCCAGTACTGACATCCTACTGCCAACCCACGACCGTGCTTCGGTAACGTCGCTACTGAGAAGAATATCAAGTTTGAGCTCCATCTGATCAAGAAAGGCTTTCAATTCAGTAGCTGACATTTTAGAGGTGTTGTCCCGAAACTGAGCTTTGAGATATTCAACCTGTGGCTTTGAATAGATCGTTTGAACAGATAGCCAATCGTTAAAGGCTTGCTCAGCCCTTTTCCAAGCAGCACTATTGAGAACGGCTTCTCGTGCCTGGCTTTGAGTGCTAAGGTCCGCCGCATTGGGAGAGGCGTCGCTTGTCGGGAGGGTCTCGTCTGCGCGGTTCGTGCCAGCCATGCTCAACAGCAGGCATAAACACGTGAGCATGAGTCGTCGGAAGGTGAAAAACATGTTGCTCTCCTATCACCGTAACGTCTACTAAATCGGCTTGGAAATAATTTTACGGATCGATCCTTTGCAAACGCTACTTGGATTGCATTCGGACAATATGGGTTTCAGTATTGGGCCTTGCTTCATCTCCAACCCGCACGCGTAACGACTGCATTAAAATATTATTCTGATCGATAGGTGTGTAAACGTTCGTCGCCGCTATACTTCGACCATCTCGCAAGACTCCGTCAACAGAAACAATCCAGTCTTTGTCATACTTTTCCCACCGGCCTTCCCCAAGGGATCCGTCAGAATCAAAAAACCACGACTTGATTTGTCGAGTGCGAGGATCCCACCCAATGATCTGGGTGCCTGACAACTTTTGTTGTCCTGCTTCAGTTACCTCAAATACCCGGGTGAGGAACTGTCCCCCCTCACTTCGCTCAACGCGACTGTAGATATTACCATTGCCCTTCGTTCCCACCCACTGACCGATCATCCATTCCAAATCTTCTAGCGGATTTGAGGTGGGGACCGAAATTGCTTCGAGTTGGTGAACGTTTGCCAGCAGCCACTTGCCCTTTTGGCGAACCAGAACTGCTGAATAGCGAGTCTGTCGAATGGCACGATTGGCATCGCCCATTAATTCCGTCGTCCCTTCGACGACCGCCACACGAGGTGTGACAAGTTGCACTTCCTTGATATTCACATCAAGCTCTGGAGGTTCTGGAACTGGAATCACCGGTTGAATTTTTCTGTCGACCAGGTCTTGAATAGGATATTCATTTCCAGCGTCATCGATGAACTGTCCGTCGGGAACCCAAAGGTTCGCTATGGCAGCAGCATCCCCTTTATTCCACGCTTCTTCATAGGCTATGACCGTATCCCGAATTCCCTGCTCATCATCCAGGGTCTCACCACGGATGGACTGCATTGCCAGGCCCCCGCTGACGAGGACAAACAAAGAAAAGACTGTGATTCGTTTCAGCAAACGGGAGGAAGGATTCATAATAATTCTTTTAATTGGTTCGTGGTACAAAAATTGGTTCGTAAACCAAAACTGACATGAACAACATAAACAGAGGCCACAGGTCAGCAATGAAAACAACCCGACAAACTGGCCGTTCTAGCCCCCCTTGCAAACTTCACTATTGTACAACCCACCCAAACCAAATGTCGAAAATTTTGTGCCCCTGCCTTAGGTCCCACCACATCGACCACTCACCAGATACCCGTACCCTGGTTCCCTCAAAGCCATATCAAACACAACTACCCAAATCTTGAACGAATTTAGGATTTTTCTGCACCTTGAAAAGTTCCACGATTGCAACACCCAAGGCAGTGGCAATCGGATCAAAAAAAGGTTCGAGCCAATGCGGGTTCATCGGTACACCAACTGGGGCTATCGATACTCAACACTGCCAGGTGGAACGGGCCACCTGGCCTGCAAAATCACCGCCCAAAACCGGGCCCAAAACCAGAATTCATCGCCCCAAACCATGCCCCAAACCATGCCCCAAACTATGCCCCAAACCGTGGGTGGATTCTTCTGGAAACAAGGCCAGACGGTGGGTTCACAAGCCAACAAACGCCCAGTCAAGACAGGTCAATTGTAACGATTATTGAACCTGTGCCAATAATGCCGACAACGGGATTCAAAACCCCAATTTCCAATTGCGATTCGCCTGACCTGGGAACTTCTCTGTGAGCCGATTCGGTCGGTTATTCCGATAAGTCCAATATTCGGTATTGCACCGGTTATTCTATTTTGCACGACACGGCCAGCAGATTTGCTCGTGCTGGTTGGGGCTACACCAATACGGTCAAACGGCTGGCGTCAGGAAGAGGGCTTACCATGCGGTTTCCCGAAAATGCGTTCCAAGTCAACGCCGCACAAGGTGCCCCAACCCCACAAACATTTTGGGCACAAATGACTCCTCGTGCTTGCATTCTTGGGTTGATCCTGGCCGTCCTGGCAACTTCTAGTGGCTGTGCAACTTATTGCAGCTGCAGGCAGTGGTTTTCCAATGGCTTCAAGGTTGGTCCCAACTACTTGAAGCCAGCAGCGCCCGTTGCTGAAGACTGGATTGACTCCAGCGACCGCCGTGTCAGCAGTGATTCGTCCCACGATGCTGCCTGGTGGCAAACCTTTAAGGACCCGGTACTCAACCGGCTTGTGGACGAAGCGTATCAGCAAAACCTTTCTTTGCGTGAAGCGGGGATGCGCATCCTGGAAGCTCGTGCCGCACGGGCAGTCATTGCTGGAGGCCTGTTCCCACAGTCACAAAGCGTAAATGGCGGCTACACTCGCACTCAATTCAGTAGGTTTTTCCCTCAAGCGTCGGCCAATCTTCCACATCGCTCGTTTAGTAATTGGACGGCTTCAACCGACCTTCTATGGGAACTGGACTTCTGGGGTCGGTTCCGCCGTGCGATTGAAGCTGCCGATGCCGACCTGGATGCCTCCGTCGAAAACTACGATGACATTTTGGTAATGCTGGTTGCAGAGGTTGCCACAACCTATACGAATATTCGAACTCTGCAGCAACGGTTGGAATACGCCAACAACAATGTCAAAATCCAGAAGGGAAGCCTTCATATCACGAAGGTGCAGTTCGAGAATGGTGCCGTCACCGAGGTCGATGTTCAACAAGCAACCCTCAGTTTAAAGCGTACTGAGTCACTCATCCCTCAATTTCAGGCACAACTACGCCAGCAAAACAACCTCCTGTGCCTCTTGCTGGGTACACCACCCCGCAACATGTTACCGGAGTTGGGTTCCGCAGGCATTCCAACGGCACCACCAGGTATCGCCTTGGGAATTCCTTGCGAGTTGCTGCGGCGGCGTCCAGACGTTCGCCGGGCTGAACGGCTGGCTGCTGCTCAGAGCGCAAGGATTGGTGTGGCAGTCTCGGACCTCTACCCTCATTTCCGGATTCGTGGTTCACTCGGTTACAGTGCTGGTAAGTTCTCTAAATTGTTCGCTCCCTCCCGGACCAACGGTATTGTATCTCCAGGCTTTAGTTGGGATGTCTTGAACTATGGTCGCATCAAAAGCAACGTCGCTGTTCACGAAGCAGAGTTTCAAGCTCTTGCACTCGACTATCAAAACGTAGTGCTGCAAGCAAATAGCGAGGTCGAGGACGGAATCACGAATTTTCTCAACTCTCAAGATGCCACATTGGTACTTGAAGAAAGTGTAACTGCTGCCGATCGTGCCCTCCAATTGACCCTGATTCAATACCGCGAAGGTGCTGTCAACTTCAATCGTGTCTTTACCATTCAAGATACACTTGTCGAGCAACAAGATTCCTATGCTGCTTCACAGGGAGATATCGCCCTGGGCCTGATCTCTATCTACAAGTCACTGGGAGGCGGCTGGCAAATTCGCCTTGGCAGCAACCAGGGAGAAAACTCGGCTCCACCGGAAGTCGTACCAACTGCACCTGTGGACGAATTACAACCCAATGAAATGGATGAAAAACTTCCCAGTCTTCCAAAGGTCAGTCTGAGGTCTACCGACCATGAAAATCGCCTGCGATCCCTCGCCCAGGAAGATAGCCTGAAGTCAATCGACCACGAGGCGTACTCCCGCAAAATGATTACCTTTGACTTTAAGACACCAATCAACGAAGAAGATCTGAGCGACGCAAATTAATAAAATTGCGTTCAAGACCATTTTTCACTCACAACCCCAGCAGACACACGCTGCCCCCCACCAACATTGCAGTCGAGGGAAAAATCGTGACCTCCAAAGTTTTGACGGTCGTAGTCGCCAGCAGCCTTCTGCTGATCAGTTCTCTCGGGTACTCAGCACCCACAGACCAGATTCTCTGCCGCGAGGGCTGGTGGGGACTGCTGTGTCCACCTGCCATCCCCGACTGTATCTGCAAATGGTGCTGTCCCGACTACTGCAAAAAGCCATACCCGTGTGTATGTGGCCCGTTGCCCCCCGGTCTTCAGTGCGGATGCGGACCAAGGCGCCCGTGGAGTTATGGTTACGGTGTCCACAATGGCGGTTGCTGCACTAAGCCTGGATCTCTTTACCAATCGTGGTCTCTGGAAAAGAAACCCCTGGGCACACCAATTCCCGTGGAAAGTGTGCCTACCTGGCAAACATTCAATTCCGAGATTGTGATCCCCACAACCTATACCGATACCGGCGAAGATTGACATTTGCCGCTAATCTTTTTGATGCAGGCGGCCCGTTTTCCGAATGGCCTGGACTAACTGGAATCCCAGCCACACGGCAACGCCGCAACCAACGGCACCTGGAACGGAAACGCCCCACCAAACCGGTTTCACCTCTGCGCTCCAAAGTTCTGCCGAACCAACAAACAAGGCTGCCGAGAGGACTCCCATCACCAGACGGTTCACGATTGTGTCCATCCGGCGATGCTGAAGATTTACATCGAAGCTACCCTTACGAACCCGGCTCAGAACATCAGCCATATCCCTGGGGAACACGTCGATGAGACGATCCCAGTCGCGCACGGCACGTTGGGTTCGATGCCACAACCTCTCCGGCGAAATTTTTCGCCGCATCGCTTGCGTGTAATAAGGCTTGAATAGTTCCGCCAGGCTGAATTTTGGATCTAAATCGCAGGCAGTACCCTCGAGCATTACCAGGACTTTTAACAACATCGAGCAGCTGCTCGGCAAAATAATTTTGTAGCTGCGAATAATGTCGATCAGTCCCTTGAGAGCTCCACTCAAGTCAAAGTCCGACATCGACTGCGTCAGGTATTCTGATGCAAAATCACCCACTTCGGCCCGCAGTGCATCTCGACTCACTGAAGCTGGCACCTCACCCAAACGCGTAATGTAATCCGTCAGTTCGTCCGCATCTCCATTCACCGCAGCAAGCAACATGCCTTCAAAGTCCTCGCGCAACGCCCCATCCAGTCGCCCGACCATCCCACAATCAAGAACCCCCACTACGCCATCTGGCATGACCAGCAGATTTCCCGGATGTGGATCGGCATGATAAAATCCGTCACGAAAAATCATGTCGAGATACATTTTTGCGCCACGCTCGGCAAACTGGGCGAGGTCGACACCCTTTGCACGCATTTTTTCTGCATCTGCAACGCTTTCTCCATCCAGCCATTCCATGGTCAAAACACGTTGTGATGAGAATTCTGGATAGACAGTCGGAAAACGAACGGTCTCGCTCTCTTTAAAATTCTCGGCAAACTGATGCAAGTTACGCAGCTCGCGCGTGAAGTCTAATTCTCGAAGTAATGTCCTGCGAAACTCGGAAGTCGTTGCAATCGGTTGGTAAGGACGCAACGGCGTGGCATGATGTTCAGCCAGATCGGCTAATCCGGCCATAATCTCAAGATCTCGATGAACGGTGTTGGTAATACCGGCGTGCTGCACCTTGACGATCACCTCGGATCCATCATGGAGAACCGCTCGATGCACCTGGCCGATTGAAGCCGAAGCAATAGGATTCGGGTCGAACTTCGAAAAGATCTCTTCGGGAGGCTTGCCAAGATCGGCCAGAAAGGTTGACCGTACCTGCTCAGGAGTATCCGCAGGCGTATTGGACTGTAATATCTTGAGCTCGCCAGCGACCCGCTGACCGACAAGGTCACCCCGTGTGCTGAGCATCTGGCCCAGCTTGATGAAGGTGGTACCTAATTCAGAGAGTGCCAAGCGTAGCCGCACCGACTGTTGAAGATCTGCCAGTTTTTGACCTTCCGGTCCAACCAAACGGTGCTGAATCCACTCGTAATTAATTCCCTTGAGCCAGTCGACAAGTCCATACTTGGCCAGGATACCGATGATTTCACGCAGCCGTTTTGCATCCTTCTCAATTCTGGTAAGTGCGGCAAGTTTCATGGTTTTATCCCGACCCGGAAACAACCCCTCCACCGCCGACGCTGGCTCAGCGAGAACGACACAACAAGGGCGTCGATGTAATTTTGATCAGCAGCAACTACTGCTTCTTGTTTTCGATGGCTTCGCTGAGCCGGTCGTATCCCTTCTTGAGCTCACCAGCTGCCAACTCCAGCGCCGAGAACACATTTTCGGTCGTTTCGCTGGCCACATTGGAAACTGGTTCAAAGTCCGACTGCAAGCGTTTTAACTTACTCTCCAATTGAGCCCACTGTTCCTTCGCTTCTTTCTGACCCAAATGGAGTTTGAGCTCCAGTTGGTCCTTTTGCCGCTTGAGGTTGGAAACCAACTCTGCCAATTGAGAGTGTCTTTTTTTTGACATTGCTGTTGCTCCTCTGCCCCTCTGCTCCCCTACGGTGTTCACGAACCGGTATTGTGGTACTTTTGCGATGGCCTGACAAGCTTGCCCGCGAGGATTCTCCGAGGGAACTCGTCAACCAAGAGATGGGATCCAACGGTTCCCACATTTTGTTAGAGCAAATTATTATGGCGAACAAAGAGCACAAGAGGGAGTTATCGTTGGCAACACAAGCGCCGTCGGGACATACTTGTCCCTGACAATTCCCCAACGGTAGCCACCTGTGTGAACCACAGCAACCCGTCGATTTCCCTGCCATTCCCACCGCCGCCCCGTATCCAGGTCCATGACCTGGGGAATAGATGGCCGCTGAAGAAGTGTCCATTGATTACTTTTGTCGAGGATGATCAGCGGGGGAGCCCCAAAGGACTTGAGCGCACCGGCCCATCGGGGGGCAACCTCCCTGAGCACCTGGTCTGCCTGCTGTGTCGTGGCACGGATATCGAGCCGTGCTGCCGGCTGAATGCTCCCCTGCCCCATCGCGTAGGAAAATCCTCCCTTTTCGTTGGCAAGACTCCATACATTGCGCCCTTGGACCGGGCTGTAATGAAGGTAGAGAAACCCCGGCTTGATTTCCGCCGGCGTCACAGGAATCAGCTTGTTGTTGAACGGATCATACCGCTGAACCAGGGACTCTTGGAGAGGACCCTTGGTCGGCAAAGCTTCCTGCTGCGCGATAGCACCGTGACCAAAAAGCGCGTTCAACACAAACGCTGTGATGTAACCAACATTTTGCAAATTCATACCAAAGCCCCTCAGCGCGATGAAATAGACGTTAGAACACAGCCAGCAGACTGTCCAACTGTCGTCAAAATGTGCCGTGCCCCAACCCTATAAAACTACCTCCGACTCTGATGTGCGCCAAATTCACACGTTCCCCCTTGAGACAACGTCACCTCCCCAAGCACGCCTGCAAGAAGTCCCGCGGGATCTGCCTGGCCCTGCATATTTAGTCTTACCACTTTAGCGGGCACCACCGTGACCGCTCAAACGTTACAACCCTACAATTCCTTGTCAAAATATCCGTTCCGCATATAGTGAAAGGAGTCCTCCTCTCCTCGAATATTTTTCGCTATTTGACAGATGCCACCGTACTTACATCTACGCGTCCATCTACGAATCCCACGTCTACGTATCGCAAAACGTTTTTCTGCGGCGGTACGAACTTGGCTGTTGCTCACACCTCTTTGGTGGTTGCTCTCTCAGGGTGCGCAGGCTCAGCTTCCAGTACCGGAAGGCCTGAACCCGGGTGACAAATACCATCTGGTCTTCAATTCGAGCAGTTCCACCGATGCAACGTCCGCTGATATTTCCTACTACAACGCCATTGTCCAGGACGATGCCAATACGGCCGGAATTGGCCAAAGCGAAGGAGTCACCTGGAAAGCGCTTGCTTCGACATCGGGTGTACACGCGCGGGACAACGCGGTCATTGGCGGAACGACTCCAGTCTACAACATGAATCTCGATTTGGTCGCAACCGGATACACCGATATGTGGGATGGTTCCATCAGCAATTCCCTGGCTTGGAACGAATCGGGAGCAACCAATTTTGACGATGCCTGGACCGGCAGCCATACCGACGGCACGGCAGCCATCGGTTTGACCCTCGGCGGAAATGTTGCCTGGTGCGGGAAACCAGAATCATCCACCACCAGCCCTGAACTGTGGATCAACCGTATGGCGCCCCCGGTTTCCTGGACTTTTCAACTCTACGCATTGTCTGAAGAACTGACCGTTGGCCCTTCAATCGCAACGCTTGCGGGTGACTACAACCTGGATGGATTAGTCGACGCAGCCGATTACACAGTGTGGCATGACACCGATGGCTCGACTTCTCAACTGGTAGCCGATGGCAACAGTGATGGCACGATCAATCCCCCTGACTACACGCACTGGAAAAATCGCTTTGGTAATATCACCGGTTCAGAAGGTAGCGTTTCGACTTCTACCATTCCCGAACCGGGATCTGGAATACTGGGACTGATTGCGCTACTGGGCTTTGCCGCAATGAGAAGACCGCAACGCAACCTCGTTGTTTGATCTCCTGCCGCAACGGAGTGGTCGCCGACCGGATCCTTACATGGTGCGCTGTCAATTCTGAGTTACAACACTTCACTCGTCGAACGGTTGCACCAACTCAATCAACATTCCATCCGGCCCTTTGGCACAGACGATCCACTCGGCATCGGGTGCCCGAAGCGGATCGCTCATAAAATCGACACCTTTTGCCTGTAGCTTTTTCATGGTTGCCGGCACGTCGTCAACGATGAAGGTAAGCCACCGAACCCCGGCCTGAAATTCACCCGTTCGCGGCTTGGGAGGAGACTCGATCTCCATTAACTTGATGAGCGTCTCCCCAGCCTTCACACGGATTTGACGAAAGGCGCGTGGCGCAAGTTGGGCGCCAGTTGCCGTCTCTTCCGGGATACGAATGTCGAGCACTTCTTCAAAGCCAAGCAGTTCGCGATAGAAATGCACAGACTCGCCAAAGTCGCTACACACAATACAGAGATCTGCGACGGGCCGTTTTAAGGAAAGCATGACTCAACACACCTGCTGGTTCTGGGATCACTGGAGGAGTGCTCGATGCTAACAGTTGCACCTGGTTCGGAAAACCCGGCAAGGGACCAGGAACTGGCCAATCACGAGCAAGCCCAGCAGGTTCTCTCCGTGGTCGCTTCCCACTCACCGCAACACCCTACCACCAGTTGCCTGGGCGCTGTCCTGGATGATTGATCTTCCAGCGGAACCATAATTTCTTAGTGGGCTGTCCAACCACCATCGACCAACAACGTAGTCCCTGTTACAAAACTCGACGCATCCGATGCAAGGTAGATCGCTGCCCCTTGGATCTCGTGAAGCTGACCCCAGCGGCGCATCGCAACACAGCTGCCGATCACGTGGTTTGACCATTCTGTATCGGCGATCGGCTCATTCATGGGAGTCAAGAATGGCCCGGGGCAGATCGCATTGACCGTAATTCCTTGTTCCGCCCATTCCAACGCGAGCACCTTGGTCATCATGATGAGCGCACCTTTGCTCGTTGCGTAGGGAGACCGTTCGACCAGCCCAACAACACCAAGCGTACTGGAAAGGTTGATCACTCGACCGTAACCGGCTCGCTTCATGTGGGGCGCCACGGCGCGGCACATTAACCAGGGCCCGGTGGTATTGGTGGCCATGACCTGCTCAAACTGCTCGGGAGTCAGGTCCTCAATCGGGCCGCGGATATTAATCCCTGCGTTATTGATCAGAATGTCAATTTTGCCAAATTTTTTAATCGCGTGATCCACGGTCCGCTGGGCGTCCTCCGGCTTGGTAACATCCGCCTCAAGTCCAATGACGGTCGATGAAGACGCATCGGTAATCTCCAAGGCCGCTTGTTGTACCTCCGTTTCATTGCGACTGGTTAACAACACGTCAGCACCAGCAGAGGCCAGTCCACTTGCCATGGCCATACCCAGCCCTTTGGAGCCTCCCGTAATCAGAGCTACCCGTCCGTCAAGGCGGAACAAATCGATACCATGCATGCTATCCTTCTCCTATTCTCTTGAATGTTGCATTGGGATTTGTCTCCCGCCTGTCACCCGGTCCTGACCAGGCAGTTGTTAATTTAGACTTCCTCCGGAAAATTCACCAACCCACCTGGGTAAAAGAAGCCTTATCCTGGCCACCCCCCTGAGCTACCTGCCGCATGGCCCCACTCAACAGGCCTCCAAGTAATCTGCAGAAGGACTTCCCCAGACTCCCAAGCAACTCCTCAAAGCGGCTGCACCCGAAAGGTCGATCTGACTTTGACCAACCTCTTCGGTCGTTTTATACTCCCTCGCAGGCAGTGTTGTCCTTTTGCCCCACCGCTTCAGACTGAGCCGGTCTATCTCAAGGTCACGTTTCGGAGAGCCTCTCCACACAGATTTCCCCGGGAGGGTTTATGGATACGATCACGTTATTGATAACAACCGACTTCGCCGACTTGTTTGGGAGTACGTCGAAAATCGCTGGCGAAGGATGGGTGGTCAAAGACTACTGGTTTCTCGCAGACTTCATCAGTCGCTTGCTGCTGGCAAGTATCCTGGCAGCCATCATTGCCTACCATCCAAAATCGCGCCGCCAAGTCGAAAACCTGGAAGCGGCAGAAGCACCCAAGTGTTTTATTCTTTACGCGGTGGTAGCTGCAATTATCGGTACGGTCGTCTTGAAGTTTGGCGGGATCGTTGGTTTTGTCGTTTTTGGGATTGGTGGACTGTTACGATTTCGTACGAACGTTGGATCGGCAACCGCAACCGGACGGGTCATACTCGCTACGGTGATCGGTCTTTGCGCCGGACTCGATTTGCCTCACGTCGCCATACTTTCAACCCTCTTTGCGTTTATCCTGGTGTGGATCGTTGATAGCCATACCACCTATTCGATGAATGTCCAGGGACTCTCCAAAGGAGTTCTTTCCGAAGCAGCAACCGCTTACCGTCGGGAGCTTGAACGTAATGGTTTTCGAATTCTCGGCGAGCGCAAAAACCTTCAAAAGCATTCATTCCGTCTGATTTTTAGCGGACCTTCGCAGAAGAACTGTGACGAAATCGAAGAGGCCCTGCATCAACAGATCAAGGAAAAATACTTTGGCACGATTGATTGGGACTCTCAATGAAATATCGTTGGACAAAGGTATTGGGAATTCTCGCAATTGCACCTGTGTTACTTGGAGCCGGGTGGCTCATCACAACACACTCGGGCGATGATGTCCTACTCTATGACGACCATGCCAAATCACTCGAGGTGCATGTCTCACCAGGTTCGGGCGGGCTGTCGGGTGCGCGGGGCCTTACGTTCGGGCCTGATGGCGATCTGTTTGTTTGCAGTGCGGGCAAATTTAACTGGGCAATTCTTCGCTACCGCCATACAGGACAGTTTAAAAAACCCTTTGCTTCCGGAGGCGGACTGGTACACCCTTACCAGGGTATTTTCGGACCCAATGGTCAATTTTACGTTTCTGGCCAAGACAACGATGGGGTCGTTTGGTTTGACGGCAAAACAGGGAAGGCCAAGGGAATTTTTGTCATCCCGGGTGCAGGTGGCCTCCAATCGATTCGCGGTATTGCCTTTCACCCAGATGGCGATTTACTTGCCGCGGGGCGCGACAACAATGCCATCCTGCGATACAACGGGAAAACAGGGCAATTCAAAGGATTTTTCGTTCCCGCAAAGCAAGGCAAACTCGACCGGCCCATCCAGTTGCATTACGGGCCTGATGGCCACCTCTACGTCGGGTCCTCGGGGAACAACTGCATTTTGCGTTTCGATGGTCGAACCGGACGGTTCATGGATACCTTTGTCAAACACAAAGCAGGAGGCTTGAAGCGGCCCTCCGGGTTTGCCTGGGGCCCGAAAAACGATCTCTATGTTGCGAGCCGCAAGTCCAACCAGATCCTTCGTTATGACGGCACGACCGGAAAATTCAAGAAGGTTGTGCTTGACCACAAACAGGACAAGCGACTGCGGAATCCCGAATTCCTCCTGAGAACCGGATCCTGAATTCTGCCCTGCGGCAAACATCGCACCGGGCTACCGGCTTTAGACCAGCCTCCTCTCATAAGAGAGTCACCGGGTCATTTTCTGGTGCTTCGACTTTTTCGGATAGAAAATCAGCAGGGCAAAAAAGCAGAAAACCGATCCCCACAAAGGCCAGCTAAACAGGGCCGTGTAGTCGTAGGTCAACTGGTCCCCTGGAATCTCACTCCGATTGGCAATGAACGCGGCAAACTGGCTGCCCAGAATGGCCCCAAAGCCCAACAACACCAGGTTGTAGAGACTTTGGGCCGAACCGCGCACATCGGGCGTCGTCTCTTCATCGACAATCAAATAACCGAGAAACCAGAACCACGTGAAACAAAAACCGTGCATCAGCAGTGCAACTATTACCGAAACAGTCGGTGAAATCCCGGTCACATCCTCAAGCTGCCCTGCATAAGCAAACAAGCCAAAGCGGACAATGTAGGCCAGCAGCCCCAACAGGAGCAGCGTCTTGCGGTGAAACCGGGCTGCGTAAAGACCGATCGTGACCATCAACACGACCTCGGACATCTGCCCAAGGGTCATCATCCCGCCACCACCGACTCCAAAAATCTGGTCAATCCAGTTAGTACGAAACGCAAACGTCTCGATAAACCGGCCCGTATGGATAAAGTAAACCTGGTGCACACAGCTCAAAGGAAGGCCTACCAGAAACAACGTGATGAGGGGCTGGCGACGAATTTCGCCAAGGGCTTCCATGAAGGCGTATTTCTGCTCTCCCTTTTGGGGCGGGGTATGCGGCAGTGTAAAGCAGTAGAGCCCCATGATAATTCCTAACACGGCACTCATCTTAAAGCCATCGGCTATGCCCAGTGCCACCTGTTTCTCACGGCGGCGTTTGATCACGTCGGCATCCCGGATGGTTGCTTTCGATTTGTCAAAGGTCTTTTCACCCTCATCGGTCTCCAGCACAATTTTCTGATCGTCCTGGCGAATCAGGCTACCCTTGACCTCAGGCTGTCCTGCAACCTTGACGTGACGACGCCTGAGCAGTTCTGCGCGGTCCGTCTCTGGCACCTCGCCTTCCTGAACGAGCATTTCCACAACACGCGGTGGATCGGGGGAATGCTCGTGCGCAAGCCAATGCCCCAAAAAAATGCTCGCCGGGATAAAGCCAAGCGAACCACACACACGAATGATCCCAAAATGTCGATCGCGATCGGGCACATGGTGCAGGGCCAACGAATTGGCCAAGGCCGTCGTCGGCCCGAACAAAAGCGAGTAGAGGAGCGAGATCAACAAAAAGGCCCAGTAGCTGTCGACCCAGGTCAACTGCCAGATCGCCACTGCCGCCAGCAGATGCGCAACCCCCATGTATTTTTCAGTGGCCACGTACCGATCGACCAGTTGACCGGCAATGAAAGGGGCCAACATGATACCGATAGCTGCAACCACAAAAATGTTGGCCAACTGGTTGGCAGAAAACTCTTTGCCATCGAGCAGGAACATTCCCAAAAAGGGGAACCAGACCCATACTCCCCACTGCAGCGCCATCATGGTGGCCAGTCGCAGGAAAAGTCCTACTGGCATGCGCCTGGCAGCCTGGTCGGTACTCTGATCGGAGGTATCGTTCATGATTTTCACCTACCAACGGCGCTGCCAACAATCGAGGTATGGTGTCACCCAATTTAACAAGCGGGTATTATGAACCACCCCTTTAGAAATTGGTACAGGAGTTTGAGTATGACCTGGAAAATTGCTGGCATTAATTTTGATCACATGCACATGGGAGATAACCTCCGAATGGCCTACGAGCATCCGGAGGCAGAAATTGTCGCTCTTTGCGATGAGCAACCGGCCCGGATGGAGGAAGCAGCCGGCCAGTT
>JAKVCB010000031.1:14695-31483 GCA_022448345.1 Pirellulales bacterium
CGGACCGGTGCTTTACAGACGTTGACGAGTGCATCGAAAAATCCCGCCCCGACATTGTGCTGCTTTGCCCGGCCACCAACACACACTGCCAGTGGGTCGAAAAAGTGGCTCCGCACGGTGTTCACATCATCCTCGAAAAGCCGTTTGCCGCGTCGCTTGCCGATGCGGATAGAATGATCGAACTCACCCAATCCACCGGAAAATTGTTTGCCATCAATTGGCCCATGGCGTGGTATGCGGGAAATCGAACCGCCAAGCGGCTGCTTGATGAAGGGACGATTGGCCAGCTCTCTGAAGTCCACTATTACGACGGCAACCGTGGACCGCTCTATCACCTGGCTGACAAGGCTCAGGTCTCCGTCGACCAGGCTCGAAAGCAGAAACAGAGCAGTTGGTTTTACCAACGATCCTCGGGTGGCGGAGCCCTGCTTGATTACCTCGGATACGGAACCACCCTGGGCAGTTGGTACCACGGGGGCAAACTTCCCCTGGAGGTGACCACCGTGGTCGATGAGCCCTCCGGACTGGAAGTCGAGGAACACAGCATTACCGTCGCCCGCTATGAGCATGGGCTCTCAAAATTTGAAGCGCGGTGGGGCACCTTTACCGATCCGTGGGTTACCCAGCCACAACCCAAATGTGGTTTTGTGCTTACCGGGACCGATGGCACCATCAGCAGTTACGACATGGAACCGACCGTCCGGGTTCAAACCGGCGACTGCCCGGCCGGACGGGACGTTGCGGTCGACCCGCTGGAGAGTCCCCACCAAAACCCTGTTCAATATGTGATTGACTGCCTGGAAACGGGCGCCCCTGTCGAAGGGCCCCTCTCGCCGGAGATCAGCCGACTGGGCCAACAGATCATCGATGCAGCCCAGGAAAGTGCCCGGGAAAAAAGGACCGTTTGCCTGGGCGAGAGCTGAAAAACTTTTTTTCGGCCTGCCCGTTAAGTGGCCCCGTTAAGTGGCCCGGTTAAGCGGCACTCGCCAATTCGGACCAACCGCAAAGACAGCAGCTACAGCGTCCAGCCATTTTCATACTCGTGATGAACCATCCCATTGGCGGCGTCGTTGTTCAAAAACCGCATGTTTTCGCCATCCCACTCCAGCGGTTCGGCCACCCGGGCGGCAATGGTTCCCAGCAGAACCATCTCGGTCAGTCCTGATGCGTAATCGAAGTTCGAGCCACACGTAACGCCCGTCCCCCTGGCGGCATCCACCCAATCGGTCCAGTGATCGGGTCCGCGTGCCAAGACCTGCTTGGGCGTTGGATTTTGCTCTGCCAGCGATTTTGGAAACAGTACCGGCTGCTGGCCAAATTCGGCGAGCATACTCCCTTTCGAACCGATCAAAATCGCTCCGTTGGTCGGAAGTTTATAATCAACAGGAAATATTTCAGGACGAGGAGCCCTGAGACCACCGGTATAAAATATGATCCGAACCGGGGGCATTTCCTCCCGAGCCGGGTAACGATAGGTAATCACCGCTGCGGTCGGAAAGGTTTCCTTGCGGACTGCTTCCGGATGAACCGTGGTCGTGGCTTCCACACTGGTAGGATGCCCCAACTTCAGCGACCAGTAGACCGGGTCAAGAATGTGACATCCCATATCGCCCAGGGCTCCGGCGCCAAAGTCAACCCAGCCGCGCCATTTCTGACGGGTGTACGCTTCCTGGTAAGGCCGACGGGCTGCAGGCCCCAACCAAAGATCCCAGTCGAGTTCGGCAGGGACCTCTGCGGCAGTGGTAGGTCGGCCAACACCCTGGGGCCAGTACGTACCTGCCCGATCGGTCCAGGCATGCACCTCCTGAACCGGGCCCAGCGTATCGTCCCACACATACTCGCACGTTTTGCGAATCCAATCTCCCGCATGGCCGTTGTTGCCCATTTGAGTTGCTACCCCTGCCTCGCGAGCGGCAGCCTTCAGGGCCCGCGCTTCGGAGATGGTGCGTGTCAATGGCTTTTCGGTGTAGGTCGCTAAACCTCTTCGCAACGCATCCATGGTAATCTTGGCATGCCAATGATCGGGCGTCACCACGACCACGCCATCAAGGCCTGGTTCGCCATCCAGTAGATCGCGGTAGTCGCGATAAATTTTTGCATCGGGATAATACTTCTTGTGGTACTCCTTGGCTGGGCCCTGCCACTCGGATGGGTCCCACGGATCAGCCAGGGCAACGATGTTCTGCTTGCGTTCGGCAAAATGTGCCAGGTTGTGCCGACACATATTTCCGCCGGCTCCAATACCGGCCAGGTTTAGCCGTTCACTCGGCGGGGTTTGGCCCGCTCCCCCAAGTACGTGTCGCGGTACGATCGTGAAGGCGGTCACAGCCGTCCCCAGCTTCAGAGCATCTCTGCGGGAAAACGCCTTTTGGGACTCCGCGGTTGGAAGCGGCTTGTTCATAATATTTTCCTGGTGGTCAACAAATGGAAAAGCTGGCTGGTAGCAACTAAGCGAAACCACTGTTATTATGCTACTGTGCGGATTTTACCGCAAACTCCATTTTCTATCACACTATTGGGATTTGGCAAGATGCGATACCTACCACGCGTTGTTTATGGAATGCTCGCCGTCGTGATGACAACCCAGGCGATTGCCGAGGAAAACCAACTTACGGAGGCCGAAAAATCCGCTGGCTGGAAACTCCTGTTCGACGGCAAGGACCCCAGCGGCTGGATCACCAGCAACGGCTCCCCCATCGGGCCGGCGGCCAAAGAGGGCAGCCTCAATCCGCGCAATTGCCGCACCTACATGATTGCGACCAAAGAGAAGTATGAAAATTTCATCCTCTCGCTTGATTTCAAATTGACGGAGAAATGCAACAGTGGAATTTTCTTTCGCGTCTTTTCCATGACACCACTGCCGGATGTTGGTGACGTTGGCTGGAACGGGATGGAAATCGCCGTCCAGGAAGGCACCGGCACAGGCTACCACGACATGGGGGCCATCTACGACCTGGTGCGACCGGCTAAAAACGCGCTGAAGCCGGTCGGCCAATGGAATCACCTTGAGCTGACATGCGACAAAAACCTGGTCATGGTGGTCATCAACGGGTCGCTTGTCACCTGGATGGACCTCAATCAATGGACCCAGTCCAACAAACGGCCTAACGGAACCGATACCAAGTTCGACTGGGTTTTCAAAGACTTTCCCCGCCGTGGTCACATCGGCCTTCAGGATCACGGCCACGACGCGTGGTACAAGAACATTAAAATCCGCGAATTGCCTGCAGGAGTGCGCCGCGGCCAGGGGTAAGCAGGCAGGCCAATCCTTTCGGCAACCAGCGGTGCTTGTTTTGTAGCCAACCGTACTGCAACACAAATAAAATCTTCGACACAACAGGATAAGGAACGCTTGGATGCTCAAGGCAGGATTCATTGGTGCTGGTTTCGTTGCCGACTTTCACCGCAAGGCATTACAGGCGGTCCGCGGTGTCGAACTTGCCGGGATCCTGCGTCGCAGCAATGCAGAACAGCTTGCGGCCAGTGCCCGCAGTGACGGTCTGGGTGAAGCGGTCCTCTACGACTCGATTGCAGACCTGTGCCAGGCAGTCGACGTGGTGTGTGTCTTTTGTCCCAATTTTTCCCGCGTTGAAACTTTCGAGGCGATTCGTGATGCGGTCAAAGCAGGAGCCGAGCTGAAGGGGCTGATTTGCGAAAAACCGCTGGCCCGCAACGTGGCCGAGGCTGACACCGTTTTACGCCTCGCCGATGAGATTGATGTACCGGTTGCCTATTTCGAAAACAACCTTTTCATGCCGCCCATTACCGGGGCCCGGGCACAACTCAAATCGGTCGAAGCGACGATGGGACCGGCCCACTTGTCACGTACGGCCGAAGAGCACGCCGGCCCGTTCATTACCTACTGGTTCTGGGATCCCACCTTGCAGGGTGGCGGGGTGTGGAACGACATGGGCTGCCATAGTATTGCCGTGGGGATGTACATGCTCACCCCTGACGGCAATCCGCCCAGTTACCTGGAGCCCGTTTCGGTCAACGCGGAGCTTTCGCTGCTGAAGTGGAATAAGGAGCCCTGGGCCGGAACGCTACGGGAAAACGGTATCAATTTTTTGGAAAAACCGGCCGAAGACTATGCCAACGTGTCGATCAAGTTTCGCGATCCCCAGCGAGAAACCATTTCTGTTTGCCAGGCAACCAACTCCTGGATGTTTGATGCCTCGGGATTGCGCCTTTCCATGGAAACGTTCGGCCCCGGTTATTCCTACTCGTGCAACTCCCTCAATTCTCCCGGAGAAGTGTTCATTGGAGATAAGGCCAGCGCCTCGATTGAAGATAGCGTCCTGGCTGTCGAGAATGCCCAGTCGACACGTGGCCGCATGGTCCTTCAACCCAATGAACCAGATCTTTACGGCTACGTGGGTGAATGGCGCAACGCCATCGGTGCTTTTGAAAAAGGAGAAAATGCGCTGCTCGACCTCCACTATGGGAGGTTGATCACGCTGATCACCATGGCTGGCTACCTTTCGCACGAACAAAAGCGGACCGTCGACCTCACGGACCCGGAGACGCTCAAGACGCTCAGCGACTATGTGCCTCTGATCCAGCAGGGGCGCGGCGCGGAACTACTGCCATAGTTTCACTGGATTTCGGCCACGCGATTGCCTCGTCCCCATAAGCCTTTGGCCCCGTGAGTTCTCACCGTGGGGGACCATTGCCCATTTTGCCACCGGTTCCCTTTTGGGAATCGGCAATTCTAGCGGCGGCGGATCGCGCCCAGAAGCAGGCCAAAGCCAAGCAACAAGGCCGCGCTCGCCGGTTCCGGCACGGCCTGGGAGCCACTGGCCGCACCGGCCGTGGTGCCGAAATTGTCGCGCCAGACAATGTAGTCGGCCTGGGTGTACGTGGTGCCCATTCCGTCCTGCCAAACGGTGTAATCGGCGGCAGTGACCGAGCCGTCGTTGTCGTAATCACCAGGGGTTCCGGGGGATGGATCCATGTTAGGAATAACAGCAATCTGCTCCATGGTGATTGGTGAAGCAAAAGGGACTTGCCCGCGGTACGAAAGCGAGGTGCTACCCGCATCCCAGTCCCATGCCCTCAGATAACCACTATCACTTGGCTCGCCGCCGAAGAGATCGTTTGAGGCAGTGTGAACCACATACGCATTGCCGTCGGCCAGGTCCGCCTCGGCATTGGCATCAACTGCAACCCAGGCACCCTTGTCGTCGCTGTTGCCCTGAAAACTGCCGGGAGAATTAATCGGCGGCAGGTTAAAATCGCTGCGATCGGTCCAGCCGATGAGCCATTTTGGCGTTGCATTTTGCGTTGAGAAGATGGTGCCATCGGGTCCGGCATCCAAATCAAGCCCGCCATCAAATCCAGTACCGGTGTTATTGGCATCGAACACTCCAGGCCCGTTGCCATTGACCTCACCATTGACGCCTGCCACCTCACCGGTGATCATCCATTGCGTCGGGCTGCCATCTCCGGTCTCCAGGTCATACCCAGCGCCCGCAGCGTATTTATCGCCAAGTGCCGGATTGTAGGCCAGTTCACTGGCAAAAAACGGCACCGTCCCCTGGTCTGAAAAAGTAAGCCCCGTGTTACGCAAACGGCGGATCCGACCATCGCCCGGGTTCTTGTCGGCAACCAGAAACTCTCCTGATCCTACATTGATAATGTCAAAACCGTTGACGTTGGCCGTGGGCAAACGTTGTGTGCTCAGGTCCGGAGAAAAAACCCGCAGTTGGGAAGCCTGTCCGGTTGCAAATTGAGTCTGAGTGACCGGGTTGGTCCCGTTGCCACTTAGGACATAAACATCACCGTTGTCACCGAACGTAAACCCCCGTCCGCCCGGGGCGGAGATAGCAGCCTGTTCAACAAGAGTTTGCCCATTCCAACTCCAGTGGCGAAGCATGTTGTCTTCGGTAACCGAGTACAAGTCACCCGTATCGGGATGGACCTCTAGCTCGTGCACGGTACCCCCGGCACTCGCGGCGTCCCCAATGATCGAATAGCTACCTTTTGTGCCCGCAGTGGGATCCCACTGCCATCGCTGAATCATCCCGCTAGCGGCGAAATAACCATCGGTGACCGCCTCCGCACGAGGCGCAACCCATGCCATCTGGAGAAGGAGAAGCAACAGGGGAACGAATCTGGCACTTCGAAAAATCATCGCACACCTCCAACAACGAAATGGCTATCAAGTGAAGAGAAGATAGCTAAGTTAAAAGATCCACCGGCCTGCTCATCTACACCCCGGCCCAGGACATCGAGCAACACACAGCCTGCGCCTCGAATAATCAAAGCCTGCGCCTCGAATAATCAAAGCCTGCGCCTCGAATAATCAAACGTCAGTCTAAACAAGAGAACTACGGGTTGTCAACAATTTAGTTGACATTTCCCCGGGGAAAACCACCTTTTAACTCCAACATTATTTCGCGATTTTTTGACGAAATCAAACAGCTCAAGGGCGTGGTGGTCGGGATCGCATAAATGCGGGGCAACGACGTTTGCACATGAGGCACTCCCTCGCGCATGGGTGAAGTGTACTCAGACATCGCCTGTACATACCGCTTGAAATCCTCCTCAGACTCAAGCGTCTGTGGAATCTCGGGGGGAGGTCCCGTAACCGTCGCAGCCCGGGTCGATGTCTTGATAACGCACACTTTGTACTTACCCGGGGGCACCCCATCGCCGGGAGCATAAGTTGTAAAAGACGCAATTCCATTAGCGTCGGTCGATCCGCTGGCAGACCGCCCCTGCCCATCGGAACTCTCCGTTCGTACCAACGTGATTGTCGCACCCTCGATTGGCTGACCGTCGAGCGTAGCCCTGGCCTTCACGTCCACCAGCCCGCTACCGCAACCCATGACAATTGGCAAACCTAGCCAAAATAAAAGCTGTAAAGAATTAGAATGCTTCATTATTAACCACCTGCTCATCGTACCGATGACCCAGTAACAGATACGTATCCATGTTGATATTCTCAGAAATGAAATGAACCGAACCATCTGCCAACAGAAAACCGGCACCGCCCGGGTGGTTTGATTTAAATCCTGAAGCAACGTTGTGATTTAACGGATGAAACTCCGGCGTCTGTTCCCAGCAGTTTGTGCCGCCACCACAAAAAGCCAGGTCCGGATTAATCGGCCAATTGATCGGAACAATCACGTTGCCGTGGGCAGTCCCTCCATTAAGCTGAGCCCAGTAAGAGCCGCCATACCAAGGGAATCCACCGAAGGGAATCGGACCGCGGCCCACACAGCGAAGATGCATCTCCGAGGAGGGAAGTTGCTCACCAACCATGATCGTTTTGGACGTACCATCGGTGACATCCTTGATGGCCACCTGTACCATTCCCAACCGGCTGAACATGCCATAAAGCGGACAATGGGCATTGCCAGCACAGTCGCCATGGTTGATCGTGGTCCCCCGGTAACCGAGATCAGGCCGGTCACAATTCACGTCAAACCGGTTGTCGCCACACGGTGCAAAATGGCAACTTGGACCAATGCTCCCGGTGTAATTCACATAGGGTTCCTCACGGGCGAATCCATCGCTTGGACACCGACCAATGTCCAAAAAAGCAGGGAGCACCTGACGACGCACCGCCTCGCGAATTGGCCCTCCACTGGCCGAGAATTCGTTGGTCGTATCGTCTACATTGGGTATTTTCTCATACAAGACATCTTCGCCAATGTAGGGCAAAACCCGTACCATCCAGGTGCCCCGATCGTCACTCCAAGGAGCCACTGGAGGTTTGAGCGGGTTCTTCTTTCGACTAAAGGCGCCACGACCACCCGGAGGGAATTCTCCATTGGCATCGTGGAACTGGTGCAGCCCGATGCCGAACTGGCGAAGATTATTCAGGCACTCGGCTCGCCGTGCAGCCTCTCGTGCGGACTGCACCGCCGGCAAGAGAAGCGCGATCAAGATACCGATGATCGCAATCACGACCAGCAACTCGACCAGCGTAAATCCGGCCTCTGGACGGGATTTCCTGCCTCGATGGTGTGGCATGGAGAACCTCTTCGACAGAACGACACCACGTTGCTTCACTCCAACGCGACTCACTTGAACACGCCTCAAGGACCTGCCCCCGACCCGCGTCGCTCGAACTGGATTTACCTGCGAAAACACACGTCAAACTGCATTTCTAACGGATAAATCGCACCAAGTAAAGCGATTGAGAAGCAGGTTTGACAATTCATGCTTGACCATTATCTCCCCTGCAATATCCGCCATAAAAATACTTCGGTTTTTTGTCGTCAGAATCATTGACAAACGCTTGTCGACAATTTAACCTTAGCGGTGGTTTTGATTTTCAGCTACCGGTTGCAGACTCGTTCGACAAGTTGCCGGAAGCTTCTCCCAGTGAGGCCTATCCACTGGGGATGAACCGACTCTGGCTACAGGGATGTAAGACAGTAAATTACAGCGAAAAACCTTCTTTGACAGAATCTATTCGACCAGGCTAATGAACCACAACTCATCTACGCTGCACTGAATTGAGCAGCAGACGATTGTTTTGAGGCGATTTTTTATAAGTTCGGTGTTTTGTCTCCCTGTTGGCCGACGTTGCCAGCTTGGATTACTACTCTCTCAAACTTGGAGGTGTGTTCTGATGAGTCGTCGTATCGTTCGAAATCTGTCATTGGTTGCTGTGATCTTTTGTTTGGCCATTGGTTCGTCATTGGTCGGTTCTGCCAACGCCGCGACAAACGTTTTCTTAGGGCTGGAAAGTGGCTTGCAAGCCCTGAACTACGACAACGGTAGTTACACAGTAGGCGGCAAAGAAGGCCGTACCGGCATCACCGCTGTTGAGGTTAACCACAATGGGCACATTATTACCGGTGACACGGCCCTGAACCGCATCACTTCATGGAGCTATGCTCCAGGGCAAAGCGGTACTGGTTTTAAAGATGAAGCCTTCTACGGTTCCGGTGCTGTTAACGATCTGGCCATCGCACCCAATGGTGACATCCTCGCCATGATGAGCGGTCCTGATTGGGTTGCCCGCTACACTTACGGCGGCCAGCATGGACTCACCGATTCGAATACAATGGGTTGGGACCAGCCGAGTAACCTTACCGTTGGCCTGGATGGCAACGTGATCATGGGCAATGTCCAGCACCAATGGCTTTCGCATGCCGGTAACGAGTTGCAGGAACTCGACTGGCACGCCCATAATTTTGGCTGGGATCGTGACGCCAACGGAAAGCAAGGAAAAATCACCACCGCTGCCGACGGCAGTTTCTGGCTCGCGGCCAAAAAGATGAACTGGGTTGTGCGGGGAACGCACCAAACCGACACTGGCGGTACCCATCAGATGGAAAGTTACACCAGCCTTGGTGGTGTGGACGATCTCAAGGGCCGAAGTGACGGCTATGTGTTCACTGTAGGTACCGAGCACAACTGGGTTGCGGCCTGGAAAAATGACGAAGCCACCAACCAGATTGGAATCGTGAAAACCGCCGGTCATGACTATGGTGAGACCATGATGGCCATCGACGAAGAAGGGACCATTCACCTTGCAAGTCCCGATGGTGTTGTTGCAGCGTATGAATTTGACGTCGCAGCAAATAGCTTTGGTCGTGTTGGCATGATCACTTTGGACCTCGCCGGCGGTGACCAGGTCAACGCAATGGGCGCTTATCACAATGTTGGTATTCCCGAACCCAGCACCTTGGTATTGCTTGGCCTTGGGTTGGTTCTCGGTGTGATTCGCCGTCGCCGCTAAGATTGCTTTTTGAAGCTTAAGATGAATGGCCCAGGAGTGGAGTTCCGCTCCTGGGTCATTGTCTTTTTGTAACATCTCTTTTTGTTATTTTGCGCGCTACCTGGTGCTGCACCGGACTTCCAGCCGGTACAAAGCGCAACCTCGCATCAAGCCACCAGTTGACCCCTTGAGTCGTCCCACCTACTATCACGGAGGTTGCGCTGCTTTCGATTATTTCTCTTGATTTGCTGGGGTCCTCCTCTTGTCGCCGCAAATAACGTTCGGATCGATTGGCGATTCCAAGGCAACTTGGTTGATTTCTGTTGCACTTGGTTTGGTGATCCTCTTGGCATCGGCTACTGGGGCCACTGAAACCCACTGGTCATTCCGTCCGGTCAAGCGGGCACCGATCCCGGTGGCAGACGACCGGACCGCCAACCCCATCGATGCCTTTGTCCACGCACGTCTCCAGGAGCAAGGACTCAAATTTTCGCCTGAGGCCCCGCGCGAGGTGCTCATTCGCCGCCTCTACCTGGTTGCCCTGGGCTTGCCACCCTCGCTCGAAGAGATCAACGCCTTCCTGGCCGATTCCCACCCCGATGCCTGGGACCACCTGGTCGATCGTGTGCTGGCAAGTCCCCATTTTGGCGAACGCTGGGCGCAACACTGGATCGACATTATTCGTTATGCCGAGTCCGATGGTTTCGAAGGCAACCCGCTGCGGGAAGATGCCTGGCACTATCGCGACTACCTGATCGAGTCGTTTAACGATGACGCACCTTACAACCAGTTTGTTCAAGAGCAGCTTGCCGGTGATGCGATGCACACCGATGTGGCCACGGGCTATTTGGTGGCAGGTGCCTGCGACAAAGTCACGACCGCCGACCTCCCATCGATGCTTACCCAGCGTCAGGACGAACTGGCCGATATCATCAACACCACCGGCACGGCCCTGCTTGGGTTAACCCTCGGGTGCGCCCGCTGCCATGATCATAAATTCGATCCTGTAACACAGCAGGACTACTACGCCATCCAGGCTGTCTTCGCCGGCGTGCGTCATGGCAAACGCCCGATTGCCGCCTCGAACTTTGTCGCCCAGCGCATCGGGGAGCTTGACACCCACACTGCTGAGCTATGGAGGGAACTGGCTGATCACCTGCCTGCCTCCAGGGAGGGAGCGTACGTATTTCTTGACGACAATTCCATCTGGAGCGGGCGCGGCGTCGCTCACAACCAGCCTGCCGAACAGGTCGCCTACCCGAAGCCGCCAAAAGACAATGCTCCTGAGGATCCGGCAACGGTTCACCTTCCGGTGGAGGTCAGTGGCGGCCACTACGCCCGCTGGCATGCCGAGGGCAACAATCCGGTGATGACTTACCGACCGCTGGTTCGCGGTCGCCACCAGCTTTTTGTGAGTTGGGCAGCCAGCCAGATGTACACCGATGGTCCAGCGCGTTACGTGCTAGACCAGGACGGGAATGCTGAAACAACGGCAGACCAAAGGGTCCTACTGACGGTCGACCAGGCAGAACTTGCAGGCGGAGCACCTGCCCCAACTGGCGAGGCAACCTGGAGTGGCCTGCAGAAGGCGGGCGTTTATGATCTTGAGCCCGAGAACACCGTACTGCTTTACGCAGCCGGGCCAGGGGCCCATGTCACCGCCGATCTTTTGGTGTTTCGCTCGGTGCCGGGCGACCACCCGCCTGCCGCATGGATACGGCCTAAGATAAACTCCCGGCGCAACGTCGAGATTTTCCCACCCCTTAAGACGCAGTCGGTCCGCCTCACACTTCTGGCAACGACCGACGGCGATGACTCAATTGTTGTCGACGAGCTTGAGGTCTTCTCGGAAAACCGCAACGTTGCCCTGGCATCCAATGGCGGGGTGCCCAGCTCAAGTGGAGCTCCATTCAATAGCGATGCGCATAAGACCGAATTCATCAACGACGGTCAATACGGCAACGAACGCAGCTGGAGTTCCTGGGGAGTCAAGACAGGGTGGGTGCAGGTCGATTTCCCCAAGCCGCAGACGATCGAGCGGGTCGAGTGGGGTCGGGCACGGTCAGGATCGCACCGCGATCGAGTCCCCACACGTTACCGGGTCGAAGTGATGCTTGAGACGGGTCGCTGGAAGGAGGTCTCCAGCTCCGAGAACCGTTTGCCTTCCTGCGCCTTCAGGCCGGGACAACCGGAGCTTGACCCTGGCAAACTTCCGGAGGTTGCGCAGGGCCGGTGGGAAGCACTGCTTGAGACTCAAAGGCAAGAAAAAACCTTTCGTGAAGGACTCGCTTATGTTGGCCGGTTTGAGCACCCCGGTCCGACGCACGTCCTGAATCGCGGCGATGCAATGCAACCGCTGGCCGAAGTGGCACCTGGAGCGATTGAAAGCCTTGGAGCGGGCGGGATGGCTCCAGATACTCCCGAGCAGCAGCGCCGAATAGCGCTTGGACGGTGGATCACCCGCAGCGACAACCCACTCGCCGCCCGGGTCGTTGTCAATCGCATCTGGCAGCACGTTTTTGGCACCGGTATCGTGGGCACGCCAAGCGACTTTGGTACCGCCGGCTCACCGCCGACGCACCCGCAGCTTCTCGATTGGCTGGCAACGGAACTTGTAAACTCAGCCTGGTCGCTCAAGCAGGTTCACCGCATGATCCTCACCTCCCAAACTTTTCGACAGGATAACCGGCCTCGCGCAAAAGCGCTGGCAGTCGATGCCGATTCGCGCCTGCTGTGGCGTTTTCCGCCGCGACGCCTGGAGGGCGAAGCAATCCGTGACTCCATACTGGTCGCCGCAGACGTCATCGACTACGCCATGGGGGGCCCTGGGTTCAGTGGACATGACGTGCAGGTCAAAGTCGACATCGACTTTTTGCCGAAGGAGGTTTACGGTCCGGAAGATTTTCGCCGGATGATCTACATGACGCGGATCCGCCAGGAGCGAGAACCGGTCTTTGGCATTTTTGACTGTCCCGACAACACCCAGGTAACCGCAAGCCGGGGACAATCGACAACGCCACTGCAGGCTTTGAACCTGGCAAATAGCTCTTTTATGGTTGGGCAGTCAAAACTGATGGCCCAGCGGATCGAGAGTTCCCGGTCCGGGAGTCGCAATCGGGTAGAATATGCCTACCGCCTGGCGTTCGGGCGACCGGCAGATCGCCTAGAGATCGATGCGGCCGTGGAATTTTCCGACCAGCACGAGTTGTGGATGCTATGCCGGGCGCTGCTGAATACCAATGAGTTTGTGCTGATCCCATGAGCTTGCAATGAACGGCAACCAAAACCAATTATCGGGTGGGCACCTTCTGGACCGTCGCGGATTTTTGGGCCACATGGCGACGGGAATCAGCGGCGTTGCGCTGACGCAAATGCTCGTCCGTGATGGCTTGCTTGCCGAGACGCAGCGGCGAGCCGGAGTGAGTAGCGCCCCGCCCATCCAGCCGGCCATTGATACGGCCAGGCCTCACCTTGCCCGCCAACCCCACTTCCTGCCACGTGCCAAAAACATCGTGGTGATTTTTTGCTCTGGCGCCACCAGCCAAATCGATACGTTTGACTACAAGCCTGAGCTGATTCGGCAACACGGCCGGCCTTTGCCGGGCGGGGAGGACCTGGTCACTTTTCAGGGCAAGCAGGGCAAACTCACAAAATCGCACTGGCAATTCCGGCCCCGCGGCAATTGCGGAAAAATGATCTCCGATCTCGTGCCGGAAATTGGATCGGTTGCCGACGAGTTGTGTTTTATTCACTCGATGACGACCAAGACCAACTCACACGGTCCGGGCGAGAACATGATGTCGACCGGTTTCCGGTTCGATGGCTTCCCGAGCCTGGGCGGGTGGTTAAGCTACGCACTTGGCAGTTTTAACGACGATCTTCCGGCGTTTGTTGCCATTCCAGACCCGCGAGGCGGACCCCAGATGGCTGGCAACAACTGGGGATCCGGATTCCTGCCAGCGGCCTTTCAGGGCACGGACTTCAACACCACAAAACCGATTCACAACCTGGCCCACCCCTCAGGGATCGACGCTACGACAGATGCCCACTGGCGGGCGTTTCTGAAAAACATCAACCAGCGACACCTGCAGCAATTCCCAGAAGATACCGATCTGGCAGCCCGGATCAACAGTTATGAACTGGCGGCACGCATGCAGCTGAGCGTGCCAGAGGTCACCGATTTGAGTCGTGAATCGCAGCACGTCCTCAAGCTCTACGGTGCCGACGATCGCCAGAACAAGCTCAAGGCAGCCTTCGCCCGCAACTGCATCCTGGCGCGACGCCTGGTCGAACGGGGAGTGCGGGTCGTGCAGCTTTTTAACGGCTCCTACCATCAGGGTGGTGAGGGGGTGAGCAACTGGGATGCCCATAAGCTCATCTTCGAACAGTACAGCAAGCACGGTCCCGTACTGGACCAACCGGTTGCGGGACTCCTGAAGGACCTCAAGCAGCGGGGCCTGCTGGAGGATACGCTTGTTGTATGGACCACGGAATTTGGCCGGATGCCTACATTTCAACAGGGGTCTATCGGTCGCGATCACAACCCGGATGGTTTTACGACGTGGATGGCCGGCGCGGGAGTCAAGGCGCCATTTAGTTTCGGCGCCACCGACGAGCTCAGCTATAAGGCCGTTGAGGACGTGGTCACCGTACACGACTTCCACGCGACGATCCTGCACCTGCTTGGCCTCGACCACCAGCGCCTCAGCTTCTACCACAACGGCATCGAGCGCCGGTTGACCGACGTTGAGGGGTATGTGATCGAGGGTATCCTGACGTGAGGGGCGCGTGGCTGTGTAGGAGAGTTGAAATAGAGCTCCCAGCGTCCGAATCGTTACAGCACTTCAAATACCCTCTCCAGTTCCGGTCTACTGCGACTCGGTTTCGCCAAGACAGAAAAGCATTTCCTGCCGCTCCTCCCCATGCCCCATGGCGACCCGCATGTAAATACGGCTACGACAAAAAACAGGAGTCGCAAAGACCTCATCGCCCAACTGGCTATCGCCAATCAGCGTCAACTGGTCAGGAGTTGCCTCAAACACAAAAGTCTTTCCGCTCTCATTGACTGCAAAAATGGTCTCATCCACCAGCACTGGCGAGGCGCTAAAGGTCCCACCCAGCCGTCCTTTCCACTGCAAGTCGCCCGTCTGGCTATCAAAACACATAGCGACCCCCGCATCTGTGACGGCATACAAAAAACCATCCTTCACCAGCAGCGACGGAACATAGGCCCGTACACTGTTTTCCCATACCCGTTCTCCTGATCCGTCAGCCCGCACCGCCGCAATGTGGTTCTGGGGATAACCTCCACTTGAAAACACCAAGTCGCCATCGGCAACCACCGAAGTCACGCATTCGGTGGTGGCGCCTTCAATTTCCCACAGCGGGCTTCCGGTAAGTGGATCAAAACTGCTGACCCGATTACATCCCGTAAAAACAAGCTGCCGACGACCGGCAACCGACAGCACAATGGGCGAGGTGTAATTGGCAGTTTCTGGGCGGCCGTGACGCCAGACCACTTCACCGGTGGTTCTCGCCAGTGCGGCAATGGCTCCTCCCCCCTTGTGATCGGCTGAAACAAGCACCAGCGGTCCAAACACGGCAGGGGACGAACCATACCCTTGATGCAATACATAGTCGGAGATTTTCGTCTGCCATAGCTGCTTGCCGTCACGATCCAACGCCGTGGTGTAGATCGCGTCGCGATTGTGAAAATTGACAAACAACCGATCACCATCACAGGCTACCGTCGAAGAGGCGTGGGACCTTTTTTGATTGCCGCCTTCCACCAGACCACCCTCGTGAACGACTTGCTGCCATTTCTTTTCCCCGGTCTTCTCGTCAAAACAAACGACCAGCTGCGCATCTCCCTGACAGGTTGCCAACAACAGGTCGCTACCCACAAGGACCGGGGATCCGTGTCCCTTCCCTGGAACTTCACTTTTCCAGATTACATTCTCGGTTGCACTCCAAAAGACCGGCGGCCGCTGCCCGGCGGCCGCCACGCCGTTGCGTTGTGGCCCCCGCCACCAGGGCCAATCCGTTGCCTTAGCCAAAGTCGGCTCCTGGGCAGCAGCAAACCAGCTGTTCCCTAAACACAACCACACCATCACCGCTGGAAGCCAACAACGAGTCACGTGATAAAAAATCTGGTGACAAAAACAAGAACAGAAATACATTTTCATCCCGCACCCATTCATCCCGCACCCTTTCGTGGACTGGCTACCTCTTGCGCAGCCTGAATTTACCATGAATCCAAGATCCTGTCCTGTTTGGCCTGGATGCCGACTGCATTGGGGTACTGGAAATCCCAGAAGACCACCTTCGGAAACGAGCCCCTGCATGCCGTCTGGCTCCAACGACCGTGGGCACCCTATTGAGCCCCCAGGCAGGAAACCTATTGGCGAGCTGCTTTTTGCCGGGCACGCGCTTTGCTGTCAAAATAAAAGCAACCGCCCAATGAACACACAACGCCGAGTGTGGTCATCAGGTAACTGTAGTTACGAAAGAACTCGAGGCGGGTCAACTCGGCCGCAAATACATCCTTGTAGAGTTGGACCAGGACCGAACCGGTGTATCCCAAGGCGTCGAGCACGTAAATCGCGAACACGGCCGTCCCCACAAAGCGGGTAGAGGCAATAACCCTGTCGAAAAGTACGCTCCCAAAGGGAACATAGGCAAGATACCCACCCAAGCCGGTCAAAATCATCCAGGTGACTCCGTGGATACGTCCTGCGTCAAACAGCACCGTGGCACTCCCAACGATGGCCATGCCAACCAGTAACAAACCGAAGACGGCAGCCGTCCCTGCCCGTGGATTTCGAACCGTATTGAGCAGTGCCAGGGCCAACATCACCCCAAAAGCTACAGGCAACTCGGTCATAGAAAAAATACCCGGAGTGTCGCCATAACCGAGGTCGGTAAAAATTTCCTGCCCATAGAGATCTCTAAAGTCTCGATAGGCGGTAAGGAAGCAATAAAAGAGAACAAGCGTGATCATCCCCACACCAAACCGGGTAAAGAAACGCCACCGATCTGCACTCAACATTGGGGCCCGCCGGCACCGCATGCGCACATCGTCCGGGGTGGGCTCAGGAATCTTGTCGAGG
>JAKVCB010000310.1 GCA_022448345.1 Pirellulales bacterium
CAGGTTGGAGATCCTGCAGATATGGTGGGCACCTTAGGCGTTGATCTTGCCCCCTGCAGGTAGCAGCTTCTTGGTCCGTTCAGGCCACTTTGGTTAGCTGGGTCCCGTGGCTGGGGCCCGTCTCGTTCGTGCCTTCTCTGGCGCTGGCTTGCCGTTTTCGTTTTTTGCGATACGTTAGGTGCTTTGAAGGAATGCGTGACGGTGGTATTGTGACCATCTTAACGGTCCATTTTCAATTGACTTATTTTAATTGTCGCGAGTGAAGCTCCATGAAAATTCATGAATTTCAAGCAAAGCAGTTGTTTCGGGACGCCCAGGTGCCCGTTCTAGAGAACCGCGTAGCTCGGACGCCCGAGGAGGCGTCGGCAGCTTATACCGAGCTGGGAGGCGAGGTGGCCGTTGTGAAGGCTCAAATTCACGCGGGTGGACGTGGCAAAGGGACGATGATGGAGGTTCCTGAGCAGCATGGTGTTCAACTGGTTCGTAGTGCAGAGGAAGCTGCAGAAGTTGCAGGGAATATTCTCGGGAATAAATTGGTCACGATCCAGACCGGACCCGACGGCCAAGAAGTTCGCCAGGTCCTGGTGGAAGCAGGCTGTGATATTGCCACGGAACTTTACTTGGGTATTGTGCTCGACCGTGCGAAGTCGATGCCGGTCCTGATGACCTCAGCCGAGGGTGGCGTTGAAATTGAAAAGGTCGCTGCGGAAACCCCCGAATTAATTCACAAGGAATACTTTCATCCGGACGTCGGTCTGCAGTCGTACCAGGTCCGGAAGCTGTGCGCAAAGTTAGGCATTACGGGCAAGACCGTGCGGTCTGCGGATGCGTTCATGAGGGCGATGTGCCGTATGTATGCTGATAACGACTGCAGCCTGGTTGAAGTCAATCCGATGGTCATTGACTCGGAAGGTAAGGTTGTTGCCTTGGATGGCAAGGTTACCTTCGATGATAACGCTCTGTTCCGACACCCGGCGCTGACCGAATGGCGAGACTTGGCTGAAGAAGACGCAGCGGAAGTGCGGGCGGGCAATGCAGGTCTTAGCTATGTGAACTTGGATGGCAATATCGGCTGCCTGGTCAATGGTGCCGGTTTGGCTATGAGCACGATGGATATCATCAAGCTGCATGGCGGTGAGCCGGCTAATTTTCTCGACGTGGGTGGCGGTGCAAACACGGAGCAAGTAACGGAGGCCTTTCGTATCCTGCTTGACGACCCCAGTGTGAAAGCAGTTCTGGTGAATATTTTTGGCGGGATCGCACGTTGCACTACGATTGCACAGGCGATTCTGGAGGCTTCCAAGGAGGTTGGCTTCAATGTTCCACTGGTGGTCCGATTGGAGGGCACCGAAGTGGAGGAAGGGCGTCGCTTGTTGGAAGAGAGTGACGTCGACATCATTTCGGCGATGGACCTGACAGACGCCGCCGAAAAAGTTGTGCAAGCCGCTTCGCAAGGGAAGTGAACCAGGTAGTTAGACTGAGAAACCATTTAACAAAGAGCTAGTGATTGATATGAGTATCTTAATTAATCAAGAAACCAAAGTGATTTGCCAGGGGATCACCGGTGGAGCCGGTGGATTCCATACCAAGGGTTGCCTGGAATACGGTACGAAAATGGTTGGGGGCGTTACCCCTGGTAAAGGCGGTCAGACGGTGGATGGTCTGCCAGTTTTCGATACGGTTGAGGAAGCTGTTGCCCAGACCGGTGCGAACGCCACGATGATTTTTGTGCCAGCCCCATTTACTGCGGATGCGATTCTCGAAGCAGTCGACGCGGGAATACCTGTGATCGCGGCCATCACCGAGGGTGTGCCGGTAAGAGATATGATCCATGTTTACGAAACTGTTAAGGAGAAGGGCGCGACTTTGATCGGGCCTAACTGCCCGGGCCTGATTACCCCCGAGGAATGCAAAATGGGCATTATGCCCGGCTACATCCACCAAAAGGGAAAGGTTGGGGTTATGAGCCGCAGTGGTACGCTTACCTATGAGGCGGTCTGGCAGACCAGTAACCTTGGGCTCGGCCAGTCAACCTGTGTCGGTTTGGGGGGAGACCCAATCGTTGGCACGTCGTTTATCGACCTCTTAAAGCTTTATGAGGCAGATGATCAGACGGAGGCAATCTTGATGATTGGCGAAATTGGCGGTTCGGCCGAAGAAGAGGCAGCAGCATATGTTGCTGATCATGTGACCAAACCGGTTGCCGCCTTTATCGCTGGCCGCACAGCGCCTCCAGGGAAACGAATGGGGCACGCAGGTGCGATTATCTCCGGTGGTAAAGGGACAGCTGAGGAAAAGATCGCGGCCCTTGAAGGGGCTGGGATCGAGGTCGCCCAGAGTCCTGCAGATATGGGCCAGGCTGTTGAGAGAGCCATCGCGTCCCATTAGAGACGAGCTCGGTTGCTAGTTGCCGAACGAGAATCCCCAGCCGACACCCCGACGATAGGGAACCGGTCGCCGGTAGTAGAGCGGTGGCGGTGGCGAGACGTAATGGTGTTCCACGTGCGTGGTGCGCGACGGAATTCGCCTGGGAGCGGCGCGGGAATCTGAATAGTGAGTCTGCATTGCCTTAATGACACGTGAGTCGACTTTGGCCTGGGTCATGTGGATGATGTCATCGGTCGAGATGTGACTAGCTGACCCGTGGGTCTTGATGTGGTCGACGATGACGTCGGAGG
>JAKVCB010000311.1 GCA_022448345.1 Pirellulales bacterium
AAATCGCAATCTCGGATTGCCATTGGGATGACAGGGGTTACCGAGAGAAAAGCCCGTTTTGCAAAAACCAGTAGCGGGTTGGGGAAGCATGGCTAATGCAAGTAATTTGCAAGAGAAAAAATTCAGGAGAAGCTAAGGGCATTTTGTCGGTGGCCATCAAGTGGCCGCTGATTGGAACAGGTTGAACCCATGTTTTATCTTTGGAGGCCATGAACCGATGTTGGACTGGAACAGAAGAACCTTCGCTGCTATTTGTGTGGCGGCATCACTATCTTGTACGATCGTTACTCCGGCTTCAGCTTTACCGATCGCAATCGAGTTCACCGGGCTCGATATCCAATACGACAGCACTTCGCAACAGATTACTGATGTGGGCCTCAATGGAGATGGCTCTGGCGCACTGACGTCGGTCGTGTTTCAGGCCTTTGGAGAGGAGCCAGTCGTATTTGCCAGTGACCTGTCGGCGGATCTTGAAATCAACAACATGAGTCCGATTGCCTCAGGGGGTGGTTCGGCAACTGCTTCGAACGGCCATTTCAACGTGGGCTTCGATGGTTGGTTTTTGGATGTGGATCTGGAAAACGGGATCGATGTCGTTTTCGACGAGATCAATAATTCTTTTGGCTTTGTATTTCTGGCGGGGGTCGGTATGGCAAACGCAGCGTCACTGCCGGGTGGTCTGCAGCCGAGCGATCCGATGGTCATCTCGTTTTCAACCCAGGTGTCGTCGCTGGTGGATGACGGTCAGGTCATTGAGTCCTTCGTTGCGGGCGGCACTGGAGAGATGGTTTCGGACCCTACTCCAGAACCTGCCACGCTAACGCTAGTGGCATTCGCCTGTGGGTTGGTAAGTGGAGTGGTTCGGCGCCGCAGTTGATGCAAAAAAAGAATGGTTTGCTGCGGACCGGTAGCATGCAGAAAAGTCGACGAGCGGGAACCCGTTGGGGGCCCGCTCGTTTTTTTGGTGTGGGTAGAATGTAAATCCCAGCATGAAAAAACTGCGGCGTGGTGGCTCAAGCCTGCTTCGTCCTGACGGGAGGCGACTCTAGCGCCAGCAGGACGTCTCGGTTATGGGCCGTCCTCGGCACGTACTGCTTTGCCGTCGTAACGGTTGGCAAGTTGGCTCAACAGCTTCATCGAAATGTCGTTGGTCAGGAATTTTACGGCCCCATCTCCCATGGCAAAATTGGCTCCAGACGGGTGATAGCTCCCAAAGCCACCCACGTAAAAAGGTTCCTCGGGATTGCCTCCTTGAAGACGACAGGCCAATAAGTCGGGGTTCCCTTCCTCGACGGCATTGATTTCTAACCAGGGGGCAAAATTTTTGTCGGCTCCCCCCTGGTAGCGTTGGTGACTCAATGCCAGGCCCGCATTCCGCAAGGTTCCTGGCGTCCCGGACAGCCAGCCAAGATCATGCAGCACATCGGTGCACTTCTCCCCCAAAAAAATCGTGTAAGCGGCTCCATCTTCCAGGTCATCGTAGGAGAGAGCATCATTCAGGAAAAAAACGCCGTTGTTATCCGATGCAATCGGTGCTTCTCGATCATGGTGACTGGCTGTGTAACTTGAGAGACCCATCATCAAGTTCACCTCGGTAGGGCAAATCAGTGCCCGGATTGTCAACTGGCGGGTCGTATAGTTGATCGGGGCATAAGCGCTCGCCGACAAATCAAGGTTTTCGTAGGCCTCTTGCTGGTCGATGTGTGGTAACAGCCTCGCGATCCAACTGATATGTTTGCCTTGGGGAAGGTTTTCGATTGGTCCCGTATCATTGACGGTGCCGGGCGGAAAATTCTGCTCGACTATCTCGTAACTGTGAACCGCGGCAAGCAAACGGCGCATTTTATCGGTGCAAAAGGCCAACCGTTGTGACTCTCGGGAGGATTGCAAGGCTGGCAGAAGCAGTGCCAGAAAAATTCCGATTAAGATGACCACGACGACGACTTCAACAGCCGTCCAGCCGCGCGAGGATGGAACAGGGCGGCTGAGGTTTTGTTCGACATCGGGTCGTGGTGACCGGGCTCCTCCCGGCCGACGACGCAGGGATCCCCAGTCAAGCAAACGCGGAAGGATAGGCGCAATCTTCATGATGGTCGATGGTGGCGATGCTACGTACCGTCCAGGGTAAAGCAATGGATCGACTCGATTGTACCAAACGGATCTGGGAGTACGACCCTGGTAAGAATCGGTGAGACTGTCGTTTTGAAGCCTGGATAGCCGCTTCTTTTAGAAAGCGAAAGTAGCCGCCACGCCCAGGGAATCAACGTCGGCGAACCAGGCCGACCAGCGGCAAGAGGCCTGCCAGTAGCAACAGGGCTGTTGGCTCAGGGACGGCTGCCGCTGAACTGCCGGAGAGGCCAAAATTACTGACCCATTGGTTGTACTGTGCCAGGCCAATGGTGCCACCGGTTGGGTCGTTTGCCAGTGCTGTTTGGGTGCCCACGACGTCGGCCCAAAGGGTATAGTCGGCCGCATCGACCGCTCCATCGTTATTGTAGTCAGCCGTCAAGCCGCCAGACCCGGTGACGATCGTCAGGTTGTCTTCAACGAAGTCCTGAAAAAACGTGGTCGAGATAAACGTGTTACCCAGGCCGAAGCCGGTTGCATCCATCGGGATCGTTCCGGGAGTGCCCGAATCTCCCGGTGCCAGTCGAATCGTATCCCCTCCCTGGGTGA
>JAKVCB010000312.1 GCA_022448345.1 Pirellulales bacterium
CTGCACGCATCCCAATACCCTGGTAAGATGGACGACCCTTTAGCACGAGGCGTTTGTTCGATCGTGTAGCTACCGAGCCATTGCGAAGTCTCTTAGTCCATCTGTGACTGGAATGAATTATTGGCTGTTTTCGTCACCATCCTAGCCACTCTCATCCCATCTGTTGGATGAGAGTGACGATGGATGTAGCTGCCTGGCTATGTTAAATAGGCGTGACGTTTTCTGCCCTTGGGCCTTTCGGTCCATGTCCTTCGGTGTAGGACACTCGTTGTCCCTCCTGAAGTTCTTCATAACTCACTCCCTCGACGTTTGAAGAGTGAAAAAACATGTCCTGGCTCGTTCCGGTGTCGATAAATCCGAAGCCCTTGTCCGTCAGTCGTTTGATGGTACCTTCAGCCATTTTAAAAAATTCCTCAAAAAGTGATCTGCCGCGTTGCCCGAAAACACGGTGTTTCGGCCTGCATTACGACCAGCACAATATCCTATAGAATGGATTACTAAACAAGTGATAGTAAATTTGATTTTCGCTCAGATTCTCAAAAAAGCAGGGAATTTAGCTATATACCGATGATCTGCTCCCAGAAAAGAAATCAGAACTTAAGTCAGTATCTTTCCTTAATCAGCCTTTTATTCCAACTTTCGCTACGCTCCAGCTGGACCAAAAGGCTAGATTGTCTCTGGGGCCGGGGGTACAAAGCCTAACCAGGAATTCGGAAGCAGATTGTTTTTTTGGGGGGTTTTGCCAACGAAATGGCCCTTTGCGCAGCATAAAACGCGTCCTCAAATCGTTCCACCTCGGCCAGTGCGGTGACCAATATGCTCCAGAACATCGGATTTTTACCATCTGTCTACGGGTTTAGCCTGGTCGCCAATTTCAGCGGATCCACCCTATCGAATACCGAATCTTCTGGGTGTGAGTCCAATATCTACGTCCGGAATATCGGTAGAATGGCGAATTGGCGGTTGTCTTACCGCCCGTCGTTGTGAAGAATGCCAGCCGAATTTCGAAGCCCATTCCTCCTTCGAGTCACGCCATGCGACCTATCTTCATTGGCGGATGCGACCGTAGCGGTACCACGCTGCTGGGCTCTCTTTTGGGAGGTACTGTTGGTGCGATCACTACTCCTGAGTCACAATTCAAAGCCAAAATATTCCGCGAACTTGACTGGCTTGGCGATCCCGTAGGACGGCTCATTGCCGCAGCGCTCGAGATGATTACCGCGCACGATCGCTTCTGCAGTTGGACGACGAAGCTACCACAGCTGCCTTCGCCGGAAGACAATGGGCCGACCACGTTTCGCGGGCTACTTGAGTGGGTGGTCACACATTATTCTCAGCAACACGAAGGTCCCGCCGCCCCCCAGGTCTGGATTGATCACGACCCGCAAAATTTTCGCATCTTCGACGACCTGGTCCATCATTTTCCGGAAGCGCGCTTCGTCCACATCGTCCGCGATGGTCGTGCCGTTGCGGCTTCGCTCTTTCCACTCGACTGGGGACCGAATACCGTGCTCAAGGCAGCACATTTTTGGCAGACCAACGTCGAACACAGTTTGAATGCCGAACAACAACATGCCGACCGGGTCGTCCGCGTCGGCTACGAAGACCTGGTTCGCGAGCCTCAGGAAACGCTTGCCCAACTCTGCCAACAGCTCGACCTTCATTTCAGCCACAAGGTTGCCGAAGGGGGAGAGTTTGCCGTCCCGAGTTACACGCAAGGGCAGCACGAGTTGGTGGGACATCCTCCTGATGCCTCGCGGATCGATGCCTGGCGGGACAAGTTGACACCTCGTCAGATCGAATTGTTCGAATCGGAAGCCGGTGCGTTATTACAACAGCTTGGTTATCGACTCACGAACGACAATCCTCGCACCGCAACCTGCTGGGAACGCTCGCACTTGGCGTTGACGGAACTGTTCCAAAAGCAAATGAAGCGCCGCCGATACAAACGTCGGGTGGCAACGCAACAAAGCGGATAACCCTCAACTCCTAGAGCGTGTGGCCGATGGCCCAATGGTGAAGACACTGCAGTTTTTTGGTTTTCGGTCAGTTTCGTACACTATGATCAATGATTCTTGGATGTTGGATGATAGAAGGTAGAAGACATATGTTTCGTATTGCAGGCCAGGGTGGTTTGTTACCTGTCGCAGGGATTGTTTTGTTAGCATTCGTATTGAGCGGCCTCGCCTGTAAGCCCTCGTCCGAATTCAACAAAAACGAGCAGGTGGATGCCAAAGAAATCATTTTCGAAACGGATGATACCAAGTTGACGGCCACCAATATGGGGCAACCGGTCAATTCGCCAGCAGGCGAGTTTAATCCTGAGATGACCAGCAACGGGCTCGAAATGTTTTTTTCCTCCGAGCGGGTTGGTTCACGGGACCGGGATCTTTATCGTGTTCGGCGCGAAACACCCGAAGGTCCGTGGACTATCGTGGAAAATCTGGGACCGAAGATTAACAGTCCATATCTCGATTCGGGCCCGTCGATCACTGCTGATGGCAAGACACTTGTTTTTCATTCCGAGCGGCTCTTCAATGGCGCAGAGGACGGGATTCAAACGCACCGTGATCTGTTTTACGTAAAGCGGGCTTCGCTCGATGGGTCCTTTGGTAAAGTCGAATTGATCCCCGGGAAAGAGATCATCACGCCTTATGCCGATACGGCGG
>JAKVCB010000313.1 GCA_022448345.1 Pirellulales bacterium
CATCCTTCACCCCCGGTTGTTCTGCAAATGCTTCGCGAACCTTTGGCACACATCCCTCCGGGCACATCATCGCGGGAACCTCGAATTCGACCGTCGGTGCACCGTCGATATTAAATGCAACCAGGGTGCCTTGCGGCGAAGGGTTGCCCTCGGAATGCTTGGTAGAGATGTTTGAAGTGGGGGGGGCTTCGGATTGCTGGGTGCAGCCAAGCAGCAGCCCGCAACTACACAAAATGGCAAAGCGATTCATGGCCGACGGTCCTCGTAGGGTTTCGAGTGACTGGTTTGGCTTTCAGTGTGTCGTTTCAGCGGGTTTGATCTCGACGAGTTCGTCGCGGCCTGCCATATCGCGTATATCCTGGGTGATTTTCATGGAGCAGTATTTAGGACCGCACATACTACAAAAATTTGCGCTTTTGAAAGTGTCCTGCGGCAAAGTTTCATCGTGATACCTGCGGGCCGTTTCGGGATCCAATGCCAGACGAAACTGCTCGTTCCAGTCGAACTCGAAACGAGCCTTGCTGAGTGCGTCGTCGCGATCTTGAGCTCCTGTTCGATGGCGGGCCACATCCGCAGCATGGGCAGCAATCTTGTAGGCAATCATGCCTTGTTTCACATCTTCTTTTTCGGGCAGTCCCAGGTGCTCTTTGGGGGTGACATAACAGAGCATCGCGGCACCATGCCATCCAGCCATCGCGGCACCAATACAACTGGTCATGTGGTCATAGCCTGGAGCGATATCGGTAACGAGCGGTCCAAGCACGTAGAATGGTGCTCCCTGGCAGATATCGATCTGTTTTTTTACGTTCATTTCGATTTGATCGATGGGAATATGCCCGGGACCTTCCACCATGACCTGAGTGCCAAGTTCCTGGCCGCGACGAGTGAGTTCGCCAAGCACGTCGAGTTCCGCAAATTGGGCATCGTCGCTCGCATCCGCTATGGAACCGGGCCGCAAGCCATCGCCGAGACTCCAAGTGACGTCGTACTGGCGCATGATTTCACACAAGTCGTCGAAGTGTGTGTAGAGCGGGTTTTGTTTGCGGTGAGCCATCATCCATTTGGCAATTAATGAACCTCCCCGACTTACAATACCAGTCACACGATTCATCGTGAGGTTGAGGTGTTCGAGCATGACTCCACAGTGAACCGTCATGTAATCGACACCCTGTTTGGCTTGATGTTCAACCATGTCGAGAAAATGTTGGGGTTTCATTTCTTCTATGTCGCCGCCCAGTTCTTCCAGCATCTGGTAAATCGGCACAGTGCCAATGGGTACAGGGGAGGCTGCAATGATGGCGGCACGGATGCGATCAATGTCCCGTCCTGTAGACAAGTCCATGACAGTGTCAGCGCCGAAATGAACGGCTGTGTGAAGTTTGTCCAGTTCGCCTTCTTCATCGCTTGTGACGGCCGAGTTTCCGATATTGGCATTGACCTTGCACTTGGCTGCAATCCCGATGCACATTGGCTCCAGTCGACCAGCCAGGTGAACGGTGTTGGCCGGAATAACCATTCGGCCAGCAGCAACTTCCTGCAGGATCGTTTCGGGGAGAAGATTTTCGCGTTCGGCAACCGTTTGCATCGCCGAGGATAAAGTTCCCGCGCGGGCTAGCTCCAATTGAGTAATCGGTTCGCGCTGCATCGTGATAGGTCTCCTTGTTAAGTGATTGACGGGTCAATCCGTCACACGATCGATTGGGGGAAAAATTCTGGCGCTGCAAATGTGTTTTGTCTATCGTATCGCTCCAAAGTTTGCTGTCAACGCAGGCTTCTCCATCGTTTTGTGGCGTTGCGTGATGTTCGGCTGTGGGGGATAATGTCGCGTGTAGCCGGGAAACCGCAACTCGTAAGAAAATTCAAGGAACCGTGCCATGCGATGGATGGAATCGCTAGTAGCCTTCGTTCCAGAGCCCCTGAAGTTGCAGATGTTTTATGCATAAACGCGTCATTGCTTTTGGCGACGTTCATGGGTGTGTGAGGTCGCTCAGGGCCTTGCTTGGGGAAATTCAGCCGACCCAGCAGGATACGCTCGTTTTTCTTGGGGATTGTGTGGATCACGGACCAGGAAGTCGGGAGGTGATTTCGGAACTTATTGGCCTGAAAGAAAAGTGCTGCGTCGTACCGATCCTGGGGAATCATGAAGAGATGATGGTCCGTTTTCTGGAGGGGCGCACCCAAGCGGATGATTGGCTCCAGTGTGGTGGAAAAGAGACCCTCGACTCTTACGAAGGAGTTGGACATCCCGAGGCAGTGTGGTCGGAACATGTAGAATTCATCAAGGGCTGGCGAGATTTTTTTGAGACAAACCACCATTTTTTTATTCATGCTAATTACGACGAAGAGGTCCCCTTGTTGGCCCAATGCTGGGATGTTTTTCGCTGGCAGTCGCTTCGCGAGGTAGTGCCTGGGCCGCACTGTTCTGGCAAAACAGCGATCGTGGGCCACTCGTCTCAAAAAAAGGGAGAAATACTTGACCTCGGTTACCTGGTTTGCATTGACACTTACTGCCACGGTACAGGATGGCTCACGGCTCTCGAACCGGAGACGGGGGAAATCTGGCAGGCCGATCGCGAGGGTCGCCTGAGAAAATAGGCCCTTTATTTTAACCGCGAGAGCACAAAGCTGGCGACTTCGTGATCGACGGCTGGGCCTTCCT
>JAKVCB010000314.1 GCA_022448345.1 Pirellulales bacterium
AGATGGCATGCCCGGTTTCGTAGTTGATATTCCCACCAGGGGCAATTCCGATGCCACCTACACAGGCTGCCAACGCATCGCTGATGTAATCGCCATTGAGGTTCAATGTTGCAATCACATCGTACTCGGCTGGTCTGGTAAGAATTTGTTGCAGCATCGCATCGGCAATAACATCCTTGATGACTATTGGTTTGCCTGTCTTGGGGGACAGGAATTGGTGCCAGGGGCCACCGTCAAGCGGTTCAGCACCAAATTCGTTCGCGGCACACTGATAGCCCCAGTCACGAAAAGCACCTTCGGTGAATTTCATGATATTGCCTTTGTGGACCAGGGTTACCGACGACTGGTCATTTTCAATCGCGTATCGAATCGCCGATCGGACCAGTCGTTCGGTTCCTTCTTGGCTGACTGGCTTGATGCCAAACCCTGATGTTGCCGGAAAGCGAACTTTTTTCCATCGTTCTGGAAAGGCTTCAGAACAGAGTTGTTGGAAGCGGTCGCAGTCCTCGGTCCCTCGCTCAAACTCAATGCCGGCGTAAATGTCCTCGCTATTTTCCCGAAAGATGACCATGTTTGTCAGTTCCGGTTGTCGAACGGGAGTAGGGACTCCCTGAAAATATTGGACGGGCCGCAAGCAAACGTAAAGGTCGAGAATTTGCCGTAGCGCGACGTTTAGGCTGCGGATTCCACCCCCGACCGGAGTCGTAAGCGGTCCCTTGATCCCGACCAGGTACTCGCGGAACGCTGCTAGCGTTTCTTCCGGTAGCCAGTCGCCGGTTGCATCAAACGATTTCTGGCCAGCCAGTACTTCCTTCCAGGCAATTCTTCTTTCGCCTCCATAGGCCTTCTCGATCGCCGCGTCGAACACGGCGTGGCTGGCCCGCCAAATATCGGGGCCAGTTCCGTCACCTTCGATAAATGGAATAATCGGCTCGTTGGGGACCACGAGGTTGCCGGACTGCATTTGGATCGGCTGGCCGGTAATAACTTGGCTCATGTTTCATCTTTCGTTTGAAATCAATTTTTCTTGACTAAGGCAGCCGGGATGGGCTGGCTGGCGGTTGGAGCCATGTGGACTCGACCCGTTCTACGCCGATTTTCGGTTTTCGCGGGTTGGGGGTCAATAAGTGGAGCGGGGGCGAAGCAAAATCGGCCCCAGTTTTCTGGGATTAATCGCTGCCAGGATTGATTTTGGCGATTGTGGCGGGGAGTACCGGTCAATTGGCCTTCCCACCCGGACAATATTTTTGGTAATTCGAGCAGGACACCCTGGTGAATGGGAAAGGTCGCGCTGCCTACAAAATGGGCACACCGAGAGGGCCTGCGACACAGGCAGTGGGTGCCCGATATTAGGCATCCGGGCTGAATTGCCGTAACTGCAAGCAGTGCAAGGATATCGGTGAATGTGTTTGACCCTCAGGAAGAATGGAAGTGTTCAGTGACGCCAGAGGTGGTGTTACGCCCTCCCGAACACGCACGACTGGAAGGAGACAAAGCCGTGTTAAATCAACCTACGGAAAAGTTTCAAAGCGTTCTTGAGCGAGCCCGACAGCTGTACCAGCAGGACCCTGATTGGGTGACCTACTTTAGGGAACTCCTGGGTGTGGAGGGCTTGGTTCGCCAGACCTTCCCCAGCCTGGAGGAACTAATCAGTTTCGAGCAAAGTGCGGAGTACGACCAGATTCAGCAATGGATCGTCCAGCTTCGCGGGAAGCGGACTGCCGCTGATGCCGAGTCAGAGCCAACCCGGGTGATTACGGTTCGGCTTCCTCGCAGTATGCACGAGTACTTAAAAACCGAGGCACATGACCTCCATACCAGCATGAATAAGCTCTGCATCTCCAAATTGTTGCAGGTGATTGAGCAGGACAAGATCCCCAGTGAGCGGGCTACTTCGCCAACCCGTCGTACGCAGCCGGTAGCACCAGCTCCGGCTCCGACTCCGCAACCGTTGGGCCAGGGGTCGCTCGGTAGTTCTCTGGGGAATGGTTCTTTCAACCCGTCCTCGTTCTAAGTTTAGCTAGCAGCTCGCGAGCCCAGTCGTTCCTGATAGGGATGGCTGGGGCTCGCCGGCTAGCGATGAGAAATCCCCGGAGAGAATCGATAAGCCGGGTTCTGTCCCATGCCGGACCCCTTAGGGCCACGGCGCGGTGGTGAACATTCCTCTACGACGACGGTTGCCCGCCGCCTCTAGCGGCCTACCCGGGAGTCGTAGCGAGTCGGACCAACTCATGCTCCCTGTTTGGCCTTGCACCGGGTGGGGTTTACCAAGCCAGGCGAGTCACCCCGCCTGCGGTGCGCTCTTACCGCACCTTTTCACCCTTACCGGGGGAGCCGAGTTCTGCGCAGCCGAGCCTGTGTAGAACTCGGGCTTACAACGGGGCTCCCCGTAGGCGGTATCTTTTCTGTGGCACTTTCCCTGACCTCACGGTCGGTGGGAGTTACCCACCACCCTGTCCTTTGGTGCCCGGACTTTCCTCTCGTTTTGCCATCAGGCAACACGGGCGTTCACCCAATTCTCTCCGAGGAGGCCCCCATTCTACGCGACGATTGCCTGTAAAGACATGCCGTCGAAACCGAAGGTGTGATGCGAGAGGGCCGGCAGGGCGTAGTTTGCCAATGAAAGCAGATGGGTTACGTCTGGCTGGGAG